>DYLA01000018.1:1262-26478 GCA_020722265.1 Anaerolinea sp.
CTGCCGGTCGTCGAAGAGCAGCCCGCCGCGCCGGTCGTCGCGGAAGCGCCTGCGCCAACGGTCGAGCCAGCCGCGGTCAAAGCGAAGCCGCAGAAGCGCGCGCGCGTCGCTAAACCCAAAGTGGCAGCCAAAAAACCCGCCGTCAAAAAAGTCGCGCCGAAAAAGCCGGCGGCAAAAGCCAAGCCTGCCGCCAAGAAAACGCCTGCCGCCAAAGCGAAACCCAGCGCGGCGAAGAAATCGAAAAAGTGAAACCGAAGAGACAGAGCGATCCTCTGTCTCTTTTCTCACCGGGAGGAATCGGCTCATGAACGATGCGACCTACGAAATCGAGCGCGCGCGCGGACACATCGAAGTGATTTGCGGTTCGATGTTCTCCGGCAAGACAGAAGAACTCATCCGCCGCATCAAGCGCGCCGAAATCGCCAAGCAACGCGTGCAGGTGTTCGCGCACGCGCTCGACACACGTTACGGCGAAAATCGGGTGGCATCGCACAGCGGCACGAATTGGGAAGCCATTCTGGTCCAGAACGCCGAGCAGATTCTCGAACACCTTGACCCGCGCGCGACGGTGGTCGCCATTGACGAAGCGCAATTCTTCGATTGGAAGATCGCCGAGGTGACGAGTGCGCTCGCCGATCGCGGCGTGCGTGTCATCGTCGCCGGGCTGGATATGGATTTTCGCGGCGAGCCGTTCGGACCGATGCCCCTGTTGCTCGCGCAAGCAGAGCAGGTGGACAAACTCTCTGCCATCTGTGTCGTCTGCGGCGCGCCCGCGTCTCGCTCACAACGCTTGATCAATGGCAAGCCCGCCAAGTACGACGACCCAGTGATTCTCGTCGGCGCGAGCGAGGTGTACGAGGCGCGTTGTCGCCATTGCTACGAGATTCCCGGCAAGCCCAAGACGCGCGCCTAGCGCGGTGTGTTTCGATGTTTCGCTTTGGCAAATATCGCGCGGACGTTCTCGCGCTGGCCGCCTATCTCGCCCTCGCGATCCTCCTTACCTATCCCCTCGTCTTGCGCGCGACCACGCATGTCGCCGGCGACGGCAGCGACGACCCCGCACTCGCGTGGAACTTGTGGTGGGTGCCCTACGCGCTCACGCACCTCGGCGCGAACCCGATCTACACCAATTATATGTTTTACCCGATCGGGCTGAACCTCGCGTTCTACACCCTCACCTACCTCAACGCGTTTCTCTCGATTCCGATCCAGCACACCTTCAATCTCGTCTTCGCCGCCAATGTGAATTTGTGGTTTTCGTTTGCGGTGAGCGGCTTGGGAACGTACCTACTCGTCAGTCATCTGCTTCAGGTTTCGGGTTTCGGGTTACAGAATCGGCAACTTGAAACTCGGAACTTGAAACTCGCCGCCTTTGCCGCTGGCGCAGTGTACGCATTCTCGGCGAACAAACTGCTGTACGCGTCACTAGGACAATTCAACATCGCCTCGTCGCACTGGATTCCGTTCTACGTTCTGTTCTTGCTCAAAGCGACGGCCGACCGCCGACCGCCAACCGCTAACCGGTTCTCGATTGCCAATTTACGATCGCCGATTTACTATGGCACACTCCTCGGCTTGTTTTTGCTCTTTCAAGCGTTGAGCGAATTCATCTACGCCTCGTTCCTCATCCTCTTCACCGCGCTCTACCTTGCCTACCGGCTCCTGGCGTCGCGTTGGCGACTGATTACTGATCACCGCTTGCTGCTTACCCTCTCAGTCGCCGCGCTCGTCTTCGTCGTCCCAATGTTCCCCATCCTCGCCGCGATGTTTCAGGACATGGCGACCGAAGGAGATTTTATCCAAAGCGGGCTTGGCTTTGCCGATGTGTTTTCGAGCGATGCGCTCGGCTTTGTCGTCCCCAGCCGACTGCATCCGATCTTTGGCGAACTGGAAGCGCAGTTTCATTTCGCCTACACCAACTTTGCGTATCTCGGATTCACCGCGCTCGCGCTCGCCCTCCTCGCGCTCTGGCGTGTGCCGTGCGCGCGCGTCTGGGGTATCTTCGGCGCCATCTTTGTTTTGATCTCCCTGGGTCCGGAACTGCGCGTGAACGGCGCACCCCTGGACTTGCCGATGCCGTTCGATGTGCTCCTTGAAATTCCATTCGTCAAGGGTAATCGCTATCCCAGTCGCTGGAGCGTGATGGTGACGCTCGCGCTCGCCGTGCTGGTAGGTTACGGTCTAGCAGGGCTACTCCCCAGAGTAGGCAAGAGGCTAGAGGCGGGAGGCGGGAAATGGAGACTGCCTACTGTCTATTGCCTACTGCTTACCGCTCTGCTATTCGAACATCTCTCCACACCACTGCCGCTTTCCGATATGCGGATTCCCGGTGTGTATCAAACGATCGCGCGCGACGCAGGTAATTTTTCCGTGCTCGAAATCCCGCTGGCGTGGCGCAACGGTTTCCGAATGACCGGCACGCTCGACCAAGCGATGATGTTCGCGCAGTGGTATCAGACTGCGCACCGACGCCCGATTCTGGGCGGCAACACATCGCGCAATCCCGACCTCAAATTCCAGTACTTTACCGAGTCGCCCGTCATCAACTCGCTCATCGCTGTCGAAACCGGCCACAAACTCGATGCGGCGACGATTCAGCGCGATCGGGAACTCGCGCCGGCGGTGCTGCGCTTTTTCGGCGTGCGCTACGTGGTGTGGCACTCGCCGCGCCAGCCCGCCCATCGCGCCGCGCTTGATGCCGCGCGCGCGTACGCGCAGTACGTTCTGCCGACGACGCTGCTCGCGGATGTGAGCGATGAGACCGGCGAGACGGTTGTCTTTCGCGTGAACGATGCGCCCGCACCCAACCTGCAGACGATTCGCCCGGACGACGCGCGGGCGCGCTTGAATTTCGCGGAGGGGTGGGGAACGCTGGGTGGATCAACCGTGTGGGCCACGCGTCACGAAGCGAGAATCTTCGTGCGGATAGAGTCACCGCGCCCAACGACACTCACCCTGCGCGCGTTCGCGCCGATGCCGAACCAGCGCCTCACGATCACGGTGAATGGCAATCGCGCGGGCGTGCTCGCCCTGCAATCCGGCTGGGGCGAGTACGCCTTGGATCTGAAACCCGAAGCCTTGAACTCTGGGATGAATGAAATTATTCTGCGCTTCGATGCGCTCGCGCCGGTCGCGTCGGTGCGCCCGGACAATTCATCCGTGTCCATCGTCGCGCGGAGCGCGGGGAGTGAGGTGGGCGATTTCGCGCACATCTACGTCAATGGCACAGACGCGGCGAAAAATTCGCGCGGCTATAACATCGTCGTCGTCAACGAACAGACCGGCGCGGTAGAAGCGAGCGCCGCGTTCGACACGTTCGCGTCGGAGAGCGAAGCGGCGCGGCTCGCGCAGTTCGTTGCGCAAATTCCAAGCGGCAGAATCGTCGTAGCCGCGGTGCGCGATGAGGCGTCGCGATGCTTGAGTGAGGAGGCGGTCAACGCGCTGGGCGCGCTCGGCGCGGCGGAGGATTTGCGCGGCAAGTGGCGTTGGTCGCACGCGATTATCGGCGTCAAAGGCGCGGCGCCGGGGAGCGCCTTGGAGGCGGCAAACGAAATCGCGCCAGCGCAGCGCGTCGCCGGCATCGGCGCGATGGAGCCGAATATTGCGGCGGCAATCGAGTGGATAAACATCGCCGCCAAGTAAAACACTCTCCCGCAGGTTCTACGCCTGCGGGAGGATCGTTATCGTGTGGATTGTGCGCGCGAGGGTATGCCGATAGGTGAGCGTCTGCGTCTCGCGATTCGCCTCCCACTCGCCGTCCGATCCTTTGACCCTGTAGCCGCGCGGGTACTGCCAATTCGGTACGAAGAACTCGGTGGGTGCGGTGACGGCTGCGTCGTGACGAAATTCGAATTCAAAGACACGCCGCGCGCCGTCGAAGTGCATCCGCAGCGGCTCACCCGCGACGGCGCGCGCGTACGGACGCACGACGGCGGATAGCGCGCGTCCGCCGGAATTGATGTCGCTCGGATCGCTCTGCTGGTCGGGGCTGAAGATCGAAAGGTCTTCATCGTTCCACTGGTCACCGTGCGCGTTCGAGTTATCGGCGGTATAGTTCCACAGCGTACAGTTCAGCAGGTTGTCTTCCACTGCGCGGAAACTGCGTTCCATCGCGGCGATCTGCGCGCGCCAATCGCCGGTGCGATAGGCGCGCTTGCCTTGGAGGTCGAACGCGATGCCGAACTCGCCGAGCAGCACCGGCGCGCCGCGCAGCCGTTCGATGGATTGTTGTTTGTACGTCGCGAGTTGCGCGGCGAATGATTGCCGGATGTTGCCACTGCCAAAGACCAAACGACCGTCGCGCATATCTACGGCGATCAAGGGGTTGTAATCCTTCATAAACAGGACGTACCCATCGTACCAGTGCGGCGCGTAGACGATGTTCGCCGCGTCGGACGCGCTCCAGCGCGGCGGTGCGTGGTTCACTTCCGTCTCGATAAAGATGAGCGCGTGCGGATGCGCCGCGCGAATCTCGCGCGCAAAGCGATTTGCGAACGGAAGATAATAGTCCTGACTGAAATCCACCGTTCGACCGTTCACAGCCGCAAAATAATCTGGGCGCAGCAACCGGGGCGTGCCATCGGGCCCGAGGTCCCAGACGCCGTTCTGTCGCCAGGGGCAGTCGAAACCTTCGCGCCACGCGCGCACGCGGTCGGGATTCACGACGCGGCGCTCGATCAGCCTGGGTCCCAAAATGCCGCGCGTCCACACTTCGATTTCCTGCGGAAACCCCGCGCCGAGTAGCATCGCTTGAAATGGCGTGGGGCTTTCCCCCAGTCGCAGCAAGCCAGTCGCCACGCGCAAATCCCGGCAGCCGATGAAGCCGCTGAGCGGCTCGTTCATCGTGTCGTAGCCGAGGACGTTGGGCAAGTCGTTCAGTCGCCACGCGATTTGTTTGATCGCGGCGATGTAGTGTCGCTGCAAGTACTCCTGCGCGGATTCGCCATTCACGCGCGTCTTGGGCGCGAAATCGTTCCCGCCGAAAAAGAGGGTGAACATCGTCGCGGCGGCGAGTTTGGTGGCGTTGGTGGGCCAGATCATTCGCGGAAATGGGTCGCCGTGAACCGCGTGGACGATGGCGGCGCCAGTCTCGGCCAAGCGCGTGATGTCCATTCCAATCGCTTCGAAGGTCCAGCCGGGCGCGCCATCGCCGCCAGAAAAACGACTCCACACATCTTGGTGGGGGTCAATGAAGAGTTGGATGCCATACTCGCCCGCTTTCTGAACGATGGCGCGCACATAGTCCAGATACGCTTGATCGTAGATGCCCGGTCCCGCGTGCTCAATGGCTTCCCAGGTGACGAGGAAACGGAGACAAGTCATTCCCCACTCGCGCAGTCGGCGAAAATGTGCGTCCGCCTGAGCGAGCGGGAATGGTCGTCCGACGAACGAGACGTTGCGATGGTCGAAAAAGCCGGCGCGGTGGCGCGTCGCACCATCGGGCTGGGCGGGCACTTTGCCGCCCAGGTTGACGCCGCGCAAAATCAACGTGCGCCCGAATTCGTCTTTAAAGTGGGATCCGTCAAGGTGAATCATTCTGAAGGCCTAACGACGCCGATGCGCCGCGAAATTTCGTCGAGCAGGGGCTTGGCGATTTCCGGACAACTCGACTGTGCCTTTGTTTCCCGAATGCCTTGCGTCGCCGTGACGACGAGAGTGATGGAGGTGAGTTTGCTGTACTCGGTATCCACGGTCAATTTCTGCGTGATCTCGAATCCCGGCGGCAAGTAGCCGGCGCAGCGCGTTTTATCGCGATGCGGTTTTCCCTCGTCGCTCGCGCTGAGGGTCGCACAAACGTCGGTGAGGTCCGCGCCGCCGATGTTGCGAAGCGTGGCGTAGGCGTTCGTTACTTCGCCCAAGCCCTGCAAAATGTCAAAGCCGGTGGTGCAGCCGAGAAGGGTGAGGGACAGTTTGGGAATCCCCGGCGTTGCCGTGTTCGTTGGGGTGGCGGTGAGGGTGATCGTCGGAGTCAGGGTGGGTGTGCCGGTCGGACTAGAGGTTGAAGAATGAGTTGGACTTGCGCTGGGTGTGGGCGCGCCGAGGGTTGGCGTGGTGAGAGTCGGGACAGGGGGCGTCGGCGCGCGCGTCGCGTTGTGCGCGAGGCGCGTGAGCGTGGCGGCGACTGAAACCCTAATCGTCGCTTCGACGTTGTGCGCCTCGATGGTCGCATAGTGGGATTCCAAGGCGTAAGGTTCTACTTCGCAACCGACGAGCGCGAGCGAAAAACCGAACGCGAGAAGAAGGGACCATCGCATTGGGGGACCTCCTCCTGAAGAATGTAACGAGTGGCGGCTGCTGCGGGACTGGTTAGGATTATAAACCGTTTCTCCGATTATCCCAAACGCGTCGGGCAGGCAATTTAATGTCTGTTCTGCCAAACTTTCGCCCCCCAGACCCAGCCATCGGAAAGAGCGTGGAATGGACCGCTTGAAATCGGACTTTGTATCTTTGACAACCCTGTGCTATAATAGAATTGCTGGAGAGGTCGCATAGTCCGGTCTAGTGCGCGCGACTCGAAATCGCGTGTGGGCGCAAGTCCACCGGGGGTTCAAATCCCTCCCTCTCCGCCTGTCTAGTCGGATAGTCACATAGTCGAATGGTCAACTGACCACATGACTTACTAACTTGGAGAGGTCGCATAGTCCGGTCTAGTGCGCACGATTGGAGATCGTGTAGGCGATGAGCCTCGCGGGTTCAAATCCCGCCCTCTCCGCTGCTCGTAGTGACCGTGGGATGAGAGTGAATGTGCCCACTCGTTTTTGACATTTTCCTTCTTCTCGACTACACTAGGCGCGGTCGTGCTAGATGGGGAGCTAGCGGTGCCCTGACTCCGCTTTCGGGCGGCTGACTCGCAATCCGCTATAGCGAGGTCGAACTCCCTCTCGAGGGATGCGCGTTTCGGGACTGCCTGCCTCAAGTGGCGTTGAAGGTTGGGTCCGACGCGGCGAAAGCCGACAAACCCCGCCAGGGTCGGAAGGCAGCAACGGTACGTCGTCACTTTCGGGTGCCGTCGGGGCACCTGGCTGGAGCCGGCTAAGTCGGGAAAGCCGGGGCGCTCGTTTCGACAGAGGGTGCACGACCATTTCTTTCGAGACCGCTCGTGGCAACCGACGCCTCCAACTTCATGGATCGATTCCCAGACCGTTCCTTGACCCTGCGCCGATGGATACGCGGACGCTGGCGCTTTGACGCGTCCACAGTCATTCTCCTCCTCACTTTGAGCGCGCTCGTCGCTATGGGCGTGGGCTATTTCCACGCCCTCAAACCCATCCCGCTGGAAATCAACGGACAGGCGCGCCTCATCTGGTCGAACCAAACCACCGTCGCCGGTGTTTTGCACGACGCCTCAATCACTCTCTTTCCCGAAGACCGCATCACACCTTCCCTCCACGCGCGCATCCCAGTCAACCAACCCATCACGATTCGTCTCGCCCAGCCGATTCAAATTCAAGTGGACGGGAATACGCTTGCCTGGCGCACCCAATCCTCCACGATCTATGCGGCGCTGAAGGAAGCCGGCATCCTGCTCAAGACAGAAGATCGAATTTGGGCGAATGGCATGATCGTGGAGCCAAGCCTCGCGCTCGCGCGCATCGCCGAGAATCCGGCGCCGATCTCGCTCACCATTCAGCGCGCGGTACCACTGGAGGTGAACGACAACGGCGCGCGCACGACGCTCTACACCACCGCGCCGACGATTGGCGAAGCGCTGCGCCAAGCCGGGCTCATCGTCTATCTGGGCGATTACGTGCGTCCCGACCTTGGCACACCGATTGCGCCGGGCTGGCAAGTGTACATCCGCCGCGCGCGCGCGGCGACTATACTCGTAGACGGCAGGACCATCCGCACGCGCACGCTCGGCGAACGCGTCGCGGACGCGTTGGCGCAAGAAGAAATCGAGCTCGCCGGTAAAGATTACACGATTCCGGCAGCCACCGAAAAGCTGGACGAAAACGCGACGATTCAGGTGATGCGCGTGCGGGAAGATTTCGTCACCGAGTCAGAGTACATCGCCTACGAGACCCTGTGGCGTCCCGACCCCTCGCTGGAGATTGATCAGCGACAAACCGCACAGACCGGCGTTCCCGGCGTCAAGAAACGTACCATCCGCATCACCTACGAAAATGGTCGCGAGACGCGCCGCACAGTGGACCGGGAATGGATCGAAGCCGCACCGATTCCGCAAATCATTCACTATGGCACCAAAATCGTCAAACGCGAGTTGACGCTGCCCAACGGCACGACGGTAACGTACTGGCGCAAGTTGCGTGTTCTGGCAACTTCGTACACGGCGGCGACTTCGGGCAAAGCGCGCTCGCATCCGGAATTCGGTATCACGGCGATCGGTATGCGCGCCGGGTTCGGCGTCATCGCCGTGGATTCCAAAGTCATCAATCTGCGCTCCAAAGTGTACGTGCCCGGCTACGGCACAGCGATCGCCGGCGATACGGGCGGCAGCATCAAAGGACGGCGCATTGACCTCGGCTACGATGAGTGGAACTTGGCGCTGTGGTACAAGTGGGTGGATATTTATTTGCTCGACCCACCGCCCGCGGCGGACCAAATTCACTGGATCATTCCAGACACGCCGCGCGAACGGCTGACGCATTGATGAGCATCCAGACGGCGCTCCACGCGCGCGGGTTGCGCCCGCGCAAGCGGTTCGGACAGCATTTTCTCGCCGACACACGCCTCTTGGAGCGCCTCGCCGACGCGGCGGAGGTCACTCGCACGGATACGGTCCTGGAAATCGGAGCAGGGCTGGGACACTTGACGCGCGTGCTGGCACAACGCGCCGGCGCAGTTGTCGCCGTCGAAATTGACGCCGACCTAGCGGCAAGACTCCAAAACGATTTTGCCGATGCGCCGAACGTCCGCATCGCGCAAGGTGACGTGCTGGCGCGAACCCCAGCCGAGTGGCTCGAACCCCCTAGCCATCGAATCGCAGAGGCGGGTCCAAGTCCCGTCCCTGCGGCTCTCTCGTTCAAAGTCGTCGCCAACTTGCCGTACTACGTCACCTCTGCGATTCTGCGCCATCTACTTGAAAACGCGCCCAGACCGCGTGTGATCGTTGTGATGGTTCAGCGCGAAGTGGCGCAGCGAATCATCGCCCAGCCGCCGCGAATGAATTTGCTGGCGGTCAGTGTGCAGTCCTTTGCGCGGGCGCGTCTCATTCGAACGGTGGCCGCGGGCGCGTTCTACCCGCGCCCCAAGGTAGACTCGGCGATTGTGCGGCTAGATGTTTTCGACGACGCGCCGGCTGACGCGGCGCCGTTCTTTGCAATCGTACGCGCCGGCTTTGGCGAACGGCGCAAACAGTTACGGAACGCGCTCGCGCACGGTTTGGGGCGCGAGGCAGAACAAGTCGTCGCCGCGCTTGCACGCGCACACATTGACCCCGCGCGACGCGCCGAGACGCTAACACTGGCAGAATGGCACGCGCTCTATCGAGAGTTGCGCCCAGCAGAGTAGGTTTTGCCCAGGGTGGTTCGTGAAAGAGAAACGCCAAGTTCTGTTGATTGAAGATGATCCACCTTCCTCTACATTGACTTGACTCACTTTAAGGAATACAACGACAGATACGGTTGGCTCAAAGGTGATCAGGTCATTCGAGGGTTGGGGCGAAATATTCTCGGTGCGATAGCCGAGCGCGGCAACGCGGAGGATTTCATCGGGCACATCGGCGGCGATGATTTCGTTGTCATCACTACTCCCAAGCGCAAGTTACGGCATCCCGGTCAGGTCGCGGTGCTGGCAGCGGAGGTGAAAAGGCACGTCAAGCGATTTCCGGGCAGCCATTATGCATTTGACCGCTGTTCCAAGCGAGAGTATAATAGAAATACAACTGGGTCACTGCTCGTCCTCCCGACCGGTTCGCAAGGGGGGCAGGGTGATGCGAGGATAACGCACTTCGGGATGGCTCTGGGGCTGGCTCGAAGTGCGAAATCTTTGAGAACGGATGATGAGGGGGTGTCGAGAAATGCCTATCTACGAGTATCAATGCGACAGTTGCGGGTTTCGCTTCGAGCGGATGCAATCCGTTCAGGACGCGCCCGTGCGTCAGTGTCCCAACTGCGCGGGGACAGTGCACAAAGTTCTTTTCCCAGCCGGCATCATCTTCAAAGGTTCCGGCTGGTACATTACCGATAGCCGTAACACCTCTTCAGGCACAGTGAAGGGGAACGGCAAATCAGCCAAGTCGAGCGAGACGCCGGCGGATACCCAGACGGAATCGAAAACCGAGACCAAGCCCGCCGCCCAAGCAGAAGCCAAGACCACATCGGCGTAAAACGCGCCGACAAAATACTGTGGGGATATCGCGGCGATCCCATCGCGATATCCCCACACTTTTATCGACAGCGCGCCTTACAACTGGAATGGACCGCGCGCCGGAACGATTTTCTGATTGAAATTCGAGACCAACGCGAGCAGTTTACCCAGCAGCGTCTTCCATTCTTCCGTTTCTAGAACGCGCTCCAGTGCGTCGCGCTCCTGCATCACACCGCCCGTCAGAATTTGCGGCACCCCTTCGCCGTAGACCGTGTACCACGCTTCCGTCGGCTGAATGCCCAAGCGGGTCAATTGCGGTACGAATTCCTGCACGACGAACTCGAAATATTCCGACTCGCGGCCGGGACGAATATCATAGGTCATCAGCAACTTGTACATTCGATGCTTCTCCACCTTACGGTTGGCGGAATCATACCAGAGATTGCCAATTTAAGCAACCCATCCTGCTACAGATTACAGGGCTGTTGCGAGAACGAGAAACACAAGGGGGAAGGATGCGTGCAGTCATTCAACGCGTGACCCAAGCGTCGGTCAGCGTGGACGGCGAAATCGTTGGGGCGATTGGGAGAGGACTAGTCGTACTGGTCGGCGTTACACACGACGACGACGAACGCGACGCGCAGTGGCTGGCACAAAAGATCGCCACCTTGCGCATTTTCCCCGACGAAGCCGGCAAGTTTGACCGAGCGGTGCTAGACATCGGCGGGAGCGCGCTCGTCGTCTCGCAGTTCACCCTCTACGCCGACGCGCGCAAGGGCCGCCGTCCCGATTTCATCGCCGCGGCGCGACCGGCGCTCGCCGAGCCACTCCTCGCGCGTTTCATCGCCTTGTTGCGCGAGCAAGGGGTACAAGTTCAGACCGGTCAATTCCAAGCGCATATGCTGGTGACAATTCTGAACGATGGTCCAGTGACGATTATTTTAGAATCACCTTCCAAAACCAAGTGACCCGGTGACACGGCTTGCCTCTTCAGCAGGTCAGGGTTGGGTCCAATTTCCACTCACGTCTATCCGTTTGCTCTGATCCACCACATTCTGCAACTGCTTACAGTCGAAACTGCCGCGCGTTTCCTCTACCGAGACGACACACCCGCCGATTGCCCAGCGGTAATCGTCTTGCTCCGGGTCGCCGCCCGGAATCACCTGAACATCAATCAGATACGTCCCCGGCTTGGAATCGTAATCACCCGCGCCTTTGAACGGCGCGATATGAACGTTGACCAGGTACTCGCACGACGCGCACTGTGGACTGGGCACGGACGTACCCAGCGACACCTCGCTCCCCGGCGAAACGTCGAGCCGATGGCGCAGCGGTAAATCGAGTTCGATGTTCGTTTCCCCACTCACCTTCACGTGCAGCACCCCGACGCGCGCGCCTGTCAGCATCGTCAGGTCACTCCCGACGGTAATGTTCAGGGCGTACGCGCGCGCTCCCTTGACCAGCAGCACATCGTAGATCGCGTCCGGCGATTGCGTGACGACGAAGGTGCGGTATCCCGCGCGCGCGGCTTGCCGCAGAACGAAATCGCGCATCTCCTGCGCGTTCGTTTCACGCGTGCGCCAGACGGCGCGCTCCGCGTCGCCGATGAACTCGACGTGCGGCGGCAGCGCGAGACTCGCGTCCCACCACGCGGGCGGCGGGACACTTGCGCGCGTCGGCGCGCGGGTGATCGTTGGAACGACTCTCGGCGTCGGCGCGGGGGTGGCAGTCGGCGTCCGCGCGCACGCGAGCAGAGTCGCGGCGAGACATACGTATAGAATTGGCGCGAGTTTTTTCGAGTGCATCGCTTGGTTCAGACTCGTTGCGCGCGTTGGCAACCCATTTGGGCGCAGAGGAGGATGGTCCTGCCGCGCGAGGCAAAATAGGGTGCGCGCACAAAGAGAGCGTACGCCATCACGCCGAGCGCGCGCAGGGGGCGGAGACGCGAGAGAAAGGGAAAAATCGTGCGGCACGATTCGAGGGAGAAACCGGCGCGCGTCACCGCGGCGCTCAGTGCGCGCGGGGAAAAGACGCGCGCGTGGTCGGCATCGGCAAAGTGCGTGGGATCGGGGTAGCACGCGTTCGGCGTCGCGAGCGCGAGGCGTCCACCGGGCTTGAGGACGCGCGCCCATTCGCGCAGCGCCGCGTCTACATCGGGAATGTGCTCGACGACGTGCTGGGCGATGACCGCGTCGAATGTGTTAGCGGGGAATGGCAATCGGTTGTCTTCTCCAATCCGAGACCAAGTGACCGGGTGACCGGATGACAAGGCGGCACTGTTCTCCTTGCCTGTGCTCAGGTCCACTCGTTCACGCGCCAGCCGCAGCGCGCTCGGCAGCGTGTCCACACCCACTGCGCGCGCGCCGCGCTCACGCAGTAATCGCAGCAAGCCGCCGCCGCCGCAGCCGATTTCCAACACGCGCGCACCGCGCGTGAGGCGCACCAAGCGGATCAACTCGCGCGCTTCGATGCGCCAATCGCGCCAAGATTCGCGTTGGGTGAAGTAGGAATCAGGATGAGTTTCAGGTTTCAAGTTTCAGATCAAAGGTGCAGTTAAACTTGACTCAGCGCGTCGCTGCCGGGACATAGTACCGCGCCACATACTCCTTGACCATTCGCATCGTCGAGAAACGTGGGGCGACGGTCTTGATGGCGTTTTTCATTCGACGAATCCACGCGTGCGGCAACCCATCCGCGTCGCGCTGATAGTACAGCGGCACAATTTCATTTTCGAGCGTCGTGTAGAACGATTCCGCGTCCGCGGCGTCTTGCGCCTCCGTGTCCTCCCCAGCGCGATCCTCGCCAATCGCCCAGCCGTTCACGCCGGCGATGAATCCTTCGCGCCACCAGCCATCGAGGACACTGAAATTCAGCGCGCCGTTGAGCGACGCCTTTTGCCCACTCGTCCCACTCGCCTCCATCGGACGGCGCGGGGTGTTCACCCACACATCCGCGCCTTGCACAAAGCCTCGCGCGAGGTTGATGTCGTAATCGGGGACGAACGCGAGACGCCCGGCAAACCCAGGTGTGCGCGAGAATTGCACGATTTGCCGAATGAACTCTTTGCCCGGGTTATCGGCAGGATGCGCCTTGCCGGCGAAGAGGATTTGAACCGGGCGGCGCGGATCGTTCAGAAGGCGCAGGAGTCGCGCCGCATCGCGGAACATCAACACGGCGCGTTTGTACGTCGCAAATCGGCGCGCAAAGCCGAGGGTGAGCGCGTCGGGGTTCGAGGGTGAGGACGCGACCTTCGCCCGAGCCAACGCTAACCACCGCGCTTTGAGCGCGCCATGAATCGCCCACAGGCGCTCGTCCGGGATGTTTTCGATATGCTCCCACAGCGCGGGGTCGTCCAACCGGTCGCGCCAGTCGCGTGGGAAGAATTCGTCGAAGAGGGCGTGGTACTCTGGGGCGAGCCAGGTGAGCGAGTGGACGCCGTTCGTGACGTGACCGATGGGCACATCCTTTTCCGCGCGGTCGTGCCAGAGAAAGTGCCACAGCCGGCGCGAGACCTCGCCGTGCAATTCGCTGACGCCATTCGCCGCGCTGGAGAATTTGAGCGCGAGCACCGTCATGCCGAATTCTGCCGCGCCCCAGGGGAGATACTGTCGTCCCAAATCGAAGAACTGGTCGCGCGAGATGCCGAGTTGTTTCCAAAAGTCGGCGAAGTATTTTTCGATGAGGTCAAAGCCGAAGGTGTCGTTGCCGGCGGGCACAGGCGTGTGCGTCGTAAAGATCGTCGTGGCGCGCACCACCGCGCACGCTTCGTCGAACGACCTCCCTTGCTGCACCAACTCGCGGGCGCGCTCGAGCACGGAGAACGCCGAGTGTCCTTCGTTGAGGTGCCACACGCGCGGGTGGTAGCCGAGGGCGCGCAGGGCGCGGACGCCGCCGAGGCCAAGGATGTATTCCTGTGCGAGGCGTTGTTCACGATCGCCGCCATACAGGCGCGCTGCCAGCACGCGGTCCGCCGGCGCGTTCGCGTCCACGTCGGTATCCATCAAGAAAATCGGCACGCGCCCAACTTGGATACGCCATACCTTGGCGTAGACCGAGCGCCCGGGCAGTTCGACTTGGATCATCACTTGGTGTCCCGTCGGGTTTTTTGCTGGGAGCGCGGGTGCGAGCGCAAAGTTCAATTTTTCGTGAAGCGCTTCCTGCCAGCCCTCCGGGTCGAGTTTTTGCGTGAAATATCCTTGCGGATACAAAAAGCCGATGCCGACGAAGGGCAGGTCGAGATCACTCGCTTCCTTCGCGGTGTCGCCGGCGAGGATGCCCAGACCGCCGGAGTAAATCGGCAACGAGGTGTGCAGACCGAATTCGGCGGAAAAGTACGCGATCGTGCGATCGCGCAAATACGGATAGGTCGTGCCGAACCACGTCTTTTTCGATTGGAGGTACTGGTCGAATTTTTCGAGTGCGGCGTCGTAGCGTTCGAGGTACGCGTCGTCTGTGCTTGCCGCGTCCAGTTTCTGGGGATTCACCTCGCGCAGGAACTTGATGGGGTTGTGGGAGACGTTTTCCCACTGCGCCGGGTCAAGGTCGCGGAAGATCGCGCGTCCCTCTGGGTTCCAGCCCCACCACAGGTTGTAGGCGAGTTCGCCGAGGCGTTTGAGGCGCGGCGGTAGCGTGGCGATGACCTCGGCGGTGTGGCGCATATCGAGTGCGAGCGCGTGCGCGGCTTGGGTGGATTGGCGATGCCGCGTCAGCGCCTCTTGGTACAGCGCGGCGTACTTTTGCGCCGCGCCATTCCACGACGAATCGCGCGCCATCGCGGCGAGTTGCAGGGCGCGCCACGCCGATGGCATTTGGTACACTTGGAGCGCGCGCGCGACGGCGGCGAAGAGCGCCCAGCGGTCGTACGCGCCGAAGGTGAAACCGGTGCCGGTCTCGCGGCGCGGGTCGTAATCGGCAACCGTATCCGCCAGACCGCCGACGGCGTGTACGATCGGGATACAGCCATAGCGCATCGCAATCAACTGGTTCGTGCCGCTGGGCTCGCGGCGGGAAAGCATCAAGAGCATATCGCTGCCGGCGTAGATTTTGCTTGCGAGCGGATGGCTGAAAGTCAGGTGCACTGCGACGCGTCCGGCGTAGCGCTGTTGCAGGCGCGTGAAAAAATCGTGATAGTGCTGGTCGCCGGTGCCGAGCAGGATGAACTGCGCCGGGAATGTATCGAGGATGTGGTCTATTACGTCGGCGAGGAGGTCTACGCCCTTGTGGTCGGTGAGACGGCTGATCATCGCGAGGATGGGCGTGGCAAGGTCTTGCGCGAGCCCACATTCGCGTTGCAGCGCGAGTTTGTTCGCCGCGCGCGCGTCGAGCGAATCGCGGTCGTAGTTCTGGGCGAGGTGCGGATCGCGCGCGGGGTCGTAAACCTCGGTGTCAATGCCGTTGAGGATGCCGATGAAGCGGTCTTGGCGTTCGCGCAGGAGTGGATCGAGTTTTTCGCCGAACTCGGGGGTCTGGATTTCGCGCGCGTAGGTTTCGCTGACGGTGTTGATGCTATCGGCGAAGAGGATGCCGCGTGCCATAAAATCGAACACCTGATTCATCTCCGGCGCAACGCCGGGGTGTGCGATAAAGCCGTACGCAGCCAGCCCAGCGATTTCGAGGACGCGATAACCAAAGATGCCTTGATAGGCGATGTTGTGGATGGTGAAGACAGTGGCGATGTCTTCGAAGAACGGATCGCCAGCGTAGACGGTACGGAGCCAGTTGGGAATGAGCGCGGTGTGCCAATCGTGACAGTGGATCACGTTGGGTTGCCAGTTCAATCGCTTGAGCATTTCCAGTGCGGCGCGCGCGAAAAAGATAAATCGCTCCGCGTCGTCGGGGTACATATAGATTCCTTCGCGGTCGAAGAGCCGCTTGTTCTCGACGAAATACACTGGCACGTCCGGCGCGATTCTGCCTTCGAGCAGGGTGGCGTCTTCGGTCGCGCTGTCGAGCGGCACCGGGAAAGGATCGAGTGCCTTTTGCAACTGGAATTGCGCGGGGTTGACGCGCCCATAGCGCGGCATCGCGACGCGGACATCGTGACCGAGTGCGTGGAGTGCCTTGGGCAACGCGCCCACCACGTCCGCGAGTCCGCCGGTCTTGGCGAACGGTGTGATTTCGGCGGAGAGCATCAGTATCTTTAGTGGGTTAGTCATCTGGTCGAATCGGCCTGTGTTCCGCAGACCTTCGAGGTTTTGGGAAACCTCGAAGGTCTAGCGCGTCACATCTTCTCGATCACACTCGGAATTTCCGCGAGTGCGCGCACCACCGCGTCGGCGTGCAGCGCGGGATCGTTCGCGCGGTCGTCAGGAATTTTCTGCCACCAACTGCCGTCGCCGCGCTCGGTCAGGATGGCGCGCATACCGGCGCGATGCGCGCCCAGGATGTCGTACGGCGGCGAATCGCCCACCATCACGATTTCGCGCGGCGGGATCTGCCACGCGTCCGCGATGAGTTGCAGCGCGCGCGGATCGGGCTTGCGAATCCGATGCGGCATCGCGCTACTCAACACCGGATCGAGGTATGGCGCAAAGCCAAAGCGAGTGACACAGCGCTGGACAAGCCCATCGTCGTCCGCGTTCGAGAACAAGCCCAGCCGCAAGCCGCGCGCGTGCAGGGCGCGCAGGGTCTCGAGCGCGTCGGGGTAGGGAAGCCAGTGGGGTTCGTGGACAGCAAAGTAACTTTTCACGGCGCGCGGCGCGAGGCTATCGTTCGCCGTGTAGCCGAACCGCGCCAGGACGGCGCACAAGGCGTCTTCCACCGTGCGCTCCACACCCGTTTCGTCTGCCAGTTTCCAGCCGCGCTCGCGCTCGCTGTGCAGGGCTTGCAAGAAATCGTCGCCGAGCGCGAGTCCTTGTGCGCGCAGAAACGCGCCGAGGGCTTGGTAGGCGTGGACCCCCACTTGCTTCCAGTCCGAGTCGTAGTACATCAACGTCCAACCGAGATCGAAAATAACTCCGTTGATCATCGCACCTCAAAAGTCGAAAGACGCAGCCATTTGGCGTTCGTCATCAGTAGCCTTTCGCAAAATCTACCAGATTGAGCAACGGCTCGTCGCGCAAATAGCGCCGTAAATTTTCGCAAAAGAGTTCGACCATTCGGTCGTCGTAGTGCGGCGTGGCGGCGGCGACGTGTGGCGAAATGATGACGTTATCCAATTTCCACAACGCACTGTCGGCGGGCAGCGGCTCTTTCTCGAACACATCGAGTCCCGCCCCCGCGATCCAATGTTCTTGCAGCGCCCGCGCAAGCGCGGTTTCGTTCACGATGCCGCCGCGTGCGATGTTGACGAGGAACGCGGACGATTTCATGGCGCGCAGTTCGCGCTCGCCGATCATTCCGCGCGTTTCGTCAGTGAGCGGCACAGCGATCAAAACGAAATCGGATTGCGTGAGCAGATCGAGCAGTTGTGCGCGCGTGAACCACGCGTCGGGCAGCACGCCCTCTGGGTCGCCGACGCCGCGTTCACAATAGCCGCGCTCGCGCCGCTCGCCGCTGCGCGTCAGCGCGAGCACGCGCATTGCGAATCCGTGCTTGGCGATGCGCGCCGCCTCGCGCCCGATGCTGCCGTACCCAACGATCCCCAGTGTTTTTCCGCGCAGTTCCGTGCCAAGAAACGCGCGCCATTTGTCGCGCGTCCACTCGGCGCGATCTTGTTGGCGCGTCATCAGTGGAATCTTGCGCGCCAGCGCGAGCATCAAGGCGAGGGCGAGTTCGCCAATCGGAACGGCGTGGATGCCGCTGGCGGTCGTGATGCGAACATCGCTTTGCAAAATCGGATGCTGGCTGTTGACCAAGTGATTGATGCCCGCGCTGTGCAGTTGCGCCCAACGCAAGTGCGGCGCGCGCGAGAGATCGCGCGGCGGGATCATTCCGTAGAAGATTTCTTCGTCGCCGTCGCAGAGCGCGCTCGTATCGGCGAAATCCGCGCCCTCCTTCACCGATTTTTGGGCGACGACGAGGCGCGGCGAAACCGCGCGGATGCGTTCGAGTTGCGCGTCGGTGAAACGCATAGTCAGTAGAATCTTGATTGGGTTCATCGCACAATATTATAGCGGAAAAGCAAAGATTCGGCAAAGGCATTTTGTGTGTGCGCCCCTTGCCAAAGTTGGAATTTGTGTTATACTGGGATGCAAAGGAGGGTGCTATGGCGAAACCCAGACGGCACAACCAACCATGGACGAAGGAAGAGATCGCGCTGCTCCGAGCGCACTATCGCAAGGGCACGCTTCACCGCATCATCGCTGCCGAGTTGAAACGAACTCTGGTGGCGATTGAATCCAAAGCGGTGGAGTTGGGGATCTCCGGGAAACGAAAGAAAAAGTGAAGCGCACATCGAGGCGGGAGAAAGACTCCCGCCTTGATTTACAGGTGCGGCACGAAATCGGCGACGACGGAGCCACCGATGAATTCGCGCAGAATCGAATTCTCCGGCACCAGCGTCGTATCGCAGGGGCGAAACCATTCGAGAAAGTTGAGCAGCCGCCGCGCTTCGACGTATTCCGCGCCGCCGGGTTCCACCTGACGCAGGAGCGGCTCTGCCAGCGGCTTGAGCACCGCCAGTTCATAGACGAGCGCGGAATTGAACAGGGCGTCCGCTTGTTCCTGAAAGGGGAAGATGTTTCGATCTTCGCCGCGCCGCACACTTTCCCAGCGCGCGATCGTTTCGCTGGCGGAGTACCCGCGCGTGCGCGCGTCGCGGACGATGCGACGCACCAGCCGTGTATCGCTCGTCGCCACACGGTTGAGCCGATCGAGTTTGAGTTGCGTGAGCGCGGAGACGTAAATGCGAAAAACGCACTCGCGCGGAATTTGCGCCAAGAGGTTCGGATTCAAACCGTGAATCCCTTCGATGAGAAGGATGTGATTGGGAGTCAGGCGGATCGTGTGCCCGCGTTCGCGTTCGCCAGTGGCAAAATTGTAGCGCGGCAGCGTCACTTCTTCGCCGCTCATCAGCGCGAGCAGTTGCGCGTTGAAGAGCGGCAGGTCGAGCGCGTCGAGGGATTCATAGTCGTACTGCCCGTTGGCATCGCGCGGGGTTTCCTCGCGCGCGACGAAATAGTCGTCGAGGCTGAGGGGGAAGGGGCGCAAGCCGTTCGCGAGGAGTTGAATCGCCAACCGCCGCGCAAAGGTCGTCTTGCCAGCGGAGGAGGGACCGGCAATCGTGACGAGCCGCGTGCAGCCGCGCAACGCGACGATGTTCGCCGCGATTTCGGCAATGCGCTGTGTGTGTAGCGCTTCGGCGATGAGAACAATTTCGCGCGTATAGCCAGTCGCGAGTGCGTGGTTGAGTGCGGCGGCATCGGAAACGCCCAGCAAGCCCAACCATTGTCCGTATTCCCGAAAGACGGCAGTGAGCTTGGGCGAGTGAATCACCGGCTCCAGCGACAACGGTCGGCTGCGACGCGGAAATTGGAGCACAAAGCCGGGCGGGTAGGGGCGCACGGCGAATCGCTTCAAGTAGCCCGTCGAGGGCGCCAACATCCGACCCAGAAAGTACACTTTGACGCCGCGCAGGACGTGCACGCGCACTTCTGCGCGGTCGGATTGCTTTAGCAAGCGCCGTTGCGAATCGTCGCCCTCTGGTCCTTGCGCTTCGATCATCGCGATCCAGTCTTGGAGTCCCACCGTCTCGCGTGTGATGGGCGCATCCGCCGCGACGATAGCGCGCATCCGCGCCTCGATGCGTTCGAGTTCGCTTTCGGTGAACGGCTCGCGGTCGAGGACGCGGCAGAACAAGCCGCCGAAGGTGAGCGAGTGGTCAACCGTGATGCGCGCGTTGAAGAGTTCGCGCACAGCGACAACGAGCAGCAAAATCAGCGCGCGTTGATAGACGCGCATCCCATCTTCCGTTGCCATCGAAATCGGCTGGACGTCCACATCGGTGATGAGCGGTTCGCTCAATTCCGCTAGGCGTCCGTTGACGAGCGCGGCGACCGCCGGCACGCCTGGTGACGCGGCGGCTTTGCGAACGAAGGCTTCGAGCCGCGTGCCGGCGGGCGCGCAAAAGACGCGCCCATCGTAGAAACGCGCTTGGACATCCGGGCGATGCTCGCAGGGTTGGACGAGGTGATCTTCTGCCATAATTATCCTGATCCAGTGTCTCGCGCCATCGTGCTGTTTTCATTAAGCGAATGGCGCGCGAGTTTTGCCGACACGAAATCCAGAACCTTTTCCGCGAGTTCCTCTTTGGGCAGGGGCGACAATTCCATCGCCGCGCCATCACGCGTGAGCAAGGTCGCCGCCTCTATGTCCGCGCCAAAACTCTGCGGCACCGGATTCGCGACGATCAGATCGAGACCCTTCGCTTTGAGTTTCGCACGCGCGTGCGCGAGTAAATCTTGCGTCTCCGCCGCAAAGCCGATGACGAGCAACGCTCGGCGGTCAGCGGGCGGCAATCGGCTAGCGACCTCCTGCAAAATATCCGGGTTGCGAACCAACTCCAGCGTCAGTCTCTCGGCGTGCTCCTTTTTGATCTTTTGTTCCGCTGTGTGCGCGGGACGAAAATCGGCGACGGCGGCTGCCATCACGAGCGCGTCCGCGTCGCCGATCGCGCCCAGCACCGCGTCGCGCATCTCGCGCGCCGTCGGCGCGGCGACGAACTCGACGCCGCGCGGGACGCGCAGGGAGGTCGCACCGGCGATGAGCGTCACGCGCGCACCGCGATCGCGCGCGCCCGCGGCGAGCGCAAAGCCCATCTTGCCGGACGAGCGATTGGCGAGTACGCGCACCGGGTCGAGCGGCTCTTGCGTGCCCCCCGCCGTGACGACGATTTTGCGCTGCGCCAGATCGCCGGCGCGCCCCAGCACCGCGCGCACCGTATCCACGATGTCGTCCAAATCAGCGAGGCGTCCGCGCCCACTCGCGCCGGATGCCAGTTGCCCTATCCCCGGCTCGACGATGACGGCACCGCGCGCGACGAGGGTGGCGACGTTTGCCTGCGTCGCCGGGTGCTCCCACATGCCGGTCTCCATCGCCGGGGCGATGACGAGTGGCGCGCGCGTATCGAGCGCGGTCGCGCTCACCGCGTCATCGGCGAGTCCATGCGCGAGTTTGGCCAGGAGGTGCGCGGTCGCCGGCGCGATCAAGAACAGGTCAGCGCGATGCGCCATCGCCACGTGCGCGATCTGCGAATCGGGGAGAAGCGCCATCACATCGGTGGCAACGTAGCGATGTGTCAGTGCTTCGAACGTGAGCGCACCGATGAACTGCGTCGCCTCGCGTGTCATCACCACGTCCACGCGCGCGCCGGCTTGGGTCAGTTGGCTGGCAAGGGTGGCGGCTTTGTACGCGGCGATGCTGCCGGTGACGCCGAGCAGGATGGTTTTGGTTTGAAGAACACGAATCATTTCAACCCCCGGCGGAGAGTGGGACGGTGGGACCGTTGGTAGTCGAATTATAGCGCGAACGGGCGCGAGGTCAAGGGGTGCGATTTGACCAAATCGTCCTTTGCCCTTATAATGGCGCAGCAATTTTCCGGGAAAGGTCATTCTGAAGATGGAAGAAATCGTTTTGATCGCGCAACCGCGCGCGGTGATCGGCAAGCAAGTGAAGGCGCTGCGCCGCACCGGCATGATTCCGGGCGTGCTCTATGGCAAGCATCTCGAACAGCCGCTCGCGCTCCAGATCGAAGAAAGATCGCTGGTGGCTGTCGTCACCCGAGCCGGCCACAATCGTCTGGTACGACTGATGGTTGACGGAGGCACGCCCCATCTGGTGCTGACGCGCGAGATACAGCGCAACCCGCTCTCGCATCGCATCGTTCACGTGGATTTTCAGGAAATCTCGCTGACGGAGAAACTGACGACCGACGTGCCGCTCGTCCTCGTTGGCACGTCTCCGGCTGTCACGCGCGGCGAGGGTCTGCTGATTCATGGCATTGACACGGTAGAAATCCGTGTCCTGCCGACGGATTTGGTCCCCCAAATCCAAGTGGACGTGAGCGCGTTGACGGAAGTGAACCAGACTCTCTTTGTGCGGGACCTGCAGGTCAGTGACAAGATCGAAATCCTGACGCCGGGCGAAGAGATGATCGCCAAGGTGGTAGCGCTGAAGGAAGAGGTTGTCACGGAAGAAGCGCCTGCCGCAGCCGCTGCCGAGATCGAAGTGATCGGCAAGGGCAAGAAGGAAGAAGAGGTCGCCGAAGGCGAAGCGCCGCCGGCGGGCGAAGCCAAGAAGGAAGAAAAGAAATAACCCGACGCTGCGGTATAGGCGTTGGACAAGCGGGGCTGGCTCAACCACCCCGCTTTTTGTGTATGTGCGGAATATGGTATAATAGGTTTATCGCCGTCTGGTCACTGGGAGTGTGAATTGTTTAGCCCCATCAACTCGATTCTCGGATTGTTCTCGCGCGACATTGGTATTGATCTCGGCACCGCGAATACGCTCGTCCTCGTGCGCGGCATCGGTATCGTCATCAACGAGCCCTCCGTCGTCGCCGTCGAAAAGCGCACCAAGCGCGTGCTCGCCATCGGCTCCGAAGCCAAGCAGATGGTCGGACGCACGCCGGCCGACATTGTCGCGATTCGTCCGCTGCGCGATGGCGTCATCTCCGATTTCGATGTGACGGAGAAGATGCTAGAGTATTTTATCACCAAAGTTCACGATCAGGCGATTCTGCCATTGCCGCATCGCCCGCGCATTGTCATCGGGATTCCGAGCGGCGTGACCGAGGTGGAAAAGCGCGCCGTGCACGATGCGGCGATGAACGCGGGTGCGCGCGAGGTCTTTCTCATCGAAGAACCGATGGCAGCGGCGATTGGCGCGGGCTTGCCGATCACCGAAGCGGTCGGCAGTATGATCGTGGACATCGGCGGCGGGACGACGGAGATGGCGGTCTTTTCGCTCGGCGGCATCGTCATCAGTCGCTCGATTCGCGTGGCGGGAGACGAGATGGACGAGGAGATCATCCGCTATGCGCGCGAGAAATACAACGTCCTCGTCGGCGAGCGTATGGCGGAGGAACTCAAGATCGCCATCGGTTCCGCGTTCCCGCTCCCCGAAGAAAGGACCGCGCTGTTGCGTGGACGCAATCTCATTACCGGCTTGCCGGAATCCATTGAAGTCTCCAGCGTCGAAATTCGCGAGGCCTTGGCGAATCCCCTGAACCAGATCGTTGACGCGCTCAAGACGACGATTGACGAGACGCCGCCGGAACTCGTGTCCGACTTGATAGGGTACGGCATCGCGATCGCCGGCGGCGGCGCGTTGCTCGGCGGCATCGCGGAACGGTTGTCGCAAGAGACCAAGATGCACGTGTACGTCGCGGAGGACCCGCTCACCTGCGTCGTGCGTGGCGCAGGACACGTTCTGGAAGAACTCGATGCACTGCACACCGTGGTGTCTTCTCCGCGCGGCAGGGCGCGACGCTGAAATCATCCATCCTCCCGCAGGTTGACGCTACCCACACCTCGATCGAGCGACACTCGAACCTGTAGGAGGGTGAGTAACTCCGAATCACAATGTTTCCCTCCACTCGCCAGCGCACGACCGTCCTCATTGTGTTGTTCGTCCTTGCCTTCTTCGCCCTCGTCCTCCATCAGACCGGGCCTCTGCAGCCGCTAGAAGATTTTGCGTTCGGCTGGATGCAACCCTTGCTACGCGCCGCGCTCGGCATCGGTGAGAGTGCGCAGAGTGTCGGCGGCAGCCTCGCCGATGTGAACGCGCTCCGTGAACAAGTCGAACAGTTGCGCGCACAGGTGACCGAACTGGCCATCAGTCGCGTGCGCATCGCGGAACTCGAGAAGGAAATCGCGACGCTGCGCCAGCAGTTGGCGTACAAACAATCGAATCCGGATTTCGATATCCTAGGCGCAGCGGTATTGCAACGCCATCCCGATCTCGCGCGCGTCATCGGGCATGACCCGTCGAATCTGGCACGCTATATCGTCCTCGACCAGGGGAGCGCGGAGGGGGTGCAGGGAGGGATGCCGGTCGTCACACCGCAGGGTTTGGTCGGGCGCGTCACAGCCGTTGGCACGCATTGGTGCAAGGCGTTGCTGATCACTGACCCATCGAGCGCGGTGAACGCGGTCGTGCAGTCCACGCGCGCGACCGGCATCGTGCAGGGCAGTGTCAGCGGCGAACTCATCATCAAGTACGTGCCACAGGGGGAAGCGATTCGAGCCGGCGATTTGATTTTGACATCGGGGATGGGAGGCGGTTTCCCCAAGCGCCTGGTGATCGGTCAGGTGAGTGAGGTGCGCCAGCGCGACACCGAGTTGTTCCAGGAAGCGACGATTCAGCCGACGGTAGATTTCGCGCGGCTCGAATTTGTGTTGATTCTCAAAAAGTTCACGCCGTCGGACATCACCCAGGAGCCGACGCCGACGCCTACTGCCGCGCCGCGTCCGACGCGGACTCTTACTCCGACGCCATGACCCTCTGGCTACTCACTCCCTTCCTCGCGCTTGTCGCCATCGTGCAGGTGACCCTGCTGCCGATGGTCACGCTGGCCGGTTTCAAGTTGGATCTCGCGCTGATGGTTATCGTCGCGTGGGGCTTGCTCGCGCCGATTGGACAAGCCGCGCAGTGGGGCTTTATCGTCGGTATCTTTCTTGATTTGGCTTCCGGTTTGCCCTTTGGGATTCACACACTCACGCTAACCGCCGTCGGCTTGGCGGTAGGAGTAGGGCAAGCGGCTTTTTTCCGCGACAATGTGCTCGCACCACCGGCGGCGATGCTGGCGAGCACCTGGTTGTATGATGTGTTGATTCTGGGGATTCTTGCGTTCCTCAACTGGCAGATTGCGTGGAGCGATTATTTGCTGCGCGTGACTCTTCCGACTGCGGTTCTCAACACGCTCGCCTTTCCGCTGGTGTACTTTCCCCTTCAGCGTCTTCAACTAGTTTTGCGTCCACAGATGCAAGTATAGTATTCCTCCTATTCTCTGTTGCTGGTAGCACCACAGTAAATCGTGGACATGGGGGTTCAGGGGGCTTTGCCCCCT
>DYLA01000019.1 GCA_020722265.1 Anaerolinea sp.
TTGCCGCGATGCGTGCGACCGGGCGGATCGTCGCGAGACGAGCAAGTAAGCCGGCATGCCCAAAAGTGCCGCGCCCAGCCAGACGGCCAAGTGGATGCTCATCTATTATCGAATCACCTGCACCCGATTCGGGAATACCCAATGATCGCCCTGCGCGTTGTCCTCTGCAGCCTGCAAACGTACGAGGCTCGGATACTCGTACAGCCCAATGGCAATTCGGTACTCACCCGATGCCAAGTCGCTGGGCAGAGTGAGTGTATAGTCATCGCGGACGATTTCGCCGGCATCCCAGAGCAAGGTCGGATACGTGCCGCTGCGCGGTTGTGTATCCACCTGTGCGCGCAAGTTACCGTTCGCGTCGATCAAGTGAACGAACACCGTATAGTCACCTCGCGGTTTCGACAACGCTTGCCAATACAATGTCACCGGCAATGCTTCGCCTACGCCGGCTCGACCGATGGTGTAACCGGTCAACGCTATGGCATCGCCGAATCGAACGTTGGCGGCGTGTGCCGATTGCAGTTCGGTGGTGGATGGCGGCGTGACCGGCAATTTGATTGGCTCAAGCAGCACGCGCTCGATCCTTGCACCGGACCAGGTTGAGGCGGGTGGGCGATACGCAAAGCGCGTTTGCTCCACATTGACTTGCAGACGATATGCGCCGGGAGCAGTATCAGGTGGAACCGGGATCGTCCACTCAGTAGCGAACATTCCTTCGCGCCACCCGGTCCTCTGGAACAGGTCGCCACGCAGGAAGGCGATTGCGCGGTCGTCGCGAGTGAGCAAGCGTAAAATCACCTCGAGGGGTTCACTCTGCGCACTGAGCGTTCGCCAGTACACCGTGACGCGTAGCGGGCCGTCTGGCTTCCACTGCACGTTGTCATAGCCGATCAATTCGACCAGTTCGCCATAGTCGCCGTATCGCGCGGCGACACGCCGCGCCGGCAATGCCACGCCGGTTTGGTGAACTCGGACTTGAAAGCCATTCTGGTCAAAGCGTGCCACTTCGGGAAAGCGGGCGAACAGGGTTTGATATCGCTCGACCTCTTTGGCGTATCGGACGGGGTCAGCAAAGTAGCGTCCATACGTTCCCTGACTGAAAACAAGATACTCAAAGCCGTTGGCGATATACCATTCTGGCGGACGATCCTGCAAGCCGTACAACCCTTGCACGGCAAAGCGGGCGCGGTCCGGATACGGCGCGTATGCCTCTACCATGACGCGCGCACCCGGCGGCAGATGCGCGTCGATCCATTGCCGCGCATACTCGCGCCCATCCGGTTCCAGGAGGTGCAGGTTGTGCGCGACCGATGCGCGGAGTGGCTCTGCCGCTAGCCCAAGTGCCAAACCCGCGAGCACCGCGCCGCTCGCGAGGCGATTCAATGCGAGGCGTCTCGCCGTGAAATCGAACAGGCGCGTCAGGCACACCGCTGCCAGAATGATCAGCCATGGAATCACCGGCAGAATCGTTGTCTCGAAATGCACGGTGTACAGATTGATGAAGACCGCGTAGACCAGCGCGAAACTGAGCAAGACGATTCCCTTGGTTTCCCGTCGGATGATGCTCACTAGTCCCAGGGCGAGTGCGAGCAGAAGCACGAGTGAGTACCTGGACCACAGAAAAGCGGCGTAGAACTGGAGCGTGTCTCCTTCCGCGCCGGGATGCCCGGTGGAATAGATTCGTGCGTCGTCCAACGGTCCGATCTGTAAGAACCTCGACGAATCGAGAACAGCAAAGGGGGTTGTCAGCAGAAAAACGACGATACTCACGACGCCGGCAACGTAGATCTCTTTGCGGAAGAAACCTGTTGCCCGAAAGCGCAAAAGATGCGCGACGAGAACAGAAACGCAAACGAGCGCCAAGTTATATTTGCTTGATGCCGCCAAGCCGATGCCGATGGCGGCGAGAATATAGTTCGACCAGCGAGGATTCTCGACGATCTGGACTGCAAAGAATACAGTCCATAACGCGAAAAAGACTGCGAAGGTGTCCGGTCGAATGAACTGACTGTGCTTGATGCACACCGGGTCAACTGCCAGAAACAGCGCTGCAAACCATCCCGCGATTTTGCTTGGATAGACTCGACGCGCGATCAGAAAAGCCCAAACGGTACAGAGTGTCCCGACAACCGCAGTCAGTCCTCGCCCGAGCATGAAGATCTCGGGCATAGCCGTCTTGCCGACCGCCATGATCACTACGTCGGGGTATGGCAAATCGGCGGGGGAGGTAAAGATACCTGCCCACCGTCCCACAACAAAATAGCCGAGATACACCACCGCGTTGAGGTAGAACAGCAAGGACGGCCAGTGGAAGAATTCGGGGTTGAGGTTGCCTGTCCGCAGAAAACGTAACGCGATGCTGACCGGCACTCCTTCGTCTGGATGGTACATAAAGGGCAAACCAAACCCGATGCCCCACAGGCGAAGGGCGAGACCAAGCCACAGAATTGCCACAAACACGAGGTCAGTTCTGCGGACACGTTCCAAAATCAAGTTCATCAACGGTCACTCTTTGCCTGGGAATCTGCCTTTAGAAACTGCCCCGCCAAAATCATCAAACCGATGAAAACCAGAATCAACGGCCAGCCTTTGGCGAAAAGTATCTGCGCTTGCGGAACGCCTTGCACCACTCCGACCAAGACGAGGATGCCGCCGGGAACCAGGGGCCACCAATGCGCCGCGCGCGCAACGATCAACTGCACGACAAAGATCGCGATAAACCCCAGCCCCAAGCCAATCGGCGCCGCCACTTCTGTGCCCAACGGCGGACGGTCGAACAGCAAGCCGATGCCGAGCCCGGCGAGGATGCCACCGGGAATGAGCAGCGCGTAGACGCGCGTGAGCGCGTACGGAATCAGAAACGCGAGTCCCAACAGCGTCAGGAACACTCCCGGCACACTGTCGAGATACTGACCCAGCAACAGTGTGATGCCCAACGCGATCAGGATCAAGCCCGGGATCAAGCGGGCGCGATTGCCATGCATGCTTCCTCCTCCAAACGGATAGTGACCTCTCGCAGGTTCTGGAACCTGAGCCAAGATTTCGCACCTGCACGCTTGGACAAGCCAACTGACGGGCTCGAGCAGTCAGTTCTATGCTCTTCCCCATCGCTGGGGCTAGGGTGCGAAAGTTTGGCTGAGGGAGACTATTCTGCGTTCAACTGCGCTCCGCAGCGCGAACAAAACCGCGCGTCGCGCGGGTTCTTGGCGCCGCAAGCCGCACAGACATTCTTAGCGCGCGGGCGTGGCAAGCGGGGTAGGGCGGGGCGCGGCAGCGCCACGCGCGGCAGGGATGGACGCGGCGTGCGCGCGGCTAGGTCTTGCGCCACCTGCCTGCCGCGCGCCAGCGCATCGGCGTACAGTTCGCGCATCCCGCGTCCCGACATCTTGTGCCCGGTCTGATACCAATGCAAAATCGCCTCGCCGACGGCATAGGTGCCGGCATACGCCACTGCCACTTTGGGAACGATACCCCACACCGGTACCAAGCCGACCAGTTGCCGTGCGATCTGCCGCCACACGAATCCTGCGCCGACCACGCCGCCCAGTTCGGCAAAGTGATCCTGCCAGCGCGTTGACAAGCCGAGCGCGAGTCCGAGTTTGTACACCAGCAACGCTTGATTCTTGGTGAGAATCACCATATCCGCGACATTAAAGGGGATATCAAGTGCGGGGACGATTTCCGCAAAGCCGGTGCCGAGCGCGTAACTCGCGTTCGCGAACGACGTATCGTTAATGAGGTCACGCGCGACAGCCACGCGGAACAGCGGATAACGACGCGCCAGCGCGAGCGCGCGCCCCGGTAGCGACTCGATCACGCGTGGGACGAAATCCGTCGCCAGCGAATCGGCGTCGCGTGCAGAGCCGAACGCCACGCGCGCGCCCACCCAAGTCGTCATTGTCGCGCTCAGCGTGTTCGTATCGCGGAGCGCATCCATCTTATTGTAAAAGACGAGGAGGTTTCGCCCCGCGTCTTTCTGCTGGCGATACCAGTCGGCTTCGATGGAGAAATCGCCGCGTGTCGCGTCGAGCACCAACACGACGAGGTCGGCTTCATCCAGCCGCGTCGGCGCGTCGAGATCGGTTTCGAGGGTTGGACTGATGACCTTGTCACGTGAGCGTTTGCTGTGCCGCAGCGCGGCGATCAGCGTACTCTTCCCCACGCCCGCCGCCCCGGCAAACGCGAGAACGAGCGGACGCTCGGCTTCTTCCCGAATCGGGCGGATGTCGAGTTCCTTGAACGTCGTCCAGATGTTTCCCAGATCGCGCCAATCCACCATAGCCTTCCCTCGCCGGAAAATGTATCGCCTCGCGCGCGACGTTTTTCGCTACTTGATTATATGTCAGACGAAACTAAAGTCAAAGGTGATCCTTCGTCCGCCCGCAGGTTGTTCGAACCCGTGGACGGGTAAGGCGTTCCGCACGCGAAACGGGCGCGCAAACACTCGCGCGCCCGACCCTCCGATCCATCGCGATCAGTCGTCGTAATGGGAAGTCTACTCCTTGCCCTGATACTTGAAGGAGACTTTGACTTTGGCGCGGTAGGCGATGACCTTGCCGTTCTCCAACTGCATATCGAGTTCGACGATTTCGGCGATCCGCAAATCGCGCAGAGACTTGGACGCCATGTTCACGGCTGCCTCTGCCGCCTTTTCCCACGACTCGGTGCTCGTACCGACCAACTCGATTACTTTGTACACACTGTCTGCCATTTTGCCCTCCTTGGCTTGCATTCGCGCTCACGCGTTACGTTTTTACGCTTTACGTTCTACACCACATCCGTCACGTCACCTCGCGCCCGCCGGTCAGATTGATGGCTTGGGCAGTGATGAAACTCGCTGCGTCGGAAACCAGGAACGCGACCAAGTCGGCGACATCGTCCGGCGTTCCAAAGCGTTTCAGCGGGATGCGCGCCACGATGGCTGACATCACCTCCTCGAATGTTTTTTCCATGCTGGTGGCTTCGAGTTCCATCCCCCAGCGTTTCATGCCGGTATCAATATCTCCCGGCAGCACCGCGTTGACGGTGATGCCGAATTGAGCGACCTCTTGCGCGAGGGCGCGCGTCAGTGCGATGACGGCGGCTTTGCTCGCCGCGTACGCCGCGTTGAACGGCTTGGGGCGCTCTGCCGCAATCGAAGCCATATTGACGACACGCCCGCCGCGTTCTCCGTCAATCATCAGCGGCAGCGCGTACTTGCAGACGAGAAATGTCCCGGTCGCATTGATTTCCAGAGTGCGCCGCCATGCCTCTTCCTCCATAAACACGATGGGGTTCGGCGCGATCGCCGCGCCCGCGTTGTTGACGAGAATATCGAGCCGCCCGAACGCCTCTTGCGTCTGCGCCGCCATCGCCTGCACGGAGGCGCTGTCGGTCACGTCCACACGCACCGGCAGCGCGCGCCCACCCAGCGCCTCGATTTCGCGCGCGAGCGCGACCAACTCCTCCCACGCACCGCTTGCCGCGGTCAACAACTCGGTGGGCGGCGCGCAAATGTCCGCAACGACAATGTGCGCGCCCGCGCGCGCGAGCCGCCGCGCTATCGCCGCGCCGATTCCATCACGTCGCCCCGCGCCGGTCACGAGCGCGACGCGGTCTTTTAGGTCAGACATCCATCCTCCGCCGCTGTCCACTAGTCCACCGCGCGATACACCATCGCGCCAAACTCCAACAAGCCCGGCGGAGTCATATTCGCATCCACGTCCACCATCACTTGAATCAACGCAGGCTTGCCCGACGCCACCGCGCGTTCGAGTGCCGGCTGGAGTTGCTCCACCTTGTCCACCAGTTCGCCATGACAGCCGAACGCTTCCGCCACCTTGTCGTAGCGCGTCTCCGCGACCAAGTCGCACTCGACCATCGTTTCCATTCCAAAGTACAATTGCGACGCGCGCTCCATTCCCCAGCCGCGATCGCACACGACGATGACGACGATGGCGGCATTGTGCCGCCGCGCCGTTTCAAGTTCCTGGATGTTAAAGCCGATGGCACCGTCGCCGGAGATGAGATAGACCGGGCGCTGCGGTGCGGCGAGTTTCGCGCCAATCGCATACGGCAGTCCGGTGCCAAGATGCCCGAACTTGGCTGTGTACAGAAAACTGCGCGGCGCGAAAATCGGATGGTAGTTCGCACACCACAGACTCGTGTTGCCGCCATCCATCGCGAAAATCGCCTCGCGCGGAAAGAACGCGCGCACCGCGCGCACCATCGCGCCGGTGTTGATGCCCCCTTCGGTTTGCGTCGCCTCTTCGAGCCGCGCCTCCCACTCGCGCGTCAGTTCGCGATAGCGCGCCCAGCCCGCGTGTTCGCCGCGCGGTGCGACGCGCGCTTGTACCGCCGCGAGCAGATCGCGCAGCACCGCGCGCGCATCGCCGACGATGCCCAGGTCCACCGGGCGGTTCAAACCGATGGATAGCGGATCGGCATCCACGTGAATCGTCTTTTGCGAGGCGGGATCGCCCCACGACGGCGCGCGGCCCCAGCCGTCCAGTTCGCCCAGCCGCGCGCCGACGACAAGGACGACATCTGCTTCGCCGCGCGCGGCTTCGAGCGCGTCGCGGTTGAGCGGGCGAAAATAGCGTGGGTGATCTTCCGGCACAACGCCGCGCGCGCCCAGCGAGGTGGTCATCCCTGCTGCCAGATGGTCCGCGAGGGCAAGGAATTCGTCCCACGCTCCCGACCACGAAACTCCCATCCCGGCGTGCATAAACGGTCGCTCGGCGTGTGCCAGCATCTCCGCTGCGCGCGCGACGAGCGCAGCATCGCCCGCGCTCACTTTGCCGGCGCGATACTGCATCGGCGCCCAGACGTTGACCGAATCGGAATCGCCGACGCCGCGCGTCACGTCTTCCGGAATTTCGACGTACGCGGGTCCAGGGCGTCCACTCGTCGCGACACGGTACGCGCGGCGAAGATACTCTGGCAATCGTCGCCAGTCGCGCACGCCCGCACTGAACTTGGTGATGGGGCGATAGAGGTCAACGAGGTCAACATTCTGGAACGAGCCGCCGCGATCCGGGTAGATGAGGCTGCGTCGCCGCTGACCGCTCAGCACGATCAGCGGACTCCCTTCGGCATAGGCGGTGATGACGCCGGAGACCATATTCGACGCGCCCGGTCCGATGCCGCCGACCACAACGCCCGGCTCACCGCGAATCCGCGCCCACGCTTCGGCCATATGCGCGGCAGCCGCTTCGTGGCGCGGCGCGATGAGACGCATCCCGTACTCGTCCAGTTTCGTGAGGAAGGCGTTGTAACTTCCATCCAACACGCCGAAGATCGTCGTAACGCCTTCCTCTTTCAAGCATTTGAGCAAAAGTTCGCCACCCGTGATTTCAGTCATTGTGTCATGCCTCTGCTTGTCCTGCGGCTTGGCGCGCCTTGGCTTCATTCACAAACCACAACAGCGCCAGCCCTGCCAGCAGGAACGCTGCAATCGAAAGAATCGCGACGCGATGCCCGGCTTGCTCCGCCAGCGCGACTGATTGTCCCTGCGCCTGAAACCACAGCGCTGCCTCCGCCGCCAGCCAGCCGAAGACGCCCGGCCCGATGAACGATGACGTGCGTCCCGCCATCGCGAAGAAACCGTAAAACTCTGCGCTCTTGCCCGGCGGCGCGAATACCGCGACCAATGTGCGGCTGACCGATTGTGTGCCCGCCATCGCGAATCCCGCGAACGCGCCGGCGATGAAATAGCCGGTCTGATTCGGAACGAAGATGAGCGCGAGCACGATCACGATCAGCATCCCAATCGCGAGAGCCAGCGCGCGTTTGCCGCCGATGCGATCCACTAGCACGCCGAAGGTGTACGCCCCCAGAACGTTCGTCACATGCACGACGATGACGAAGACGATCAGCATCTCCTGCTTCATTCCGAACAGCACCGCACCGATGATGCCGGCAAAGTCGAGCGCCATAATGACACCATCGTTATAAACCAGAAATGCCAGCATGAATTTCAAAAACTCTTTGAAACGCTGCGTCGCTCTGATCGTCCCGCTCAATCGCTTGAACGCGACGGTGAAATAGTTCTCGCCCGCTGGCAGCGGCTGCGGACGCGCGCGCTCCGGCAGCCAGAGGAAGAGCGGCAGCGAGAAGAGGGCGAAGAACAGCGCGGTGACGACGAGCGACGCGCGCACCGTCAATGTGCCCGGTATCAAGAGGACCAGCGGTAGCACGACGAGCAAAATCACAATGCCGCCAGCCGAGCCGATTGCCCAGCCGGTCCCAGCGACGCGTCCCATCTCGTCTGGCTCGGCGATCTCCGGCAAAAGCGCGTCGTAGAAAACCTGCGCGGAGCGATAGCCGATTTCCGCCAGAATGAACGCGCCCATGCCAATCAGCACCGCGCCCTTTTCGGCGAAGAAAAGACAAGCGGTGAAAAGACATGCCATCGCGGTAAAGGCGAAGAGAAAGCGCTTCTTCGCGCCCGAAAAATCCGCAATCGCACCGAGCACGGGCGCGCTGATGGCCACGACGAACATCGCAATCAAAATCGCCAGCCCCCACAGCCGCGTCCCCTCCGCGCCACCGACCACTTGCTTCTGAAAGTACGCAGAAAAGACCGCGAGCAAAACAACCGAAGCGTACGCCGAATTGCCAAAGTCGTACAGATACCACGCCCAACGTTCACGGCGCGTAGAGCGTGCGGTGAGTGTGGATGTGGTCATGGTGCATCTCCTCCTTGTGAGTTTAGATTTTCGCTGAAAGACGATAACGAGATGGAGATGAAACGATTGGCAGTCTGCATAAAAGCAATGCCCTCACGTCTCCCGCCGCCTTCACGCGGCGGCTTTATCATCCCCCAACTCAAACGCCACCTTCACTGACCGATACCTCCGCTTGTCCGCTGCGACGAGGAATGCCCTGCGATACTCATCGAGCGGAAAGCGATGGGTGACCAAGCCCGCGCTGTCAATCCTCCCTTCCTGCATCCAGCGCATCGCGAGTTCAAAAGTCGAAAGCGATTCGCCATTCCACGTCACCACGTCGCTCCCGACTGCGCCGATGAGGTTCACTTCCTGATACCACACCGGCGTCACATCCAATTTCATCCGACGCAAATTCACACCGACCAAGACAACCGTCCCTCCCGCGCGGGCCCAGCGCAGCGCGTTGTTCAAGGTTGCTTCGATTCCAACCACGTCGAACACGACATCCCAGCCGCCCAGCAGCATCCGATTGCCGCGCTTTTCGTACAGCCGCGCCCCAGTCAGGCGCGCGGTCTCGGCAAAGCCATCGTCGCGCGCGAGGAAGGTGTGCTGCGCGCCGTACTGCCGCGCCCTCTCCGCTTGCCAATCGAATTGCGTGAGCGCGGTGATTTCACACGCGGGTTGCAGCGCGCGAATCGCCTGAATCAGCAAAAAGCCGATGACGCCGACGCCCAACACCAGCACGCGTTCGCCCGGCTGCGCCGGGCGGCGCATCGCCGCGTGAATCGCGACGGCGGCTGGCTCGACAAGCGTCGCTTGCGCGTCGCTCAGCGCGTCCGGCACGCGCAAGAGCGTGCTTGCCGGCGTGATGAAGGAATCGCCAAAGCCGCCGCCAATTGGATGATGTGCGCGCGGCTCGGAGGCAAACTCGCACAGAACGCGATGTCCGCGCGCACACGCGGGGCAAAGTTCGGCGCGCCCGCGCGCACGACAATCGTCCGCGCGTCCCCAGCGCACCACTCGGTCGCCCACCCGCAAGTCGCGCACCGCATCGCCCACCTCGACCACATCGCCGACCATTTCGTGCCCCAGATAGATTCGCTGATGCGAAGGGAGCGCGACGGGCGCGACGTCGAGCCCTGCGTCCACGAAAATCTGGTGCAGGTCACTGCCGCAAATGCCGCACATCCGATTGCGCACGCGCACCCAGTCGCGCGCCGGCAACGGCGGATCGGGCAAATCGGCAAGGTGCAGCGGCGCCGTCGGCGCAAAGTACGCCGCACGCGAAATGCGCCCGAGCGCGCGCGTGAGCGCAAGGCGCGGGAGGGAAAGATCGAGGTACATCGTCTTCATTGGATCACCAGCAGCACACCCAGCACCAAAATCATTGCCGTTACAATCACGCGAAAGCGTTCCTGATCGACGCGCCGGTCGAGCCACATCCCTGTCGCGAGTCCGAGCGCGAGCGCGGGTACGACGAGCGCGTACAACCTCAGCGTGAGGGGCGTTACGTTCGATACGACGAAATGCGAAGCGGTCGTCAGCGCGCCGCTAATGAAAAAGAGCGTTTGCAAACTCGCGCGAAATTCATCCCTGCCCCATTGTCGCAGCGAGGCATAGACGATGAGCGGTGGACCAGGAGTGTTGTACGCTCCGCCCAAGCAGCCCGAAAGCAATCCCGCCGGCACTGCCCAATGCCGCGAAATCGCGCGCGTTGAACCCGGGCGCACCAAGGCGTAGAGCGCATAACCGATCAGGATCGCGCCCAGCAAGGTCTTGACGAGCGATTCGTTCGCGTTCACGAGTGCCCAGACGCCGAGCGGTACCCCGATGGCCGATGCTATGCCCAAGCGCGCGACCTCGCGCCAGTTGACCGCGTGCCGGTACCGGACGATGTTGATCGTATAGAGCGTCAGTGCGACCATCGCCACGAGCGGCGCGGCGGTTCGCCAGTCGAGCACGAGGCACACCAGCGGCATTGTGATCACGGCAAAGCCAAAGCCGGAGAGCGTTTGCAGGATCGCGGCGATGAAAAAGATCGCAACCAGGCTGATGGGCGTATAGTCCAAGATCAATCTTCCGGGCGCGTCAACCGGTCGAGCACGTCGAGCACGAGTTCGTTGACGTCGCCGCGATTCGGTAGCGACGCCATCATCCCATACATCGCCGCCGAGCGTTTGGGCACGCCGGCGCCAGTGAGCGCAGAGACGCGCGCGGTCAGCGCGCTCATCACGCGCGGCGGCAGAACGCGGGCTGCCGCGCGCGCCGCGCCGACCTGAAGCGTGTTCGCGAACTTGGCAAAACTGAATCGCCGCGCGCGCGCCGCCGCGTCGGCAAGGTCGGCGAGGAACTGGTCCGCGCTCGCCGCGTGCGCGTGCGTGACGGTGAGATGCAGACTGGGCGGGAACTGCTGGCGATCAATCAGCCAGCCGCGCGCGGTCATCTCGTCGGCGACCTCGTAGATGTTGAGCGCATCGGAGCCGATGGCAAGGATGCTCATCGCCGGATCGCCGAGGACGCGCAAGCCCTCGATCGCATTGATGCCGGCGCGGAGTTTCGTCACGGTCTTCATCACCGTATCGTTGAGCGCGAGGTATCCTTCTTCGCCGAGAAAATTCAGAATCGCCCACGCTGCCGCGATCGCGCCGCCGGGACGCGTGCCGGTCATCGTGGGTGAGGCGTAGATGCCGCCTGCCCAATCGGTGTGCACAAAGAATTGGTGGCGGCGCAGCGCGCGGTTTCGATAGAGGATGACCGACGCGCCTTTCGCGGCGTAGGCGTACTTGTGCAGGTCCACCGAAATCGAGGTGACGCCGGGAACGCGGAAGTCGAAATCGGGAACGGGATAGCCTAACTTGCGGACGAACGGCAGCATAAATCCGCCGACGCACGCGTCCACGTGAAAGAGAATCGCGCGTTCGCGCGCGAGCGTGGCGAGTTCGGCAATCGGGTCAACGATGCCGTGCGGGTACGTCGGGGCGGAGCCGACGAGGAGAATCGTGTTTGGCGTAATCGCCGCGCGCATCGCGGCGATATCGGCGCGGAAATCGGCAGTGATGGGGACGTGAACCGCTTGGAGCGAAAAATAGTGTGCGGCTTTGTCGAAGGCGGGATGCGCGGAAGCGGGCAGGAGGATTTCGGGCGCGGTGATGTGGGGCAGATTCACGCGAGCCCACTCGCGCGCGGCCTTGACCGCCATCAAGATACTTTCGGTCCCGCCCGAAGTCATATTGCCGACAGTTTCCTCGTCGCCGCCGAGCAGCGCGGCGGTCATCGCGACGACTTCGGTTTCGAACTTGTTCAGACTCGGAAACGCCATCGGGTTCAACCCGTTTTCCGAGAAGAAGAGGGCGTACGCGTCTTTGAGGAGTTGCAGGATTTCGTCGCCAGCATAGTACACCAGACTGAACGTTTTGCCCTCTTGCCATTTCGCGTCGCGGTCGCGCGCCGCGCGCATCGCGGCGAGTACAGTTTCGCGAGAAGACTTGGTGGGGGGAAGCGTGAGCATCGTCGCTCGACTCCTGACTCGGTGTAGTTGGATTCGGACGCGCCTCTAATTTACCACGACTGCGTCTTTTTGTCGAGGGGGGTATCCCTGGTGATTACCCAAAACGTCCATTGACTGGCGGCTGAAACCGCAGCAATTTGCGACAACCACCCGAAGCCGACCTCCGTCGGCTGATTTGGCCCGCGAAGGCGGGCTTCGGGTTCGGGTTGACGCGACTTCGCCCGAACGCGACTTTGCACCAGCCGTGCCCCAGCCATCTCGCGACCTTGACACCACTAACGCACTATTGCACTAACACACTATCGCACTATCGCACTAACACACTATCGCACTAACGAACTATTGCACTATCGCACTATCGCACTAACGAACTATTGCACTAACGCACTATCGCACTAACGCACTAACACACTATCGCACTAACACACTATCGCACTAACGCACTATTATCGCGACCTTGACACCGCGCGGCGAGTGTGGTAAAACGTGCGCGATGCAGAACCCACAACTCCCGCTCTTTCCGCATGCTGGCGCAAAACCCCCGCGCGAGTCTGCGCCGCGCGACGCTGCGCCCCTCGTCGAGAACGCGCCACTTACCAGCGGCTCGTCGCTGGCGGCGGCAATCGGCGCGTACCACGAGCAGATGCGGCGGCAGGGCTTGTCCAAGTACACCATCCAGGCGTTCGGCGGCGACCTCAACCTGTTCCGCAAGTTCGTCGGCGCGAACGTCACGCTAGGCGACATCACGACCGAGACGCTCAATCGGTTCTTGACCTGGCTGCGCTACGAACGCGGCGTGCCGTGCAAGCCCAAATCGTACCAACGCCGCCTGACAACGCTGAAGGTTTTCTTCGCCTGGCTCAAGCAGATTCAAGTGATTGCCGATGACCCTGCCGCGCCCATCGCGCATCAGCCGGTTACCACCGCGCTCCCGGAGATTCTCTACGCCGATCAAGTCGCGAAATTGCTCGATGCCGCGCGCGCGTGGCGCGATGCCGAGAGACCGGACGTGCGCCCATACCTTCTCGTCACGCTGCTCCTCGCCACCGGCATCAAGAAAAGCGAAACGATGGCGCTGCGCCTCAGCGATATTGACGTTTCCGATCCCCAGCAGCCGGTTCTCTACATTCGCTATGACGACGCGAAGAAACGCTTCAAGGAGCGCAAACTCAAACTGCCGCCCGATTTTGCCGATTCGCTCGCGCGTTATCGCGCGCAGTACGCGCCGCGGGAACGTCTCTTCGAGTGCACGGCGCGCAATCTCGAATACATTCTTGCCGACCTTGCCAAAGCGACCGGGCTGGGCGATACCGTTTCGTTCGAGGGCTTGCGCTGGACGTGCGCGGTGCAGGATTATCAACGCGGGATGCCGGAAGATCTCATTCGCCAGAAACTTGGGCTAACGACGATCACGTGGGAAGAGGCGGGAGAGCGCTTACGACGACTCGCGGCCGAGCCCCTGTGACCAGGTGAATCTTTCACCTTGTCCTTATGTTTCTAACAAGGCTATGAAGAACTCTTTGCAAACGATCCTCCATACGCGTCCTGACCCGCTCGGCGTTTTGAAAACCACGGCGTACGTCGTTCAGCGCGCGCGCTATGTGAAAATCAATCCCGATGCCATCGAACGCGCGGCGGATATGCTTGCCGAAAGACGGGTCGAACCGCCAGCGTGGAATTACGAGTACCACTTTTTCGATGGCACCGAGCGAACGGTCAACTATCTATTTCTCCTCGACGCCCTCAACTTTTGCTTCTGGGGCAAGCCCAAGTGGAGTATCGTCTACAACGGCAAGCGATTGGACGGCTATTGGGCGCTTGCCGCCGCGCTCAAACGCGCGGCAGAACAAGACCCGCACATTCTCGAACCCTGTTGGCTTCGGCGCGTCACACCGCGTGAAATGGCAAAGGTCTTGCGTGGGAATTGTAGAATTCCCCTTTTCGAAGAGCGCTGCCGGAACGCGCGCGAACTGGGTGCGGTCCTCTGCGCGCTGTGGGGCGATGCCGCGCATTTTGTCGAGGCGGCTGGGCGCGACGCGGCAGCGCTCGCGCGGATGGTGGTGAATTATTTTGCGTCGTTCAACGATAGCGCCACCTACCGAGGGCGCACCGTGCGCTTTTTCAAGCGCGCGCAAATCCTCGTTGCCGACCTGTGGGGCGCGTTCGGGGGCAAACGCTGGGGCGCATTCACGAACCTCGAAGCGCTCACCGCGTTCGCCGATTACAAGTTGCCGCAAGTCTTGCGCGCGTGGGGCATCTTGCGGTACTCACCGGCACTCGCGCACCGGGTGGACGCGCGCGTCGAACTGCGCGCCGGCAGCGCGGCTGAAGTGGAGATTCGCGCGGCAACCCTCTGGGCCGTCGAATGGCTGCGCGACGCGCTCGCGCGGCGCGGACGCAAATTGTGGAGTATTCAGGTAGACTGGATTCTGTGGGAGGCGAGTCAGGCGCGCACCAAGGCGCTCAAGCCCTATCACCGCGTTCGCACCATTTTCTACTAGACCAGCGAGGTTTCAGGGTCGAGGTGCAACATCGCACTGCACTCAACTGAAACAATGACATTCTCATTCGAAATCACCGCACGCGCTCCAAGCACACGCGCGCGCGCCGGCATCCTTCACACCGCGCACGGCGACATCGAAACTCCCGCCTTTATGGCGGTCGCGACGCAAGCAGCGGTGAAGGCGCTCACGCCTGAAGACCTTCAAAGCATCGGCGTGCAACTCATCATCGCGAACACGTACCATCTCGCGCTGCGACCTGGGTCGGAAAAGATCGCTGAACTCGGCGGACTGCACGCGTTTATGAATTGGCAGCATCCCTTGATGACCGACAGCGGCGGGTTTCAGGTCTTTTCGCTCGGCGCGGCCATTCGCGATGGCGTGGGAAAGATTGCGGATATTTTCCCCGCAGAGCAAGCGGGAGCGCGGGAGGAAAACTTCCCCTCTCAAAGCAAGGGTGTACCGCTTTGCAAGATAGACGACGATGGCGTTACCTTCCGCTCGCACCTCGACGGCACGCTGATGCGACTCGATCCCGAACGTTCGATCACGATTCAGCACCAACTCGGCGCGGACTTGATCCTCGCGTTCGACGAGTGCACGTCGCCTCTCGATTCGTACGAGTACACGCGCGCGGCGATGGAGCGCACGCATCGCTGGGCGGAACGGTGTCTGGAACAGCACGCGCGAGCGCGACGCGATGATCAATCGCTCTTTGGCATCGTGCAGGGAGGCGCGTATCGCGATCTGCGCGAGGAGTCCGCGCGCGTCATCGGGGGATTGCCATTCGACGGTTTCGCCATCGGCGGATCGCTCGGCAAATCGAAAAAAGAAATGCACGCGGTCTTGGATTGGACGATTCCACGCTTGCCCGACTCCAAGCCCCGGCATCTGCTCGGCATCGGCGAGTTGCAGGATATTGTCGAAGGGGTCGCGCGCGGCGTGGACTTGTTCGATTGTGCGTCGCCGACGCGTTGGGCGCGCAACGGTGCGCTCCTCGTCGCGCGCGAGATCGCGGAAAATGCGGAGCAGCGCATTGCCATTTCGAACGCGCGGTACGCGCTGGACCCCGCGCCGATTGACCCGACGTGCGATTGTTACACGTGTCAGCATTTCTCGCGCGCGTACCTGCATCACCTCCACCGCGCGCGCGAATTGTCGTACTATCGGCTTGCCTCGCTCCACAATCTCCGTTTTATGATGCGCTGGATGCGCGACCTCCGCGCCGCGATTCGCGCGGGAACTTTCTCGGTGCAGCGGCTTGCCGATCGCTGAAGACGCGATTTTGACAATTTGCCGCCGTCGTGGTACACTATTGTTGCACACGTTTGCAATGAGCGAACTTGGATGAATGCGCCCCCTCCCTTCGACCTCTTGATGCTCGGTCACTTGGCCAAAGACCGTAACGTGGTGGATGGCGTTGCCAAAACAGAATCCGGCGGCGGCGTCTATTTCGGCAGTATCGCCGCGCAGCGGTTGGGCGCGCGGGTTGCCGTCGTCACGCGTTTGCACGCGGACGATTTCGCGCGCCTCGATGAACTTGCGCAGGAAGGTATTCAGGTTTTCGCGACCTCTGCGCCGGAGACCTCTGGCATCGAGAACACGTACACCTCCAGAGATATGGAGCGCCGCGTCTGCAAGCCGCTTGGTTTTGCCGGCGCGTTTTCACTTACCGATCTCCCCACGGTCTCGGCGCGCCTCTACGCCATCGTTCCGATCATCGCGGGCGAAGTGGATTTGGCGATGCTCCACGCCCTCGCGGCGCGCGGTCCGGTCGCGCTCGATATCCAAGGTTTTGTGCGCGTGCGCGTGGGGGACGCGCTCATCTTTCGCCCCTGGCAACACATCGCCGAGGGGCTGGCGCGCGTGACTTGTTTGAAAGTGGATCGCGCGGAAGCAGAAGCGCTGACCGGCGAGAGCGATCTCGCGCGCGCGGCACAGCGCTTGAGCGCGTACGGTCCGCGTGAGATCGTCTTGACGGAAAATGCTGGCGTGACGGTTTACGTCGAAGGGAAGATTTACACCGCGCCCTTCACCCCGCGCGCACTCGTCGGACGAACCGGGCGTGGCGATACGTGCTTTGCAAGTTATCTCGCCAAACGTCTGGACGCATCGCCGGCAGAGGCGTGTCGCTGGGCGGGCGCGGTGACGACGCTGAAACTGGAAACGCCGGGACCCTGGCGCGGCGCCATCGCGGACGCGCAAGCCATCGTGACAGGTGGACGATGACCCGGTTCGACATCGCCTTCATCGGTCACTATACCAAAGACACGATTGTGTATCGCGATGCGACGCGCGTGGTGGACGGCGGCGCGTTCAACTATGGCGCGAATGTTGCGGCGCGAATGGGCTTGCGCGTGGCGGTTGTCACGCGCCTTGCGCGCGAAGATTGGCACGTCGTCGAGGCTTTGGAGCGATTGGGGGTGACGGTGTTCGCGCGCGCGACGCCTGCCTCCACCTGCCTGCGTCTCATCTATCCGACGGCGAATCTGGATGAACGTACCATCGAGTTGACCAGTTCCGCTGGCGCGTTTACGATCGAAGAGGTGGCGCACATCGAGGCGCGCGCGTTTGCGATTGGCGCGTCGGTGCGCGGCGAGGTGCCGAACGAGGTCGTGGAAGCGCTGGCGGCGAAGGGCGCGCTCCTCGCGCTCGATGTCCAAGGCTTTTTGCGTGTCGTGCAGGATGGCGTGCTGACGTGCGATGGCTGGCGCGACCAAGCCTCGGTGTTGAAGCATGTGACGATTCTCAAGACCGACGCGGTCGAAGCCGAGTGGCTGACCGGCCGCGCGGATCGGTACGCGGCAGCGCGGCGATTGGCTGAGTTTGGTCCGCGCGAGGTGCTGCTGACGCACAACGGTGGCGCGCTCGTGTACCACGAGGGTGTATTCGACGAGGCGCCTTTCGTGCCCCGCGCATTACGCGGGCGCAGTGGACGCGGCGATACGTGTACGGCCGCGTATCTGGCGCGGCGATTGACGGCACCGCCGGCGGATGCGATTGTGTGGGCGGCGGCGGTGACCAGTTTGAAGTTGGAAGCGGAAGGGGTGTTTCAGCGCGCGCCCGCGGAGGTCGAAGCGTTGTACGCGCGGTTGCGTGGGTAACGGTTTCGTGGTATCATTGGTCTGCAAACGTGTGCAAAGGAGAGGAACCAATGCGGGTCTCGATCAAGGATGTCGCCAAAGCCGCCGGCGTTTCGCACTCGACGGTTTCGCGCGCGCTTGCCGACAATCCACTCATCGCGGCAGAGACGCGCAAGCGTATTCATCGCGTCGCGCGCCGGATGGGGTACGTGCCCGATGCGATCGCGCGCGGGCTCGTCACGCGGCGCACGCAAGTGATCGGCGTGATCGTGACGACGATCGAGGATCCCTTCGTCGCTGAGGTGGTGCGCGGCATCGAGCAGGTCGCTGGTGACAATGGCTATCGCGTACTCCTCGGCACGTCGCACAACGACCCGACGCGCGAGATGAATCAGGTCAAAGCCATACGCGAGTCGCGCGTGGACGGGGTCATCGTCGCCGCGTCGCGGGTCGGGGCGTTGTACCAGGCGCATCTCAAAGAGATTGGTGTGCCCATCGTCCTCATCAACAATCAAAACCGGCAAAAGAGTCATCGCATCCACTCGATTGCCATTGATGATGCGCAGGGGGGGCAACTGGCGACGCAGCACTTGATCGAACAAGGGCACCGCGTTATTGCGTATCTCGGCGGACCGCCGGATCACGCGGCGAATCGCGACCGCCTGACGGGCTATCAGCGCGCGTTAGCCGCCGCAAAGCTCCCCTTCGATCCCGCGCTCGTCCAGTCCGGCACTGGGCGCGTGGATGGCGGAGCGGCTGTCGTCCAATTCCTCTCACACACTCCAACCCCCACGGCGATTTTCTGCTACAACGATATGACGGCGATCGGTGCGTTGCGCACGCTCAAGGAGCGCGGGGTGCGCGTGCCCGACGACCTCTCGCTCATCGGCTACGATGACATCCCCTTTGCCGCGTATGTGGATCCTCCCCTTACGACGATTCATCAACCGAAAGACGAAATGGGTCGGCTGGCGATGCAGATGTTGCTCGATTTGCTTGCCGGGAAAAAAGTGGGCAATGTGAGCGTGCCGGGCAGGTTGGTGGTGCGTGGGTCTACGCGTGAGATATGAGAAGTGAGAAACGAGAGATTTGAAATTAGAGAGAGGCATCTATGGACAAAATGAAAGCGCTCGTATTTCGCGATGTGGGCAAGATCGAACTGACCGAGATTCCAATTCCTCAGGTCAAAGAGCCGGATGACGTGCTGCTCAAAGTGAAAGCCGTCGGCATCTGCGGCACGGATGTCAAGATTCTCGAAGGCAAGCACCATTTCAAGAAGGACACGGTGTTGGGGCACGAGTTTTGCGGCGAGGTGGTCGCAGTCGGTTCGCATGTGCGCCATGTCAAGATCGGCGACCGCGTGGCGATTGACAACAATATCCGCTGCGGCTTTTGCTCCTTCTGCCGGATGGGGATGAGCAGTCAGTGTGTCGAAATCAAGACCAGCGCGCTCGGCGTGATGCGCGACGGCGGCTATGCCGAGTACTGCTTGGTGCCGGAAAAGCAATGCTACGTTCTGCCGCCGGAGATTGATGACATTCTCGGCACGCAGGTCGAAACGCTGGCGACAGTCGTCAACGGAATGAACACGCTCTTGATGCTGCCGTACGATTACGTGCTGATTCTCGGCTTTGGTCCCATCGGCTATCTGTTCGCGCAGTTCGCCAAGAACATCGCCGCCAAAGTCGCGGTCACGGAAATTGATCCATTTCGTATCAACGTCGCCAAAGAGTGCGGGCTGACCGTCTGGAATCCGAATGAGGTGGACGTGGTCGAAAAGATCACCGAGTTCACCTACGGGCGCAAGGCGGACATCGTCATCGAGGCGACCGGCAATGCATTCGAGCAGGCGCTGCAATGCGTGACGCCGGGCGGCAAGGTGCTGCCCTTTGGCATGGATTCGAGCGTCCGAGCGACGGTCATCCCGAACGAGATCACGCGTTGGGCAACCAAGATTCTGGGTTTGTATCTGGGACAAAATACGATGGTACCGGCGATTCGTATTTACCAGGAGCAGCGACTCAATATGAAGCCATTCTTCACCAAGGTCATTCCGCTGGAACAAGGCATCGGCGCGTTCGATGACCTGGGCTTGGACCTCAAGACGCTGCAGCACAAGCCCAAGCGCGCGATGAAGATCGTGATGAAGGTGTGATTCTCACCCTACCTTCCCCGTTCGTGAAGAACGCGAACAGGGAAGAGGGGAAGAGGCAACTATGCTCAGACGAGTCAACATCGCCGTCATCGGCACGGGGCGTATGGGCAGCGTCCATGCGCGCAACATCGCGCGCCAGATTCCGGAGGCGAACTTGGTCGCCGTGTGCGACATTCGGCTGGAGGTCGCGCAAGCCGTCGCGGCTGAACTCGGCGTTACGCGCGTCGTGCGCGATTATCGCGACTTGCTCACGGATGCGAGTATCGAAGCGATTCTGATCGCGACGAATACCGATACGCACGCGTTCATCATGAAAGATGTCGCGCGCGCGGGCAAGCACATCTTTTGCGAAAAGCCGCTCGCGCTCGATCTGGCAAGCATTGACGACGCGCTCGCCGTCGTGGAGCAAGCCGGCGTCAAACTGCAAGTTGGGTTTAACCGCCGCTTCGACAAAAGTTTCCAGCGCGTCCATGACCTCGTCGCGTCCGGCGAAATTGGGCGACCGTGCATCCTGCGCATCGCCAGCCGTGACCCAGAGCCGCCCTCGGTCGAGTACGCGCGCACGTCGGGCGGTATGTTCCTCGATATGACGATTCACGATTTCGATATGGCGCGCTATCAGGTCGGCGAGATCGTCGAAGTGTACGCCATCGGCGATGTGCTCGTCGCGCCCGATTACGCGACGGTGGGCGATCTGGACACGAACATCGTCACGCTCAAATTCGCGAATGGCGCGCTCGGCGTGATTGACAACAGTCGTCAAGCGGTGTACGGCTACGACCAACGCCTCGAAGTGTTTGGCTCGAACGGGATCGCGTTCGCAGAAAACGAGAGGGAGAATGTCGCCGTCAAGGGCAGCCAGGATGGCTATCATTCGGCGCGCTTGCCGTACTTTTTCATGAATCGCTACGCGTCGTGCTACGTGGAAGAGGTGCGCCAATTCGTCGAGTGTGTGCGCGATGATAAACCGACGCCGGTCACCGGCGTGGATGGGCGGATGGCAGTCGTGTTGGGCTACGCAGCGTGGAAATCGTACCGCGAGAATCGCCCGGTCAAGGTGAGCGAGGTTGCTTAGCCTAGATTGCGCACCTGCACGCTTGGACAAGCCCACGGACAGGTTCGAGAGACGCCCCGGCGGGGCGTCTCAACCGCGCTTGCCTATCACTGGGTCTAGGGTGCGAAAGTTTGGCTTAGTTTCAGGTTCGAAGTTCAAGGTTTGGGGTTTGTCATCTTAATCTGAAACTTGACCGCCAAGGAGAGCACAATGAACGGCAAAATGCAAGGTGTCACTCTAGTTGCGGACTGGGATCCAAAGCCGGGATTCAAACTGGGCGCGAAGGATATCGAAGGTCGCCAAACTTATCTCGGCAGTCAGGTGTGGCGCAATCCGCGCCTCGAGATTCGGGAGTACGATATTCCGACGCCGGGACCTGAACAGGTTTTGTTGGAGGTCAAGGCGTGCGGCATCTGTGGTTCCGATGTGCATATGGCACAAGCAGGCAAGGATGGATACATTTTCTACCCGGGACTGACCGGCTTTCCCTGCATTCTCGGACACGAATTCTCCGGCGTCGTCGTCGAAGCCGGCAAGCACGCGTTCGACAAGCGCACGAACAAGCCGTTCAAAGGTGGCGAGCGCGTGACCTCCGAAGAAATGCTGTGGTGCGGAAGTTGTCGCCCGTGTGCGGATGGTTATCCCAATCATTGCGAACGGCTCGACGAAGTGGGCTTTAATGTGAACGGCGCGTACGCCCAGTATCTCGTTTTGCCGGCGCGTACGATTTGGAGTTTGGAGCCGCTGGCGGCGCGCTACCCAGGGGATGACATTTTCCTCGCCGGCAGTCTGGTCGAGCCGACGTGTGTAGCGTATAACGCGGTGATCGAACGCGGCGGTGGAATTCGCCCGGGCGATCGCGTGGTGGTCCTCGGCGGAGGTCCGGTGGGCATCGCCGCGTGCGCAATTTTGCGGCGCGCGGGCGCGTCCAAGGTCATCCTCTCCGAGCCGCAGCCGGAACGCGTGCAACTCGCGTTGAAATTGGGCGCGACCCACACCATCAATCCGCTCAAGGAAGATTTCGCGGAGCGCGTGTTGGAAATCACCGATGGGATGGGCGCGGACTTGTTTATGGAGGCGACCGGCTTGCCGGAGGTCGTTTATCCGGGCATCGAACGCGTCATCTGGGAAGGGCGTACGCTGAACAGCACCGTCGTCGTGACGGCGCGCGCGGAAGCCAAGATGCCGGTCACCGGCGAAGTGCTGCAAGTGCGCCGCGCGCGCATCGTCGGTGCGCAAGGGCATTCCGGACACGGCAACTTTCCGCGCGTGATCGAATGTATGGCGGATGGGATGGATATGACGCCGATGATCACCAAGAAGATTCGTCTGGAGGAGTTGCCGGAGAACATCATCCGGTTGCAGACGGATCGGAGTGAATGTAAGGTGACGTACGTGGCGCGGTGATCGCTTGTTTCTCTTTCACGCCGCCGACTCGAATCGGCAAGGGGTTGGGCGTGGGCACATCGATTTTCGCGCCATCGCCAACGCGCTGCGTGCGATCAACTATCGCGGCGATGTGATTTTCGAGTGTGTCGCGGCAGGACCTGATCCGTTCACCGCAAGCAAAGGCACGGATGCGCGCCCACAGGTCGAAATGTTCTTGCGCGACTCGGTTGTGCGAATGAGGGAGTATCTTTACGCTTGATCTTTCGCCGACGTGGTTGTCATTTCGAGCGGTTTTGTGATAGAATAGGTCGCCCGACTCATGGTCTCGAAAGGGGGGATGCCACTGGATCATAGATTCTTGCGACGATACTAGCCGGACCAAGTGTATCTTACTCAAGGAGGAGAAAAATGCGTTCCAAACTGATGCTCATTCTCGCGCTCGTCGCGCTGGTCGCGCTCGCGCTCGCGTGCGCGCCCGCGCCGGCGCCGACGGCAGCCCCGGCGACGGCGGCACCCAAGCCGACCGAAGCGCCCAAGCAACTCAAAGGCGAACTCAATCTGCTTTGCACGCCGCAGCAAATCTGGTGCGAGGGGATGAAGAAAGAGTTCGAAGCCAAGTACCCCGGCGTCACCGTCAACTTTGTGCGCCTGTCGTCCGGTGAATCGCTGACGCGCTTGCGCAACGAAAAAGCCAATCCGCAGTTCGATATCTGGTGGGGTGGTCCCATTGACTCGTTCATCGCGGCGAAGAAAGAAGGATTGCTCGAGCCCTACAAATCGCCCGGGCACGCGAACATCATTGACCCCAAACTGATGCTCGACAACGATCCGAACCCGCAGTGGGTCGGCATCTACGTCGGCTCGCTTGGATTCGCGACGAACGAAAATTACCTGAAAGCGCACTCGGGCTTTAAAGCGCCCACGTCGCTCGATGATTTGATCAAGCCCGAACTCAAGGGGCAAATCGTCATCGCGCATCCGGCATCCTCAGGCACGTCGTACACGTTCTTGTGTACGGTGCTGCAGATCAAGGGAGAGCAGGCTGGCTGGGAGTACATGAAGAAATTCGCCGCGAACGTTCTGATGTGGACCAAGAGTGGGGCGGCGCCAGCGCAGAACGTCGGTAAGGGCGAAGCGGCAGTCGGCGTAGTCTTTTCGCACGACATCGTCGCGGAGATGGAGCGAGGGCTGCCTTTGAAACTGACCTTCCCCGCCGAAGGCACCGGCTATGAGATTGGAGGTATGGGCATCGTCAAGGGTGCCAAACATCCGGACCTGGCGAAAGCGTGGTACGACTGGGCGCTGGAAGCCAAGACGCAGGAACTGGGCAAAAAGTACACGGCGTACCAGGGTTTGACGATCAAAGGCGCGCAACCGCCCAAGCCCGAACTGCTGCAAGTCAAACTGATCAACTACAACTTTGACTATTGCGGCGGCAACAAGAAAGCGTTCGTGGACAAGTTCTCGAACGAAATCGCGGCGGCATCGCTCGCCAAGTAAGATCGGGTGACACGCTGACCATGGTGACAAGGTGACCGCCAGTCACCTTGTCACCCTTCTTACTTTGTCATCGTGTCTTTGTGCAGGAATCCACTATGACAGTCGCTACCCGCTCCGCGCCGTTCGATGCGCTCGTGCGGCGCTATCGCGAATTCAAACTGATCGCGCGCGACCCGGTGCTGCTCGTTGGCTTGCTCATCACCGGCGCGTTTATCGTTATGTTTATTGTTTGGCCCCTTGCGCGCGTCATCTATCAAGGTTTCTTCGTGCCGGATGGACAGCCAGACGCCGGCGCGTTTAGTCTGGAATATTTCCAGAACTATGTGAATCCCACGTATAGTGCGCAGTACTGGCAAATCTTTTGGTGGACGATCGAAATGGGAATTGGCGCCGCCATCGGAAGTACGTTGCTCGGTTTCCTCTTTGCGTACACGATGGTACGCTGCAACATTCCTTTCAAAGGCATCGTCCACGCCTTGACGCTCGTGCCGACGATTTCCCCTCCCTTCGCCATCGCGCTGGCGACGATTCTGCTGTTCGGACGTTCGGGGCTGGTGACCAAGGGGATTCTCAACATTGACTTCAAGGCCGGCGTCAACGACATTTACGGACTCGACGGCTTGATCTTTGTCCAGATCATCACGTTTTTCCCGGTCGCGTATCTGATTTTGCGCGCTCTGCTTGAGCGGATTGACCCTTCGATGGAAGAAGCCGCGCTCTCACTCGGCGCGAGCAAGTGGCACATTTTCCGCACGGTCACGCTGCCGCTCCTCACGCCCGGCATCGCCGGCTCGTTCCTGCTGATGTTCGTTGAATCGCTCGCCGATTTGGGCAACCCGATTTTCATCGCCGGAAACGTGACGGTGCTTTCGACGCAAATCTGGATTGCGGTCAACGGCGAGTTCAATCAGCAAAAAGGCGCGGCATTGTCGCTGGTTCTGCTTCTGCCGACGCTGACGGTATTTCTGCTGCAACGCTATTGGGTCTCGCGCAAATCGTATATCGCTGTGACCGGCAAACCGACGGGTGGCGGCGCGGGGTTCGTCAAAGAGCCGGTGATTCGCTGGACGTTCATTACGCTGACATTCCTCGTCTTGCTGCTGGTGATTGCGTTGTATAGTGCGATCTTTCTCGGCTCGATCACCAAACTGTGGGGCATCAACTACACGCTCGACTTGACGCACTATGGCAACGCGATTGATCGCGGCTTGAAAGCGATTCTGGACACGACCTTCCTCTCCGCGCTCGCCACGCCGATTGCCGGTCTCACCGGAATGATCATCGCCTACCTCGTCGCCCGCAAGACGTTCAGCGGCAAGGAAGCAGTGGATTTCTCGTCGAATCTCGGCGGCGCGGTGCCCGGCACGATTCTCGGTATCGGTTACATTATTGCGTTCATCAGAGCGCCGCTCATCGTCGTCGCCGTCGTTTTCGTCGCGCTGGCGTACTATCTGGTGAGCGCGAGCGCGAAGAGTGTTTGGTCGCGCGCGCTCCTCTTGCTTCTCGGCACCCTCGCCGGCGTTGGCATCAATTTTCTCGGATTGAATGACACGGGTCGTGCGCCACTTTTGGCGAATCCACTCCTCGCCCCCTTGGGCGGTTTGCCGACGATTGACTTGCAGGCGTGGCTCTGGGCGCTCGCGGCGATTCTTGTCTTGGTGGCGCTGTTGAGTCTGCGTTTTGCCGACGCGAAATCGCGCAAGCCGGTGATGATTCTGCTCGTCGTGATGGCGGCGTACTTGCTCTCGCGTCAGTTCATCGGCATCGTCACGGATCCGCTGGTGCCTTTCGGCAAGAGTTTGGGCGGCAATGTTTGGCCCAAGACCTTTGCGAGTCTCGCCGCGTGGATCAACCTGTTCTTCCAAGTTCCCTTCGCGCTGCTCGGTTTTACCTACGCCGCGCTTTCGATGTTCGTGGTGGGCAAGTGGACGCCGCGGGCGCGCATCGTCGCGACGCTGTT
>DYLA01000020.1:0-21364 GCA_020722265.1 Anaerolinea sp.
AGGGGGCAAAGCCCCCTGAACCCCCATGTCCACGATTTACTGTGGTGCTACCTAGCGGCCTCCTTCGCCTGAAAATCGGCGAGACCGTCCGATGCCGAACGCGACTGCCCGGCGTAATACCCGTGCAACTCTGCCGGCATCATCTCGGCGATTCGCAGCATCAGCCCGTCCGACATCGCGGCGATTTGGGCGCGGGTGGGTTGGGGATTCGTGGGAATGACCGGCTGGCCGACAAAGAACTTGATTTCGGTGCGGCGCAGGCGCGCCAGATTTTTCCACAGCGCTTTGCCGCCCCACACGGCGACCGGCAAAATCGGCGCGCCCGTGCGGAGCGAGAGCATAATCGCACCTTCGCGCCCGCGCTGCAATTTGCCGGTTTCGCTGCGATGACCCTCCGGCGCGATGACCAGCGCGCCGCCGCCCTGCAACACGCGCAGCGAGTTTTTGAACGCGCTCAGATCCACTTCGCCGCGCCGCACCGGAAACGCGCCGTACCATTTGATGATCCACCCGATCACGGGCCAACTGAATGCCTCGATCTTTGCCATCGGGGTCAGATCGCGCGGCAGGTACGCGCCGGCGATGAGCGGGTCAATGAAACTGCTGTGACTGATGGCGACGATCAGCGCGCCCGCGCGCGGCGTGTTCTCCAAACCGCGCATCTCCACGCGCAAGATGACGCGAAAGACCAGGCGCAAACACCAATTGCCAAAGTAGTAAAAGAGGGGACGCGTGCGTTTGTTCACCGCGGTGTCACTCTCCGTTGGATTTTTCTGCCGCGCGTACGATCTCCATCGCCCGCGCAATCACTTGCTCGATCGTCAAACCGGTCGAATCGAGGTACACGGCGTCGTCGGCGCGTTTGAGCGGCGCGACCGCGCGCGAAGAATCAATCCGATCGCGGTGTCGCATCTCGCGCAGGACTGTGTGCAGGTCGGCCGGCTCGCCGCGCGCCAGCCGTTCGAGGTAGCGCCGCCGCGCGCGCTCCTCGGCGCTCGCATCGAGATAGATTTTCACGTCCGCCTCCGGCAAAACGACCGTGCCGATGTCTCGCCCCACCATCACGACGTGTCCGCCCAGACCGATGCGACGCTGCTGCGCGCTGAGCGCGCGGCGCACTCCGGCGTACGCCGAGACTGGCGACACGTGCGCGTCCACCGCGCGCGCGCGGATCGCCCACGTCACATCTTCGCCGTCCGCCAGAATCGTGTTCTGCCGGCCATCGTTCGCGGTTGGCGGCAGAACGTCAATTTTCACTTGCTCCGCCAGCGCAGTCACCGCGCCCTCGTCCTCGATCGGTATCGCGCGCGCGAGCGCGACGCACGTCACCACGCGATACATCACGCCGGTATCGAAATAGAGATACCCGAGTTGCTTCGCTATCGCCGCGCCGAGTGTGCTCTTGCCCGACGCGGCGGGTCCGTCTATCGCAATAATGGAAGGGGTCACGCGGGATCCTTGCCGCGCCGCAGCGCGTTCACTTCTTTTTCCGTGAGCGCGCGCCACTTGCCCACCGGCAGCGCGCCCAGTTCGATGGGTCCGATGCGCGTCCGAATCAAGCGCTGAACCGGGTGCCCAACGGCGCCGCACAGATGCCGCACCTCGCGTTTTTTCCCTTCGCGCAAAACGATGCGCAGCCAACATTTGCCCGCGCCGGCATCGCTCCAGCGATGCGGTCGCGCCCGCGCGTCCAGATGCCGCACGATCTTTACCGATTCGGCGCGCAGCCGCTCGCCCGCGTACCAGATGCCCTTTTGCAATCGCGCCAGTGTTTCTGCACTCGGTTCGCCTTCCACCAGCGCGAGATACTCCTTCTCGAAACCAAAACGCGGATGGGTGACGCGATGCGCCAGGTCGCCGTCGTTCGTTAGCAAGAGCAGCCCCTCGCTGTTCGCGTCGAGTCGCCCGGCGGCGTACAGCCGCGCGCCCGCTGGCACGAGGTCAATCGCCAGCGGCTTGCCGCGCGCGGCGTCGTTATCGCTGAGATAGCCGCGCGGCTTGTGCAAGATGAGGTGTCGTGTCTGTTCGAGGCGAATCGGCGCGCCGTCTACTTCGATGCGATCGCGCGCCGGATCAACTTGCGCGCCCAATTCGGCGACGACGGTGCCGTTGACGCGCACGCGGCGCGCCAGGATCAGTTCTTCGCATTTGCGCCGCGAGGCGATGCCAGCGTGCGCGAGAATTTTGTGCAAGCGTTCCATTTTACTTGAGCCGCTCGGCCAATTGCTGCGCGGTCGTCTCCGCTTGCGACAACAAACTTTCTGCGGCTTCCTCGAGCGGCGGCAAATCCTCCACGTCACGCAGACCGAAATTCTGGAGAAACTCGAACGTCGTCGCGTACAGAATCGGACGCCCGGCGGTCTCTTGCCTTCCGACTTCCTGGATCAAGCCGCGCGTCAACAGCGTTTGGATGACGGCGTCACAGTTCACGCCGCGTACCGCTTCGATGGCTGGGCGCGTGATCGGCTGGCGGTACGCGATGATCGCCAGCGTTTCGAGAGCGGCGGCGGACAAGTGCCCCGCCCCGTTGACTCCCAAGAACCGTTCGATGGCGGGCGCCGCTTCGGGCGCGCTGACCAATTGCACCTTGTCGCGCGTGCGCTGTAGGCGCATCCCGCGCCCGCCGTAATCGCGCTTGAGTTCTGCCAGCGCCTCTTCGACGCGCGCCGCGTCCACCTCCAACGATTGAGCGAGCGCGGCAATCGCTACGGGACCCTCGGCGACGAACAGCAGGCTTTCGATGAGCGATTTGAAGGGGAGTGCGGGCTCTGGAGTTTCGGTCATAGCCCTGGCTGTGGCGGCGCGGGCAATGGCGGTGGAGCCGCTGGCGGTTTCTTGCTCACGCGCGCATAGCCGATTTGCGCGTGCACCTTGCCCAGTTTCAAGCCCATCTGCTCTTCGATCACTCGCCGCGCGGCTCCGATGACCTCTTGTGTCTTTTGCGGCACGTTCACGTCCGGATTCGTCTCCAGTTCGAGGAACACGTTCACCGCGTCGCCTTTGCGCGTCGAAGTGGCGCGCGGTTTGACGTGCACCACATCCGCGACTTGCAGGATGTTGTGTTCCAGCCGCTGGATGATCGCGTCTTCCGTCACCTCGACTTGCCCCTCGGGCACTTGTACGCGCAATCGCCGACCCGTCGGGTGCTGTAGTTCGATGAACAGCAGCAGGAGAGCGGTGGCAAAGATGAGCGCGGTGACTCCTACGCAAATGATCTGCGTCAGCACGAGGTTCGCTGGCGATGCCAAGTTTCGCAAATAACTTTCGACTGTGCTGGGGAGCGTCGGCAAAAAGAACAAGAGAACGACGATGAGAATTGGCATCAGCGCGACGAGAATGAGCAGTTCGACGATCACAATCACGCGGTTGATGAGGTTCATTCCTTGCCCTCCTTGAGCGCATTATACATCACGTCGCCGTACGCGCAAAACTTTTGACGACGACCAGTGCCCCCAAGAGCGCGAGCGCGCTCGCGCTGATCACCGCGCCGACGTAGAACGACGCCGGTTGGTACTCGAATTCGATGCGGTGCGTTCCCGCGCGGACGCGCACCGCGCGGAAAATGTAATCGGCGCGTTCGATGGGCGCGGGAACGCCATCCACGCGCGCGACCCAGCCCGGATACCACGCGTCGGTCAGCACCACGTACCCCTCCGCGCTTGCCTGCACCGAGAGCGTGACGCGTTCCGGCTGATACTCCTCCACGCGTACCGTCTCGTCCGCGCGCTGGACATCCCCAGTCGCCAGCGGCGTACCGCTCGCGAGCAGGAGCGCGCGGCGCGGCTCGAAATCCTCGCGTCGTATGGCATCGAGCGCAGCGGCATCGTCGGCAACGCGCGCCGCGTGAACGAGAAACGCGCGCGGCAGCGCATCGTGGTTCTCCAGCACCGCGACCAGATTCGTGCGATAGACCAGATTCCAATCGCCGCGTCTGATCCGGTGTGCTAGCGAAATCTCGTCGCCCGTTGGCATCACGAACCGCACGCGCTCGACGTGCAGCAAGCCGGCGGGAATCAGCGGGTTGATGGCGATGCCGGTGACCACGAGCGGTGTACCCTCGCGCGTGAGGTCGAACTGCGCGAGATAGGTGTGCCCCGCGTGCGCTTCGGTTGGAAAGGCGGATTCTGCCGGAAACGTCGTTGCAATCGGCGGGAGCGAATGTCGAATGACCTTGCGGACATCGCTGCGTTCGTACGCCCATTCGGCAGTGTCCACGCCGGCGCGCAAGGGGAAGGTGAACGAACGCCCATCCTGCGCCGTCACGACGATTTGTGCGACCGTATCGCCATCACGCCAATCCACCGATTGCGCGAGCGACGAGACGACTTGGAGTCGCGTGGCTGGTGTCGGCGGAATCGAGTGCGGCTGGAGAAAATCGGGTGCGAAAGGATTTTCCAAGTCTTTGCCTTCGGTCGCCGCGTCCACCGGCAACATCTGTGGGATGAGATAATAGCGCACGTTCGCCAGATTCAGCATCGGCGCGTTGAGGTTATCGAGATAGATGCCGGTGCGTTGCGGCAAGAGGGGCGTGTACCCTCCCATGCTCGACACGCCATAGGTGAGCGAAACATTCGGGTACAGACTAGAGCGCATGGTGTCCGCCCAAGGGTAAATCCACGTGCTCGTCAGCACACGCTCGTTTTGGGGTGAGAGATTCTTCAACGCCGCGAGCGTGGGGGGCGCTGCGGAGAAATCTTCCACAGGCATCATCGCGTCGTAGGTTTTGACCCACACCGAGCCGAAGAGCGCGAGATCGAGCAGTGCGAAGCCGAGCGCGAGGAGCGTGAGGGTCGTGCGCGTGAACAAGCCGCGCCGCGCGCCCAGAACGATCCACGCGGCAAACCCGGCGAGCGCGATCGGCAGCCAGACCCACAGCGCAAGCCAGAAATCGAGTGGGAGCGCGGGGACAAGCAGGACGACGACGGCCAGTGCGCCGAGGACGACGACGAGCGCGACGCGCTGCCCGCGCGTCCAACGCGTCGTCGCGCGCGCCCGGTCGAGCAAGTCATCGAACGTCGTCGCGGCGAGAAGCGCCATCGCCCAAGTGTACCAAAAGAAGAATCGCGGGGGCACGCGGAAAAAATTAAAAAGCGGCAAATGGCGCAAGCCCCGATAGAACGGGTTCATGTCTCCCAAGCCGAGTAAGAGCGCGACGAGCGCGATGAGCGCAAAGAACGCGACGCGGCGATTTCGGCGCACGAGGGGCGCGGCGATGGCGAGGACGAGCGGCAGCAAGCCGATGTAGCCAATCACCTCGACCGAGACGCGCGGATAGGGATTGCCAAGCCAGAAGGGATGCAGGAGCATCAAGTAGTGAGCGGGACGTAGCGAGAACGCATGGAAGAACTTGGGGAGCAAGCCGGCGGCGCGGTCGCTGACCGTCGCCAGTTCGAAGGTCGGCAGCAATTGCACTGCCGCAATCAGCGCGCCCGCGCCGAATGCCAGCACGACCGGTATCGCGCGCACGGGATCGAAATATTCCCCCAGGCGCGGACCGATGCGTCTGCCCATCCGCCCGGCGTGACTGTCCGTGCCGCGTTCCCAGCGCACGAGGGAGTACAGCCCCACGAGCAGCGCACTCATCAATGCGAACTGCGGATGTCCACCGAGCAACTGGATGCCGGCGAAGAGAGCGAAAAGTGTCCACCAGCGTAATCGCTTGCGGCGCTCGGTCGCGCGCGCCTGTTGTTCGAACGCCCACATCTGCCAAGGGAGCCAGGACGCCGTGGCGAGTACGCTCATGTGCGCCAGGCGCGGCAAAAAGAATCCGCCGAACGCAAAGACCGCGCCGGCGAGAAACGCGCTCGCCGGGCGCAAACCGATGACGCGGGCTAAGAGGTAGGTGCCGATCGCGACCCAGCCCAAGTGCAGCAGAATGTCATAGTTCGTCGCAAGGTCTATCGGCAATAGACCATAGAGAATCGGATGGAGGGGGTAGAGCGCGCCGATTTGTCCTTCGGCGTAGAGTGGAAAACCGGCGAGCATACGCGGCTCCCACAAAGGGAGACGGCCCTGCCGCAACGCATCGGCGTAGGCGAGATGCGTTGGGTAGAAAAACAAAAGAATGTCGCCAGAGGAGAAGACGGCTTGACGCAGCGCGGCTTGCCAGAAATACGCGAGAGGCATAACCGCTAGCAAGAAAATCGCCAGACCGTCGGGCGTTGTGTGGGCGATAGTCTGGCGCAGTCGCGAAACACGAGTGCTCATCGAGGTACGGTTGGAGTCGCCGACGGCATAGCGGTTGGCGTTGGGGTGGGCGTGGCGGTAGGTGTCGCCGTCGGCAGGACGCCGGTGATGATCACCTGAACCGTTTCGGGTACGATGCTCTGCACGCGAAGCGACGCGGGCACGACCGGGACGCGCGGCTTGAGGGGGTACGTGCCGGCGAGTAGCCCGGTGACATCTACGACGACCTGCACATCGTCAGCCGAAAGATTTTGCAGATTCGGCAGCGGACCCGAAAGGATGACTTCGATCGAATCGGGCGAAACGTTCGCGTTCAACCCGCGCGTCAATCCTTGCAGCACGACCTTGCGGCGCACCGTCTGTCCGCCCATAATCGGCGTGACGGAGACTTGGACGGTGACGCCCTCGTTGTTGAGTACCGAGACTCCTTCGGGAAGCGAGAGGGTGGCGCGCTTGGTCACTTCGGCAGTGGCGCTGTTCACATCAATCGGCAGCGTCTCGATAAAGCCCGGCACCTTTGCCAGCACCTCTGGACTGCCGACGATGGTTGCCGTCGAAGGCGCGACCAGGATGTTGCTGATCCAGTAGCCGGGCGCAACGCTCCCTTTGAGCATCGCCTTGATGGACACATCTTTGTAGCCGACGCGCTGCTCGACCTGAACTCTGACGACGACGTTCGTTGGGGTGACCGTTACGCCGGTCACCGGGTTATCCTGCGCGTCGCGCAATTGCACACTCACTTCGCGTTCGACGGGGGCTTTGGCGCCGCGCAGGTAGAGATCGGCAGAAACTTGGGCGATTTGGTCTACCAGCGTTGCCGGACCGCTCACTTTGACTTTGGCGGGCGTGACGACCGGCTGTTTGAATGTGTAACCGAGCGGCGCGGCATCGAGGACATCGCTACTCACGTCGAACTCGCGCGTCTTGAGCCGTTCCAAGCGTACGCCGATAGACTGTGGCTCGATGGAGAGTACGCGCACGCGCGGGTCTGTGACGCGTACCTGGAGCGGAACCTGGTGCAAGCCGGCGTCGAGCGATTGTAGATCGGCGGTGATGCTGAAGGAGGCCGGTTGCAATTGGTCCCAACTTGCCTGCGGCGCGCGTAATTTGAGTTTGACTGTGTCGGCGGTCTTTTGATGGATGACCAACCCTTCGGCGCGATTAGTCAACTCGATGGGCAGGGGGTCGGGATAGATCGCTTCGTGGCTGGGATTGTCCTCGATGGTGGCGACTCCCCAAATGACGATCGCCAGCGCGAGTACCATCGCCAGCGAAAACAATTGGCTGAGCAAGGAACGAATCATTGTTTCTCCGCTCCCGTTTGGCTCTGTGGTCGTTTGTCGCGCGCGGGAGTTTGCGTCCATTCGAACAGTCGCCGATTCAGCGCGCCTTCGTCCAGTCCGCGCGTCAGTTGGCCGTTGTGCGCGACGGCGATGGCGCCTGTTTCTTCGGAAACGACGATGGCGATCGCGTCTGTGCCCTCGGTCACGCCGACGGCGGCGCGGTGGCGCGTCCCGAGATCGTGATCCAACTGATTACTTTCGGAGAGAGGGAGCATACACGCGGCGGCAACGATGCGATCCTCGCGTACGATGACCGCCCCATCGTGCAGGGCGCTGTTCTTGTAGAAGATCGAAAGGAGGAGGTCGTTGGACAGACGCGCGTCGAGCAAGACGCCAGTGTCCACGAAATCTTGTAGCCCCGTCGAGCCCTCGATGACGATGAGCGCGCCGAGACGCTCGTGGGCGAGTTCGAGCGCCGCGCGTACGATGGTGTTGATGATCTGCGCGGCGGAGGCGCGACGCCGCGCCAGCAGCGTTCCCGGTCGTCCGAGCCGCTCGAGGGCGCGACGCAGTTCGGGTTGGAAGATCACCGGGATCGCGACGAGGAGCGCGGGAATCGAATTGCGGATGAGCCAATTGAACGCGGTGAGGCGCAAGATACTGCTGGCAAAGACGGCGAGAATGACGACCAAGACGATACCGCGCAAGAGTTGGACGGCGCGCGTGCCTTGCACCAGGTAGAACAATCCATAGAAGATGAGAGCGACCAGGAGAATGTCCAGGACGCTAAAGAGGGTGAAATGCGAAAAGAGGTCAGAGAGCGTACTCCACACGGTTTATGCACCGATTTCTTGCAACAGTTTTTTGTATGCTTCGACGCGGGGCGGATTGAGCGCGAGGATCTGGCGAATCGTCGCGGCGGCGGCTTGCTTTTGCCCGGCGTTGAGTTGGAATTCTCCCAGCGCGTCGAGTGTTGCCACGGCCTTGTCGCGTTCGCCGAGCGCGGCATAATGTTGCGCCAGTCGCTGCGCCAGTTCGGCTTGAGTGGGATGACTCTGGTGGAGCGCTTCGAGGACGCCGATGGATTTGCGCCCTTCGCCGCGCGCGTCGTACTGCTGGAGTAAGGCGTCGAGGTCGTGCAAAGCGGCGCCGGGCTGATTGAGCCGGAACTCCAAATCCACCATGTAAAAGTGAGCGCGTTCATCCGCGGGCGATTGCTGGCGGATTTCCTGATAGGCGGCGAGGGCGCCTTTGAAATCGTTCTGGCGCACGCGCGTCTCTGCCAGACGATGTCGCAGCGTGATGGCGGCCGCGCTGGTGTTGCCCACGCGCGCCGCCAAGCGCATCCCCTCGGTGAATCTTTCCGCCGCGCGCGCGATCTGCCCGGTGCTAAGATACGCGTCGCCCAGAATCAGGTACTGTTCCAGCGCCTCGTCGTGTTTGCCGCGCTGAATCAGGAGGTCAATCAACTTGGAACGATTGGTGACGTCTGCCGGTGCGGCTTTGAGTGCGCTGCGGTACAGCGTTTCGGCGCGCGCCAGATCACCGCGCACCACGCACAGTTCGGCGAGGGTCTGGTACTTGAGACAGGCCTCTTCCATCCGATTTTGCCGGATAAGGATCTCCGCCAGGCGCGCGTGCGCGGGCAGATACTCCGGCGCCAGTTGGATGGCGCGCAAACATTCATCGCTGGCGGCGTCGAACTTGCCGCGCCGCAAGCACTCTTGCGATAGCGCCAACGCTTCGAGCACTTGATCAGAACCGGGAATCTCCAGCACTTGGGCAAGACTGATTTGCTCCCCTTCGGCGCGCAGCGCTTCGAGATGGTGGCGCACTTCGTGGACCTTGTCCTCCCAGCCCCGACTGGTGAGGAATTCTTCGAGCGCGCGGCTGAACGATTCTGCTTGCTCGCGATCTCCCTTGGCGATGTAACTTTCCGCTAAACCCTCGTAGACCGAAATGAGTTCGTCGGCTTGTTCGCGGCGCACACTGCCCAGATCAACGATCTTGACGACCTGCATGTAATGTTCCACCGCTTCGTCCATTCGCCCCAAACCGCGAAAGCACTGCCCCAGCGCGTAATGGCTTGCCAGCGCAAAGTTCTGGTCGTGGATGGTCTCGCTGAGGAGCGCGATGGCGTCGTCGTAACGCATCGTCTCAAAGTACAACAGCCCTAGATTGAATTTGACCTCCGCCCGTTCGACGCCGGCGGCGAGCAGTCGGCGATAGGACTCGATCGCGTCGCCGACGCGGCGCCGCATCTGCGCATCCACCGCGCGCGCGATGAGCGCGTCGATCTCCTCCTGACTGATGCGCGGACGGGCGGTGGAGCGCTGCTGCTCTTCGTCTTCGCGGCTGCCAGCCTCTTGTTCCAGCAGGGTATCGGCGAGGCGTGAGAGCGCGACCTTTTCTGCCTGCTCGACTGGACCAGGGGGGCTGACGGCGACGGTCAGGTCGCCGTGCTCCAACTCCTCTAGCAGGTCGCGTGCCTCTTCATTACGCGGGTCGGCTTTGAGGGCTTGGTGCGTCCACTGCAACGCTTTGGCCTTGTCCTCCCGTCGCCGGAAAATGCGCGCCAGCGCGAGGTACTCTTTGGCTGCCGCCGCGTGTTGCGCGCCTTGGGTGTACACTTCGGCAAGGCGCAGATGCGCGTCGCTGCGCTCCGGCTCTAACTTGCTCGCCTTGCGCCACGCCTCGACCGCCTTGGTCGTCAACTGGTGCGCCACGTACAACTCGGCGAGTTGCATCAGTGTCCCCGCCGCTTCGGCAGGGCGGCGCATTTTTTCTTGCAGCGCGGCGACGTGCACCCAAGGCACCGGATCGCGCGGCTGGACTTGGGCGAGGTGGCGATATTCGTGCATCGCGCTCTCCCATTGTCCTGATTCTTCGAGGGCGTGCGCCAGACTCGCGCGAACGCTCAAGTCGTCGGGAAATTCGGCGAGGGCGCGGCGATACTCCTCCACCGCTTTTTTCCACTGCTTGTCCCACGCGGCATTGTGCCCTTTTCGAATGGCGTCGTTGAAAACGGCTCGATTACCTGGCATGCTGATCCGATAGCCAATCTATCAGTGAGTCGAATCGGTGTTTGCTGCGCTCACTTTTTGGGGGTCTTGCTTCCCAGCAAAATCGCGAGAATGGCTTTTTGCGCGTGCATCCGATTCTCGGCTTGGTCGAAGACGACCGAGTGCGGACCGTCCACGATCTCGTCAGTAATTTCCATACCGCGATGCGCCGGCAAACAGTGCATCACGATGGCGCTCGGTTTCGCCAGCGCGACGAGCGCGGCGTTGACTTGGTACGGCGGGAATACGCGCGCGCGTTCCGCCGATTCTGATTCTTGTCCCATACTCGCCCACACGTCGGTGTAAATCACATCCGCGTCGCGCGCGGCGGCACGCGCCTCCTCCGTCAGTTCGATGCTGCCGCCCGAGGTTGCAGCCAACGCACGCGCGCGCGCCACCGCCGCCTCGTCGAGCGTGTACCCCTTGGGGGAGGCGCAGACGAAATGCGCGCCGCCCAACGCGCATGCGAGCATCAACGAGCGCGCCACGTTGTTCCCGTCTCCCACGAACGCGACCTTGAGTCCCTTCAACTGGCCTTGATGCTCGATGATGGTGAGAACGTCTGCCAGCGCCTGGCAGGGGTGTTCGTAATCGGACAAGCCGTTGATGACCGGCACGCGCGCGTGCTGGGCAAGTTCGACGACGTGGGCGTGTGCGAACACGCGCGCCATAATCCCATCCACGTAACGCGAGAGGACCCGCGCGACATCGGCAACACTTTCGCGCTGCCCCAAGCCGATTTCGTTCGGCGAGAGGTAGAGCGCTTGCCCTCCCAAGTGCAGCATCGCCATATCGAACGAGACGCGCGTACGCAGCGATGGCTTTTGGAATACCATTCCCAGGGTCTTGTTCTTGAGAATCGCTTTGTTGCCGCCTTTGCGCCATTCGGCTTTGAGTTTCTTTGCCGTCGCGAGAATCTGATTGAACTCCGCGGGCGAAAGGTCGGCGATAGCGAGCAGGTGTTTCATCGAGGCTCCGTTTCTAGTGGTCAGAGAGGGATAATCCGTCCCGTGATCGCGCGCGCACCCACCTCAAGCATCCCGATGCTGCTGCGCTGTCCCAGTCGTGGCGCGATCGAACCAGGATTGAAGAGCAGAATCCCCCCGTGCATCTTGATGTACGGCTCGTGGCTGTGCCCAAATACAATGGCGTCGACGTCAGCGAACTCGCGCAAGACCGACGCGTACAGCAGTTGCGACTGATAGGAGCGGTCGACGCGGAGGCGTAAACGTCGCAGGAATCCTCCCTCCCACGCGCCATGCCCATGCACCAGCCCAATGGCGCGCTCGGCGAATTCGAGCCGTTGTTTCTCTTGCAGGTATTTTTTGACTTTGGGCGTGTCGTGGTCGCCGTACACCGCAAACGTCTGCGCAATGGCTTCCAACTCGTGCAGTACATTCAGGTCGGTCACATCCCCGGCATGGAGGATGAGGTCTACCCCCTTGAGCAGTTCCAGCACGCGGGGGGGCAGGGCAGGAAGAATATCCGGGACGTGCGTGTCAGCCAGTACTCCGATTTTCATAGGGTCACAACCAGAGCGAGATGCCGGCAATCAGCATCGCGACGAGAAGATACGATTGGACGCGCTGCGCGTACGCCCTGCCATCGCGGTCGAGCCGATGGCGTATTTGCCATAACACTTGCGCCAGCAGTCCAAGCGTGACGACTGCCGCGCCAATCGGCATATTGCTAAAGATCAAGAGCAGCACAACGCCCAACTGCGCCAGATTGCTCAGGGCGATCCACCGCCCGGGCTCGCGCTCCGCGATCGCGACGAGGGCGCGATAGACCAGCGTGAAGAGCAGGGCGAAGACGAGCGCGAGCCAGTGGAAAGATCCCAGGGCAGTCTGCGCAATGAGCCAGGGAATTGCCACTTCTACCAACGCGCGCAGCCCTGTGCCAATCTCCGCGCGCGTCTCTCCCTCGACCAAGCCCAGTGTCATTGCCAGCGCGACGAGCACGACCGGCGCGGGTCCCAGCACGAGGGCAATGGTGAGCGCGAGGAGGCCAGCCATTAGCATCGCGATAATGTCCGAGTCAATCAGAGGCCAAAGGATGCGCCGCACATAGTCCGCTCGGCGCGCCAGCCGACGCCATCGGCGCGCCAGAGGCGAACCGGTCTCGTCATCGGAAAACGATAGCCACACGCGCGCGCCTGCCGCATTGCGCTGGATCGCCGTGCGCCAATCCGCGTGCAGCCACAGGGCGCGCCACGCGCCCAGCAGGACGTCGCACAGCAACAGCGCGAGAATCAAGACGAGCAGCGATTGACGACTGAGCAGCGCGCCCGAAGCCACCGCGCCGCAGAACGCCGCCCACGCCGGCCCCAGAAACGTCAGCGGGCGCGTCGGGCGCAAATCCAGCGCGATCAGCCGACCGGCGACGGGGCGCGGCGAAAACGAGTCATCCATCGCGCGCTATGATACCACAACGGAAAGAAAATGACAAACGGCGCGAGGAAAAAGCCTACCGATGCCTTGACCTATATGCCTACATCAGATACAATGCAGGCATCGGAGGTGCGCGATGAAGACGAAAATTCTTGGATTGGTTTGGATGCTGCTCCTTGCCGCCTGTGGCGCGCCCGCTGCGCCCACATTACCGCCGACCGCGCTGCCGAGTCCGCTGCCTTCCCTCGCCGCGAGCGCGCCATCGCCGACCACCGCGCCGACCCGCGCCGCCCTTGCCACGCCAACTTTGCCGGCGAGCGCGCCGACCGTGCGCGAACGTTTTTTCTTGCGCGAACTTCCCGGCAGCGGTCGCCGACCACTCGCCGTTGCCGCGCTCGATGGCAAGGTGTACGCGCTCTGCGGCGAAACGGCGAACCTCGCGGTCATTCAGAACGACCGCGTCGTCAAGTTCATTCCGGTCGGCCAGCGCCCCGGCGCGCTGGCTGCCGATCCCGCGCACAAACGGCTGTTCGTCTCGAACGCCGGCGACAAGAGCATCAGTCTCATCACCAATGACCAAGTCGCAATGACGCAGACTATCGGCGTCGATGCGCGCACGCTCTTCTTTTTCGACAGTCGTCTCTACGTCGGTTCGGACAGCAAGGGGGAAATCCTCGTCCTCGATCCGACGACGCTGCAAACCCAGACGCGTCTCACGATTCCCAACGCGTTCAACGTCATCAACCTCGCCGGCGATTCGGCGCGGCATCGTCTCTACGCGGCGGTGTACGACAAGACGGCAGTGATAGATACCGCCACGTGGCGCGTGCTCGCCGTCCTACCGACGAAGGGAACGTACTACACGCTCGCCGCTCATCCGGCCTACGCGGATTTTTTCGTGGCGATTTATGATTCGAAAACGTCGTCGCAATTCCTGACGGCATTGGATCCGAATTCCGGCACCGCGCGCGGGCGTGTGCTAATCGGTGGCGACCCGCACGCGACCGCCTTCACGCCCGATGGCACGCGCCTCTACGTCGCCAACGCGTACGCGAACACGATCAGCGTCATCGAGCCGGGCGCGCTCGCCAGCGTCGCGACGATTCAAGTCGGGCTGCATCCATACGGCCTCGCGTTCGACGAGACCGCGCGGCGGCTCTACGTCGCCAACTACTATGGCGATAGTATCAGCGTCGTGGACACCTCGTCGAATCGAGTCGTCGCGACGATTCCGCTCGCGATGCTGCCGACCGCGCTCGCCGCGAACGAACGTGCGGGGCGCGTCTACATCGCGAACGCTTCTACCGATTCGGTCTATGTCATCGAAGGGACGCGCGTCGTCAAGGAGATTGGCGTGGGGCGGCATCCGGTTGATCTCGCGCGCGATCCGCAAAGCGATCGCTTGTTCGTTGCCAGCCGGGCGGATGGCGCGCTGACGATCGTGGACGAGACTGCGCTGAGCGTCCGCGCGACCCAGCCGGTCACACGCAATTTGACGACCGTCGCGGTGGACCCGGCGCGTTCGCGCCTTTTCGCCGGCGATGTGATTCTCGACCGTGACACGCTCGCGCCGGTGGGATCGTTCCGTCTGGTGGGGAACACCATCGGCTCCAGCATCGTGCCGGATTGGGTGCGCGTGAATTCGGGCAACCAGCGTCTCTACGCGCTCGCGTGGAATGGCACGCCCGGCTCCAACTCGCGCACGGCGGCATACAGCGTGGATGCCACCTCGCTGCGGCAGCGCGCGATGCTGCCATTCTATAGCACAGTGTACGCGTTGGCGATTGACTCGGACACGAACCGCGTCTTTATCGGCGGGACGCATCCACTGCGCTTGACCAACGAATTCGCCGTGTTCGATGCAGAGGACAAGAAACTCTTCTCGATGGCGCTCCCCGGACGCGTGATGGGGATGGAGTACAACCCGCTCACGCGGCACTTGTTCATTGCGTTCGCGAAGAGTTATGCGCGCGGCGATTCGTCCACTCTTGCGTCCACAGACAATCTGATCGCGATTCTCGATGGCGATACCTTCGGCGAGGTCGCGCGCCTTACCGTCAGCACACCGGGCAAGATGACGCGGCTGGGCAATCTGGTCTACGTCGCCAACCGCGAGGATGGCTCGGTCACGCTGATCGAAGATGTGCGGACGGCGGTACCGCCTGCGCCGACCCCAACGTTCACGCCGACACCGTGGTCCACGTGGACGCCGGCGCGCGCGACTCCCTCGCCGCGCGCGAGCGCGACGCTGCCGCCGCGTACGCTCACGCTGCCGTTTTGCGCGCTCGCCATCGGCAATCTGACCGCGCCCCGCTGGACGCCGGAGTTCGCCGCACGCGTCGGCTGCCCGACGGAGACCGAGCGCTCGGTGCAATTCGCCCTCCAGCGATTCGAGCACGGCGCGCTGTACTGGCGGGAAGACGAGCGGCGCATCTACGCGCTCTTCGAGGCCGATGCGACGTGGCTGGTGTTCGACGATACGTGGACCAGTGCGCTCCCGGAGGATTCCTGTCCGAGCATCACCGTCGCGCCCGGCCGCATCAAGCCCCGACGCGGGTTTGGCAAAGTGTGGTGTGCGCGCGCGGACGTGCGCGCGAAACTCGGCGCGGGGATTGCGGCGGAGGAGGGTTATTCTGCGCTCGCCCAGAAATTCGCGCGCGGGCAGATTTTCGCCGGCATCGAACCGAATCGCGCCATCGTGCTGTATGCGGATGGGAAATGGGAGTAAAGGCAGGGAGATGAAGAATGGGGATTCGAGCCGTCATTTTCGACATTGGGGGAGTGCTGCTTCGCACCGAAGACCACAGCGGGCGGCGCAAGTGGGAGGCGCGGCTGGGTTTGGAAGAAAATGGATTGGCGCGCCACGTCTGGGGGTCGGACGTGTCGCGGCGCGCCAGTGTGGGGCAGGCGAGTGAAGACGAGGTGTGGGCGCACATCGCCGCGCATTTTCGCTTGAGCGACGCCGAGATGCGCGAATTCGTCGCGGATTTTTGGTCTGGCGATCGGGTGGACCAGATGCTCGTGCAATTTCTCCGCGATTTGCGTCCGCGCTACAAGACCGGCATCATTAGCAATGCTTGGGCGACCGCGCGGCACGCGATCACCGAGTCGTTCGGCATCGCCGATGCCTTGGATACGATTGTCCTCTCTGCCGAAGAGGGCATCGAAAAGCCGGACGCGCGCATCTACCACATCGCGCTGCGGCGCTTGGGTGTGCTGCCGGCAGAAGCGATTTTCGTGGACGATATGCCGGAGAATGTGGCAGCCGCATCCGCACTGGGAATGCGCGGAATTCAGTTCCAGAATACTGCGCAGGCGATTGCCGAGGTGAGAAGGTATCTGGATGGCGCGAGCGGCTGAAGTGGAAGGCGGGGTTGTGGCTCCTGTCGGGCGACGCATTGCTGTCATTGGCGTCACCGGGTCTGGCAAAACGACCTTGGCGCGCGATCTTGCGCGTTGGCTCGGTTATCCGCACGTCGAACTGGACGCGCTGCGTTGGGAGCCGAACTGGACCGAAGCGCCGCGCGAGGTTTTTCGCGCGCGCGTCGCGCGCGCGATCGCCGATGAGTGCTGGGTCGCGGACGGCAACTATAGCGAGGTGCGCGATCTGGTCTGGGCGCGCGCGGACACGGTAGTCTGGCTCGACTATGCGCTGCCGCTGATCCTGTGGCGGTTGTGGTGGCGCACGCTGCGGCGCGTCTTTACGCGCGAGAAGTTGTGGGGCAAGAACACGGAGAGTTGGCGTACGTTCGTCGGACGTGATTCGCTGTTCGCCTGGGCGATCCGCACGTATCCGCGCCGCCGCCGCGAGTACCCGGTCTTGCTGCGGCAGCCGGAGCACGCGCACCTCGCGGTCGTGCATCTGCGTTCGCCGCGCGAAGCAGACGGTTGGTTGGAGAGCGTGGAACTTGATCTGAAACGACGGAGTCGTGCTCTTTGCGTTCTTGCCGAAAAAGGATAGAATACGAACGAATTTTTCGAGGGACTTGTGCTGCCTGCTATCATCATTCCAACCTACAACGAAAGCGACAATATCGAAAATCTGGTGACGCAAATCCTCGCGCTGCCGGTTGGTGCGCACGTGATCGTCGTGGACGACAATTCGCCTGACGGCACCGGCGCGCGCGTGGATGCGCTGGCGGCGCGCGACGGACGCGTCCACGCGGTTCATCGCCCTGCGAAACTGGGGCTTGGCACCGCGCACATCGCCGGAATGCGCCGCGCCTTCGCACTCGACAGTGACCCCATCGTGACGATGGATGCGGATTTTTCGCACCATCCGCACTACATCCCCCACCTTCTCGCCGCACTGCGCCAGTTCGACGTGGTCATCGGCTCACGTTACGCGCCCGGCGGCGGGATGGAAGGGCGCGATCTCAAGTTGCGGTTGGTGAGTTGGGGAGCGAACTGGTTCGCGCGGACGATGCTCGGACTGAGAGCCACCGATTGCACGGCTGGTTTTCGCGCTTATCGCCGCACCGTCCTTGAATCTATTGACCTCGATCGGATTTTCTCGAACGGCTATTCGTTTCTCATCGAAATGCTCTTTTTGTGCCAATCGTGCGGCTGGCGCATCGGCGAAGTGCCTATCATCTACGAGGACCGCCGCGCCGGGCAATCGAAGATTTCGCGCGCGGAAATTTACAAGGCGACGTACACCGTGCTGCGTTTGACTTGGCGGCGATGGCGTAGGGCGCGGGAGCGTTTGTTGCGCCGCCCAGCCAATGCCTCACATCGGACGCCGAACTAATCAGAATGAGTAGCGGACCGAGCGAAGAGATCGCCTGCAACCTCTGTGGGTCGCGTGATGCCCGATTGTGCTACCCCAGTACGCTCAAGGCGAGCGCGCCGAACACGCGCGATTTTCGCTGCACCAGTTCGGCGTATGGCATCCATCCTCCCATCGTTCGCTGTAACGTGTGCGGCTTGGTGTACGCGAATCCGCGCTGGACTGCCGCGCAACTCAATGAGAGTTATAGCGTCGTCCAAGACCCTACCTACGTCGAAGAGCGCGAAGGGCGCGTGCTGACCTTCAGCCGCAACCTCGCGCCGTTCGAAGACTTGATTGCGCCTAACTCGGCCACGCGTCGCCTGCTCGATGTTGGCTGTCATATCGGCGTGATGGTCGAATTGGCGCAGCAGCGCGGCTGGGAGGCGTGGGGCGTCGAGCCGTCGGTGTGGGCGTCGCAGCAGGCGCGCCAGCGTGGACTGCACATTATCACCGCGACGCTTGGGGATGCCGAATTGCCGCGTGAGTATTTCGATGTCGTGACGATGTGGGATGTGATCGAGCATCTCCCCGATCCGCTGGGCGAACTGCAGCATGTGTGGCGCATCCTCAAGCCGGGCGGAATCGTAGCGATTCACACGATTGACATCGAAAGTCCGTTTGCGCGGCTGATGGGTGCGCGCTGGCCCTGGCTGATGGAAATGCACTTGTACTATTTCTCGCCGCGCACACTGGGAAAGATGCTCGAACGCGCCGGCTTTCGGGTGATTCGTGCGAGCGCGCAGGGGCGTTATCTTCGCTTGGGTTATCTCGTGACGCGCCTGGAACCGTACAGTCAGCCGCTCTATCGTCTGCTCAGCGCGCTGGTCGCGCGATTCCGTCTGGGCAGCCTCGCGCTTTCGGTCAACTTTGGCGATTTGTTCACGCTGTACGCGCGCAAGGTCTAGCGGCACGTTCCGCGCTCGCGGCGTGTCCGAGATTCGTATGTGGCTCACGACTCGTCGTTTGTTCACCGCGATTCTCTTCATCGCGTTGTTCGTGATGGCGACGCGCGAGATTGCCGATCCGGATTTCTGGTGGCATTTGCGCGCGGGGCAGTTCATCGTCGAGACGCGCGCGATTCCACACGCGGACATTTTCTCGCACACGAACGCGGGACGCCCTTGGGTGATGCACGAGTGGCTCTCCGAGGTGTTCCTCTACGCGCTCTTCGCGCTCGGTTCGTTTCCCGCGTTGATGCTTGCGTTCGCCGCGATCATCACGCTGGCGTTTGCGTTCGTCTACGCGCGCTGCGCCGGCAAGCCGTACATCGCCGCGTTCGTCCTGCTCCTCGCCGCGCTTGCCACCGCGCCGACGTGGGGCGTGCGTCCGCAAATGATTTCGCTGCTGCTAACGAGCGTGTTTCTGTACGTGCTGGAGAGACGCCGGGATGCACTGTGGATTCTGCCGCTCTTGATGCTCCTCTGGGTCAATCTGCACAGTGGTTACGCGCTCGGCATCGTCATCATTGGTGTTTACCTTGTCGGCGAAGGTGCGTCGTTGGCAAGTCCCCGCGCCCAAGCGTCGAGTGTCAAGTTTCGGGTTTCCCGTTTTTCGTTTGACATCCCCCGCGCCGCGTCCCTCGTCCCGCTCGTCCTCCTCCTCGTCGCGTGTATCGCCGTCGTCCCCCTCAACCCTAACGGTGCGACGATGTACGTCTATCCCTTCGAGACGCTGACGAGTCGCGCGATGCAGACGTACATTCAGGAATGGTTCTCGCCCGATTTTCACCTCGTCGAGTTCCAGCCGTTGGCGTGGTTGCTCCTCGCCACCCTCGCGGCGATGGCGTTCGCGGGAGCGCGTCTCTCGCTGACGCAGACGCTGTTGCTCATCGGGTTCGGCTACGCCGCGCTGCGCTCGGCGCGCCACATTCCGATCTTCGCGCTCGTCGCTGCGCCGATTCTCGCGGAGCAGATCGCGCATATCGTTCGGGAGAGGGCGACGAACGAGGCGAATGATCGAGTGACGCGCGCGCGGGCAATCGTCAACTGGCTGCTGCTGGTGTTAGTCGTGGCGGGGGGGAGTGTGCGCGTGGCGATGGTCGTTTCGAATCAACGCGCCGTCGAGCGCGCCAAGTTTCCGGCGGACGCGGTGGATTTTTTGCGCGCGCGACCAAGTGGCGGGACGTTATACAACGCCTATGGGTGGGGCGGCTATCTGATTTGGCGATTGTATCCAGAGACGCGCGTCTTTATTGATGGGCGCGCGGATGTGTACGGCGATGCGTTCATCGAGGAGGTGTTCTTGCGCGCCTATCGCGGCGAGCCCGAGTGGCGCGTCCCGCTCGACCGCTACGGCGTGCGCGTGGTGTTGATCGAACCGGACGCGCCGCTGGCGCTGCAACTCGCGCGCGACGCGGCGTGGCGCGAGGTGTACGCCGATTCACAAGCCATTATCTTCGAGAAAAAATAGATCTTCCGGATTTCCGGCAGGTCTATTTTTTATCGAGATGAAGGAAGGGTTACCGCCGCGCGCGCCAGACGCCGAACAGCAAGCCAACGCCGCACGCGCCAGCCAATGCCGTGAAGAGGCTCCAGTCCAAGGTATCGGCACCGCGCGCCTCGAACGACGAAAGCGTGACGGCGGAAGGGCCCTCATCCACCGCGTAGCCGATCGCGTACTGACCGCTGGCACTGCGTCCGGCGTACCACATTTTGTAGGTACCGAACATTCGAATGACCATCGGACAGTAGGTGCGCCCACTGCGCCACGGCTCTCCCGGATAGCCGGTATCGTCCTTGTGCAAGGTCGGGTTGTCCGCGTCCCGGGTCCACTGGATTCCGTCCGACGAGGTAGCGTACCCGATTCCGTGGTTCATCGCGCCGACGCCGCCGGAGTACCACATCTCATAGTTCGTAGCCGAGTTCTTGATGATGGTGGCGCGGCTCACATAGTCGTAATCCCAATCGCCTGAGACGAATGTCCCGGTCAAAACCGCATCGGCTTTGCCGTCGCCGTCGCCATCATAGCCAGTCCACGTGATACCGTCGCTAGAGAACGCCAAGCCGATACTTTCTGTGCCGCCGGTCGTTCCATCGTAGTACAACGTAAAGGTCCAATCAGTGCCACTGTTCGACGCGCTGGGATCATACAGCACATCACAGGGACCGTACGAACCGCGATTCCAATCGGGCCAGATGCCGGTGACGATGGGCACCGCGCCGTTCTGCAGCGGCTGATCGTTGTACCACGTGATCCCATCCGCCGATTCGGCGTAACGCAGGTCGGCGATGGTGTACGTCATATCGCCCGTCCAGTACCACAGGCGATAGTACATCGTGCCGCTGCTTGGATTGACACCAGAGTTCGCACCGGTAAATCCCGCCGAGTAGTACTCGACGAGCGGATGATGTACATTCGCAACACTCACAGCCGCGCGAATCGTCCAAGTGATTCCATCGTCCGAAGTCGCGAGTTGGCTGGTGCCCTCGCTATCGAACCACATTTTGTAGGAGGAGGTGTAGCCGCCATCGTGCCCTGCGAAATTCGCGCTATCGTACAGAACGCTGGGATAGTACGCCTTGGGTCCGGCGCCGACGCCTTGTCCCAAAATCGGATTGCTGGCATATTCGACAAAGTTGATTTGCGCGGATACGATTTCGGCCGCCAACAACGCGAGCGCGAAGCAGGCGAGTGCGAGCAATGTCTTGAGCGGGCGCTTGAATTTCCAAACCA
>DYLA01000020.1:21464-24070 GCA_020722265.1 Anaerolinea sp.
GATGAATCTTCCGAACGAATCGCATTTCGATCCTCCTTTCCAGAAATTAAGAGACCGACCAGGAAAGAATTCTGGTCGGTCTCACCACTTGCTCCCGCGATTCTAGGTGACCGGTTCAACACGAATCGCGGTTTGTCGCTTCCAGCAGGATGTAGGCGTTGGTTGGATGCAAATTGCGCGAGGTCCTCGCGTCTGCCTCTTGACGTCGGGGCGGAGTTTTTCGGGAAAATGAAAAGACCGCCCAGACACTTTTCTGGTCGGTCTCACCACTCGCTCCCCGCAGTTCTAGGTGACCGCTCTTGACTCGAACTGCGGTTCATTGCTACCAGAAGGCAACCAACTATCGGATTTGTCCCTATTATAGCACATATTTGGCAAAAGTGGGTAAATTTGAATTACGGTTTGATAACGATTGCGTAACAACGAACCTCCCGCGGGTATCACTCGGCGGGAGGTCGCGCGATTGCCTCATTTGAGATGCTGGTCGAAAAAGTTGCCGATCATCTTCGTCAACTCGGCGCGCGAGGGACTGATGTCGCCGCCTGAGGGCGCAAAGCCATGTCCCGCGTTTTTCACGATGACGAGCGTCGCGGGTACGCCGGCGGCTTTCAACTTGTCGTAAAGAATCTGCGATTGCTCCGGTGGCACGGTATTGTCCTTGTCCCCTTGCAGAATCAGGAACGGCGGATCGTCCGGCGTGATGTACGTCACCGGACTCGCTTTGACCAGAATCGGATCGTCGCGCGAGGTTGCACCAAAAACCGTTTGTCCGATGACCAGCGCGCGCTCGTTCAGCATCGCCGGCAAATCGGCGGGACCGAACAGGTCCACGACGGCTTGCACGCGCGACGATTGATCGGCATACTCGCCAACGTCAAAGCCCGCGCTCTGGTCTGTCGTGCCGAGCATCGCGACGAGATGACCCCCCGCGCTCGATCCCCACACACCGATTTTGTTCGAATCGAGGTGGTACATCGCCGCGTGCGCGCGCAAATGCCGAATCGCGCATTTCACGTCCGTGATTTGTGCGGGCCACTTGTATTGCGGCGCGAGGCGATAGTTGAGCGAGACGACGAGATAACCGCGCGCGAGCAATTCACGCGCGTCGAGCGAACCCGCGCCGCCGCTCTTGTCGCCGGCAGTCCAACCGCCGCCGTGAATGTAGACCGCGACCGGCAGCGGTTTCTCGCCGATGGGGCGCGGATACATCACATCCATCTTTTGCGCGACGCCGTCGGGTGTGCAGTACGTCATGTCGCGATACGTTGCGCCGGGTTTCGGCTCGATGGTTTGGGGCGTGGTGGTTGGGTCACCACGCAGGGTGACCCCTACGCGCGGATCGAATTCGATTAGCACGATGGACTCGACGCGCCCGCGCTGAATCTTCGCGGCGAACGATCGGCTGTCCGGTCCCCACGCCATATCGCCGACGATGAGACCGTCGCGCGCCAGGCGTCCTTCGGGCGCGTTCGGATCGTTGAAGCGCGTCAACCGCCGTTTGTTCGAGCCGTCCGCGTTCATAATCCACACGTCGGTCTTGAGCGGATTCTGCTCCATCTCCGCCAACGATTTGGCTTTGACTTGCGGAATGTCGGTACTGCTGATCCACACGATCCACTTGCCATCGGGCGAATAGTGCGCGTGCTCATCCCACTCGTCATTCTCGGTCAGGCGTGTCAGTTGCTGCGTCGTCAGATCGTACGTGTAGATGTCCATATCGTAATAGTACTTGCCCTGCGGCACGCCGGAGAAAATGAGTTTGCGATTGTCCGGCGAAAAGCCATGCGTCTCGTACAACTCCAGATTGCCCGGCGTCAGCGTTTGGATGTTCGTCACGCGCGGCTCGCCGCTGACGATAGAGAAATCGCCAAGTTTGATTGCCCATTGTCCGCCCATCCCATCGCCGGGTTGGATGATTTCGCTCCACACGATTTTCGTGCCGTCCGGCGAAAATTGCGGATGTAGCGTGCCGTGCCGATTTTGCACGTGGGTCACTTGCCAGAATTTCGATCCGTCCGCGTTCATCACCCAGATATTGTTGTGGATGCCGATTCCCGGACTGGACACGAAATTCCCAGCGGCGCCCGGCAACGATTGCAATGCCGGGTCTTGCGCTTGGAAAACGATCCACTCGCCGGAGGGATGCCATTCCGGATTGCCGTTTTGCAACTGCGGCACATCTTTTTTGTCGCACGTGAGACAGCGCTTGTCCGCTCCATCGAGTCGCGCGATGTAGACATCCGACTTGCCCTCTTTGCCGCCGACATCGAACACGAGCAGGTTTTTAGCGTGCGACCAACTGACGCGCCCGCCTTGCGCTTGCAGCAACTTGACGCGAACGTTCGCGCTTGCGAGCGTGGGTTTCGTCGCCACGGCGGCTGGCGTTGGCGCGGGTGTGCCTGCGGCGGCGAGCGGCGCGGTAGTCGGCGCGGCAATCGTCACCGTCGGTTCAGTCGCGCGGGCGAGTTGTCCGCGCTGACACGCGGCGGCGAACAACCCAAACAAGATCAGCATTGCGAGAGTCGGTAGTTTTTTCATTTTGTCCTCCATCCTTGGTAGCACCACAGTAAATCGTGGACATGGGGGTTCAGGGGGCTTTGCCCCCT
>DYLA01000021.1 GCA_020722265.1 Anaerolinea sp.
GCCAATGAACCAATGCGCCAAACCCCAACCTCTCTTTGGCTCATCGGCAATTGGGCAATTGGCCCATTGGAGTTAGATGACCTTTGCCTCCTCGCGTAACAAGCGCACGAGTTCCTTCGCCGCCACTGTCGGTTCGCCAGGGATGATCTTGCCGGGAGGGCGCGCCGGTGGTGGATCGAGCCGCACCACCTCGAGTTTCGCGCCCTTCGCGCCAATCGTTGCAGGATCGAGCCCAAGATCGGCGGCTTTCCAATCGGTAATCGGCTTTTTCTTTGCGCCCATAATGCCCTTGAGCGAAGGATAGCGCGGTTCGTTCAAGCCTTGCTGGGTCGTGATGATGGCTGGGAGGGTGGTCTCGGCGACATCGCGATCGCCATCCACCTCGCGCAAGCACTTGGCGGTTTTTTTGTCCTCGCTCAATTCGAGTTTGATGACCGAGTTGACGTGCGGCAAATCCATCAGTTCTGCCACGCGCACGGCGACTTGGGCATTGTCCTCGTCAACCGCCTGTTTGCCGGCGAGAACCACATCGAATTGCATTTTCTTGAGTGCGGCGGCAAGCACCTTTGCCGTTGTCGTCGCGTCGCCGCCTTCGAAGGCAGGATCGTTGAGGTGGATCGCCTCGTCCGCGCCCAGCGCGAGTCCTTTGCGAATCGTCTCTTTCGATTCGGCGGGGCCCAGGCAAAGCAGCGTCACCTTGCCGGTGTACTTTTCGATCAGCCGCAAGGCTTCTTCGACGCCGTACTCGTCGTACGGGCTGATGATCCAGGAAATACCTTCGGTCACGACGCGTCCGTCTTTGACCTGGATGCGCGTTTCCGTATCGGGCACGCGCTTGATGAGAACGACTACATTCATGGCTGCGACTCCTTGATTCGATTTCGGGCTATGGGGTGGGATGTTCGGCGAGCGGTTCCTGCGTCATCGTTTCCGGCGGCGGAACGTCCTCCACGGGGCGCGCGCGTTTTTGCTCCAGTTCGCGCTCTCGCCGATAGACCCAATCCATTACGAAAAGGACGACGAGTGTCGTCACGAGCGAGACCACGCCGCCGCTAAAAACTAGAATGAAATCACGGCTCATACATTCAATCCTTCAACAGGGTGCGAGCAATCACGATGCGCTGAACTTGGTTCGTTCCTTCGTAGATTTGAAGCAACTTGGCATCGCGCATATATTTTTCCACTTTGTAATCTGCCATATAGCCATAGCCGCCGTGAATTTGCACTGCGTCGGTCGCGACTTGCATCGCCACGTCCGAGCCGTACGCCTTGGCGATTGCCGTCGCGTACGCGTACGCCAGATTGCGATCGGTGAGCCACGCGGCATAGTACACCGCCAAGCGCGCCGTTTCGATTTTCATCGCCATATCCGCGAGCATGAACTGGATGCCTTGGAAATTCGCAATCGGCTGTCCAAACTGCTGCCGCTCTTTGGCGAATTTGATGGATGCTTCCAACGCCGCGCGCGCGACTCCCACGCCGGCGGCGCCGATACCGATGCGCGTTCGGTCGAAGGTCTCCATCGCGACTTTGAAGCCGACCCCCTCGCTGCCGAGCAGATTCGCGGCGGGAACATGAACATCTTCGAAAACGATTTCGGAGGTGTCCGACGCGCGATGCCCCATCTTCTCGCCCATATGCGTTCGCGTGATGCCGGGGGTGTCCGCCGGCACCGCGAAGAAGGACATCCCGCGATGCTTTTTCTCCGGGTCGGTCACGGCGAGGACGCTGAGCAATTGTGCCACATCGCCGTTGGTGATGAAATGCTTGGTGCCGTTGAGGATGTACTCGTCGCCGCGCTTGACGGCGCGCGTGCGAATGGAGGCGACATCGCTCCCCGCTCCCGGCTCGGTGACGCAGAACGCGGCGAGGCTGCCGTCGCGCGCAATCGGGGGAATGAATTTGTGCTTTTGTTCTTCCGAGCCAGCCAATTCGATGGGGGTGAGCGCGAGTTCGGTCGCATTCGCGGCGGTGGTCACACCCGCGCACGCGGCGGCAAACTCTTCGGCGACGATGCAGGCTTCCAGCCAGCCTACGCCACCGCCGCCGTACGCTTCGCCGATGGTGAGGTTCAACAGTCCGAGTTTGTGCGCTTTTTTGAGGATCTCGAACGGGTACTCGCCGGTTCGGTCGAGTTGTTGCGCCACTGGCGCGATTTCGTTCTGCGCGAATTCGCGGGCGAGGTCTCGCAGTGCTTTTTGCTCATCGCTGAGCGAAAAATCCAACATAGGTGATTTTCCTCCGGGCAGAGAGGGGTTCGTCGAATTGCATTTCCATTCTACCCTGTTCGAGCAAGTGTGTCAAATCAATTGGGCGACTCTTGCAGTCTCTCCGTTTTGATGCTATACTATGAAGCGATGAGCGACCCCACCGCGCTCGCGAGAGCTCTTGGAGCGCAAACCCAAGAAGAAGAACGCTACCGTATGGCGCGTCTTCTGCAAGAAGGTCCCGCGCAGTTGCTGGCAAACGCCGCGCTGGAAATCGAGACTGTGCTGCGTTTGTGGGAGACACAGCCGGAAACGGCGCGGCAGGGTTTGACGGCCTTGCTCGACGAACTTCGTCGCGGACTGAACGACTTGCGCGCGCTGATCGCGGAATTGCAGCCGCCCTTGCTTAACGAACTAGGGTTGCGCGTCGGTCTGCAAAAGTACGTCGAGAACTTTTCGGCGCAGACCGGCATTACCGCGCAATGGATCGGCTGGGACGCGCTGACCGAGCGGCTGCCCGCGATGATGGAGATAGCGATCTTTCGCATCGTTCAGGAAGCGCTGGAGAACGTGCGCGCGCACTCGGGCGCGCGCCACGTCCAAGTCCGGTTCGACCGGGCGCCGGAGCAATTGACCGTGACGATTTCGGACGATGGACGCGGCTTCGAGGTCACCCGCGGCGCGGCGGTCGGGAGGCGGCTGGGCTTGGTAACGATGCGCGATCGCGCGGAACTGTTGGGAGGAAACCTGCAGATTTTTTCCGAGCCGGGACACGGCGTACGGGTGGTCTTGACGGCGCCGCTGCGCGCGGCGCCGCGTTCGTCCAATCGAGGCGGATGATGAAAACCAAGACTCCTTCCAAGAAAAAGAATTCGGCGCAGAAAATCCGCGTGATGATTGTGGACGATCATCCACTCTTTCGCGCCGGCTTGCGCCGCGCGCTGGAAATGGAACCTGACCTCCTCATCGAGAGCGAGGCGACGAACGGACAAGAAGCCGTCGAAAAAGCCAGCGCGAGCAAACCGAACGTCGTCCTGATGGATGTGAACTTGCCGATTTTGAACGGTTTGCAAGCGACGCGCGAATTGACGACGCGGCACAAAGATATCGCCGTCATCGTCTTGACCGCGTATCACGACGACGAACAGATGCTGCACGCCTTGCGCGCGGGCGCGGCGGCGTACTTTCCCAAAGACGTGGACCCACAAGAACTCGTCCGCGCCGTGCGCGAGACCAGTCGGGGCAAATATGTCGTCAACGATGCGGTGCTTGCCAAACCGCAGGTCGCCGCGTGGCTACTCAACCAATTCGAGCAGATGCCTCTGGCGGGTACCGAAGGCGCCGAGTTCGCCTATCAGCCCCTCTCCTCGCGCGAGATGGAAATCTTGACGTGCATCACGCGCGGCAAGAGCAACAAGGAGATCGCGCAACAACTGGGCATCAGTCGTCAAACCGTCAAGAATCATATGACTTCGATCTTGCGTAAACTTGCCGTGAACGACCGAACGCAAGCCGCCGTCTACGCGTTGCGTCGCGGTTGGATTCGTTTGCAAGATGCGCGGTGAAAGGTGAATCTATGCCCGCTCCAGCCCCGCTCAATCCGGAAACCGTCGCCGAAGAAGCGCAAAGGGAACGCCAGCAGGTTGATAGTGAAGCGCGCGAGATTGACGTGTTGATCAAACAAACCGCTGGCGAAATTGACCGACTGCAGCAGCGTCAAGCCGATGTCTCGAACAAGTTGCGGCAGTTAGAAGCCAACCCGGAAGCGTATCCGCCGGAGGAAATCAAGAACGCGTACGCGATGGCACAGGACGCACAGATGCGCGTCTTTATGATGCGCAGCCAATTGGAACAGTTCCAGAACAAGCAGCGGATGTTGCAGCGCTATCGGGCGCAACTCGATCAAGTCGCCGCGCTCGCCAAGCAACTCGCCGAGGCCTCCGGCGCGCCGGGAGTTGCCGAGAGCGCGCGCGGTGTGGACCATCAATCCATCGTGCAGATTATCGAAGCGCAGGAGACCGAACGGCAGCGCCTGGCGCGCCAGATGCACGATGGTCCAGCGCAGTCGCTCACGAATCTCATCCTCCAAGCCGAAATCGTCGAGCGACTGTTCGACACGGATATGCCCAAGGCGCGCGCAGAGTTGGGAAATCTCAAGACGGCGGCGAACGCTACGTTCCAGCGCATCCGCGATTTTATCTTCGACTTGCGCCCGATGATGCTGGACGATCTGGGTTTGATTCCGACGCTCAAACGGTACACGCAAACCTTCGAAAGCAAGAACCATCTACCCGTCCATCTGGCGACGATGGGCGAGACGCCGCTCGCGTCGTACATCGAAGTGGCGGTCTTTCGCGCGGTGCAGGAGTTGTTGAACAATGCCGCGCGGCACGCGCACGCTTCGCGCGTGCAGGTGACACTGGACTTGAGCGACCCGGTCATCGTCACGGTCGAGGACGATGGCAGCGGCTTCGACGTGGAATCGGTACTGGCGAGCGTGCGGCAGCGCGGCGTCTCTGGGCTAGCCACACTCGAAAAACGAATCCAGATGCTCGGCGGCAAGGTCCGATTTCAGAGCAGCACGGGGCGCGGCACCCAAGTGCGGGTGGAACTGCCAGTCGCCTAGCGATGGCTGGCGCGCGGGTACCCCACTCCTATTGCATATTTTTTCATTCCGTTATATAATGCGGGCAGTTCGAGCGATTGAACCGCTAACAAACTCACAGGGAAAGGAGGTGAACAACAATGTATCTGCCTCGTGAGGAAGGTCAGGGCTTGGTCGAGTACGCGCTGGTCCTCGTCCTGGTGGCCGTCGTGGTCATCGCCATTCTGGCTGTCTTGGGTCCCCAGATCGGCAATGTGTTCAGCCAGATTACGAGTGGGCTGGGAGGCACCTAGACGACGCGTCGCCAAGTCTCTTATGGGCCCTATCCTTGATAGGGTCCTCGGCAACATCCATTTATGCGTTTTGATTTTATCATTGGAGGGGGTTAAGGGGACGTCTCTTAACCCCTTAGTTGGTACAAGTGCTTGAAACAGAGAGGTTACCTGAGCGTAGATTTCACACCTGCGCGCTTGAATAAGCCAACCAGCCCAGCCCAAGCAGAGACGCCCCGGCGGGGCGTCTCACCCCGGCGGGGCGTCTTGCCCCGGCGGGGCGTCTCAACGGCTCATTCCTTTGCTTGGGCTGGGGTGCGCAAGCGAGGCTGAGTAGAGGGTCGTTCAAGGTGAGCGTGTCGCGCCAATTAAAGCAAAAGTCTTGTCGGGGGCAAAGTCTCGTTGAAATTGCCGTGACTTTGCCGTTCCTTGTTGCCTTGGTGATTGCTGTGGTCGAGATGGGCATTATCTTCACCTCGTACTTATCGCTCGTCAACGCCACCCGCGAAGGTGCCATCTTCGCTTCGATGTACCCCGAACTAACAAACCCCGCGAATGACTCCAAACCGTACGGCAGTGGCAATACACTGTGGGGTGAGTATACCAAGCGCGTAGCGGACGAGATTTTGGTTGTGGTAGGAGAGCCGCTTAGAGAGGGCTTGTTGCTCAACGAGAGCGTCCTGACCATAGATCGCCCTACATTAGGACCGACCAGCACCGATTGTCCTACGGCACTGGAAATCGGTTGTCCCATCACGGTGACCACCCATTATCGGGTCCGCACTTTTACGAGCGATATGTCGCTGCCCTACTTTGGTCGTTTAGGGCTGCCCAGTTTGTACCAGGTGGATTATAGTATGGGGATGCCGATTCGGTGAGTGAAGCCATATGAAAGTATTGACTCTGCGACGTGGTCGGCGTGGACAATCTTTGGTTGAATTCGCTTTTGTGGTGCCTGTATTCTTAGGGGTGCTCATTGGCCTCGCCGTAACCAGTATCCTTTTCTACTCGTACGTGACGCTCCATCTGGCAGTCCGGGAGGGTGCGAGCGCGATTGTGCACGACCCGCGCAACCAGACTGTCACGGCGATTCAGAATTTGGTGCGCTCCAAGTCTTTTTCTCTAGACCAAAACCAACTCAGTGTTCTGGTTGAACCATCGGACAAAACCCTATGGGTTTCCGGAGTCCAAGTCTCCGTCAGCGCGAGCTACAACGTGCCCCTTCCAGAAGTGACGATTCCGTTGATTGGAAGTGGCGCGATCACTTTTGGATCCATTCCGATTAGAGCGCAATCGGTGATGACTATCGAATGACGTTTATCCGCAGGAGGTACACCATGAAACGGTTCCGTCTTCGCCAAGAAGGACAATCGGCACTCATCATCGCCGGGGGCTTGGTTGCTCTCATCGCGTTGTTGGCGGTCGTAGTAGATGCAGGCAACGCCTACGCCCAGCGCCGCCAAGTGCAAAACGCAATGGACGCCGGCGCGCAAGCCGGCGCGATCGCGCTCGCGCAGGGTAAAACCAACGGCGAGGTCTCCACAGCCATCCAAAAGTTTGTGCGTTCCAACGGCGTCAGTACATCCGGCATCAAGTCCTACTACGTCGTTCAAGATGCTAACGGGAATAGCATCGTTGTCAGAACTTATGACACAGTGGAAGCGTATGGCTTGAACAACGTGACCGAGCGAATCAGTGTGGGCGGAAACTTGTTGCCGGTCATCGGCGTACAGGTCGAGGGCGACAAGCAGTTCCCCACGTTCTTTGCAGGCGTCGTCGGCTTTAGCACGATGTCTGCCAACGGGATGGCAGCCGCGTACGCGAACAAAGGCGCGTGCAGCGCCGGCGGCCTCTTCCCCATCATCGTCAGCGAGAGCACCTTTGCGGACGAAGACGGCGATGGCAATCCGGACATCCATTACGAACAGGACGAGCCGACCTATACGTACCGCATCTGGGAAAACAAGCAGACGGCGCCGGGGAATTTCGGCTACCTCTCTTGGAACGGAGACCCCAGTGTTCCAACCCTCGTCAACAATATGCTGGACCCAAGCCGCAGCGGCTTCTGGGGTGTGAATGACGATGTGCCCGGCTCAACCGGCACGATGGCGAGTTCTAACGTCCGCGCCGCGCTCCAGCAATACGTCGACAGCGGCACGCCCGTCACCATCCCGATCTACGATACCGTGTCCGGCACGGGCAACAACACCACCTACAACATCAAAGGATTTGCCCGATTCAAGATCGTCGCCTTCAACTATCAAGGGCAGGACAAGTACATCGAGGGCAAGTTTCAAGAGTGGGTAGACCCGTCAGCCGAAGGGGGCTGTGTCAACTTTGGCGTCGTCAGCGTCAAGGTTCGCCCACCGATTGACGTCAGTCGCTCGCTGGTCGGCACCATCAAACTACAAAAGATCACCACTGTCTCCGGCTTTACCCAACAGGATGTCCACGTGCCGGTGGACGTTGTCAACGTGCTGGATATCTCCGGCAGTATGAATGCCAAATTCGGCTCCAAGAAAAAGTTGCGCGCCGCTAAGGATGCTCTCGAAGCGTTCAACAACCATATGCAGCCCAGTCTGGGAGACAAAGTGGCACTGGTCACATACCCCAAGATCACGAAAGGTGCTAAGTACTCCTACAACTGCCAGCAACATGGCAGTGTCGGGAGTTACCATTGGGGGCAGAAACGCTACGACCTCACGACGAACATCACAGCGGTCAACAACACCATCGAAGGACTGACCGCGGACGGCGGTACGCCGATTGCCGATGCTTTGCGCATCGGTCGCGAGACCGTTCTGGGCACTGGCCATAGTCCCAGCAGCGTCGCCGTAATCATCCTGGCGTCCGATGGTAACACCAACATGCTCTTGAATGGCAAGTGGACTGGTTACAGTGGTACCGGGACACCGCCCCCCTGCAACCAAACGGCTCAACAACAGGTTCTCGATCAAGCCAACATCGCCAAGGGAGACACCAACCCGCACGATTACAAACCGGATACCATCATCTTCTCGATCGCCGTCGGGACCGATTTTAACCCTGCATTGATGCAGGCAGTCGCTACCGCCGATACGGATCCCTCCAAGCCACACTACTTTCGCGCGACCGATGACGCTTCGATGGCGAGCATCTACGAGCAAATCTCGCACCGCGTCCAACAAATCGGCGACGAGACCTGTCGGGTCATCACCTCCGAAGCGTTCGCCGCTGGCGCAACCGTTATCGTCCGCAATCGGGACACCGGCAACACCTACACCTTGCAGACCACCTCGAACGGCGAGTTCATTATCCCCAACGCGGACCCCGGCACATACGAGATCCAGTCGGCGACTGTGACCATCGGTGGATTCACCTACAATGTCTTCACGGATGGGCTAGGGGGACCGCCGCTCGGTTCGAATCCAACCGTCGTCGTTGATCTGGGCAGCGGCACCTACAAGACCGAAGTCTACCTCAAGACCGGCGACAGTATCTCCTGCAGTCACTAATCACACAAGCACGAGAGGGGGTAGTCGAAGCGGCTACCCCCTTTTGCAATCCCACTCTTCTTGCGCGGAGGTTTCTTCTGATGTCCACTTACAGGCGTCTACTGTTCGGCGGAAGCGTGTTGCTGATCGTAGGTCTGGCGACCCTCGCGCTCGCTGTTGCTCCCCGCGTGACCGCCGATATCGTTTGTGTGGGAGGACTCTGTTCTGCCACCGATAGCACCGTCTCCGAATTCGTGCAAGGGCAATTCTACGCGACCGGGTTGAGGAACGTCGGGGACGGCGAGGTGCAACTCTTGCCGCGTGGGCTGACCTCCCTCTGGTCCTCCGACGTGTACACGCTGCCGCAGTATCGGCGCGAGTTAGCCGCCGTCATCTATCGCGACATTATCTACGTGATTGGCGGCGCCGACCGCGCCCAGTATCGTCCCACCGAAATCTACTCCGCAACCACCTACATCACCGGCCCCATCAAATCACCTGGCTGGACAATTGCCGGTTATCTTCCCAATGGACTCTCCGGTATGGCGGCGGTCATTTCCACGACACAAGCCGGGGGCTATTTGTACGTCCTAGGCGGCTCGACCGGCGCAATGGTGACCAATACCGTCTCCTACCGCGCGTTCGACACCAACGGCAGTTTCACCGGCGCGTGGCAAACGGCAAGGCCGATGTCGGAGACTTTGGTCTACCACCAAGCCGTCGTTCACAACGGTCATCTGTACCTCGTCGGCGGAAATGATGGGACGTCCAGCGGAGACAGCCAAGCGATTTATCGCGCGCCCATCAACGCCGATGGCAGTCTGGGCGCGTGGGTTCAAGAAGCCAATTCGCTGTTGCAAGCGCGCTCGTCCTTCGGCGCCGTTACGTGGCAGAAGGACGATGGCACGACCTATCTGTACGCCCTCGGCGGTCAATCTGGCGGAAGTAGCAATCGCATCTCGCAAGTCAATTTTGCGTCGTTCGCTGGCGATGGCTCGCTGAATGCTTTTGCCGAAACGGGCACGTTGCCGGAATCGCTGACCGCGCACGGAACCGTGCAAGGGAGCGGGCAGATCTTTGTCAGCGGCGGTCAAAAGGGCATCGCCACTGTACCGATCACCGACGTTCACGCCGCCCTAATTGACTCGGCCGATGGCACACTCCTCGGCCCGCCGAATGCTTGGATTGTCTCGCAACCATTGCCTAACCCGCGCCACTATCACGCCTCGGTGATGAACAGCGGCGGCGAGGTGTATGTGATTGCGGGATACGGCGCGGTCACCGACCCAGACCCGCTCGCCTACAAAGGAACGAACACCATCTATCACGGTTCGACCTCCGGTTTCGGTTCTTCGTACGCCCCTGCCGGCAAATACACCTCGCGCCCACTCAACCTCACGACCAAGTGTGAAGTGAGCGAAATCGTCGTCAACACGACCATCACGAGTCCGGTCACGATGACTGTGCAATATCGCTATGGCGATAGTGTGAACGATTTGCTTGCCGCGTCGTGGAACAATCTTCCCGGCGGGCTTGCGCCCGGTGTTGACATTTCCAACACCTTCGCTGTAACACCCACGGCGAGTTACATCCAATATCAAGCGTTCTTCACCTCGACATCGCCGTACACTCTATCTCCCGCGCTGAATGCATTTCAGGTGAAATACCGGTTACCGTCGGATTTGATCGTGACGAACATTACACCGCAGAACGTTCAGGCCGGCCAGCCGGCGACGGTGACGGTCGCTATCAAGAATCAAGGCACAGGTCCGGCGCGCCCGCTGGGCGCGTCCTTGCGGCGCGTGACCGGCGTCACGCGTGGCGGGTTGCCGCTGCGCGCGCCCGCCGCGCCGAGCAGTTCCTATTACTTTTGGGTAGACGTTTACATTGACCCTAGTTCGTCGCCTAAGCGCGACGACCCCGGCAATTGTTACGCTTCGGGACAGGACGTGCAACCGGGTCAGACCATCAATGTCCCTGTGCCCAACTGTGTATTCGCCACACTCGGCGTACACACGGTCTATGCCCAAGTGGATACCTGCGTCCCTGACGATCCGGACTATCCAGGGTGTCTAACCTACGGGCATATTTGGGAGAGTATCGAAACAAATAACATCTTTAGCACAACCGTGGACCTTTCGCCGACGCCGAACTCCAATCTATATCTACCGCTCATCTTGAAGGGACAATAGGTCGTCTGTTCAGCGCGTCTCGCGCACAAAAGCACGTGGCGAGTATGCCTTTGACAGACATACTCGCCACGTAGTTTCACTCGCGCGTCAGGCGTTTGGGCGATCACGCAGAGGACTGACGGAGATAGCGAGCCGCCAGCACGATGAGCATCAGCCCCACCGCGACCACCACCCAGGTCAAGGACATACCGGTCGTAGGAAGCGTGCCGGTGGGAACCTTTGTTGGAGTGACAGTGTAACCGGGCAGGAGCGGCGTGATGGTGACGACGGGGCCGCTAGTGACAGCGACCGTCGCCGTCGCGGTGGAGGTTGGGGTAGGCGTCGCGGGCGGTTGACCGGTGTTAGTCGGCGTGGCGGTGAGTGTGCGCGTACTTGTGCGCGTGGGGGTGCCTGTGAAAGTGGGCGTCGGCGTCGCTGTTCTCGTGCGGGTTGCCGTCGGCGTCATCGTGAACGTTGCCCCGGGCGTGACCGGCGTCGGAGTGATTCGTTGTTGAAAAAGAAACACCTCGCTATAGCGAGAGTCCTTCGGCGGTGAGACATTCGCAAAGGCTCCGAGCGCGAGAACCAAAACGAGTAAACCCAACCCGTACGCTAGTTCAAGCCGTGGTGATTGTTTCATAGACTTGTCCCTCGAATGAAGCGAAAAGTTCGACCACGCCAACATGCTTGCCAATGCGTTGGGAATGGACAACGACGACCATCTGAAATCGAGTTTACGATAAAACTACATCTCTGTCAAGTCCAATTTCAAAGCAGGACACGCGGGCGGGGCGGACCCACAGGTCTGCCCCACTACGGGATGGCGGGTCGCGCAAGAACGTGACGCACACCCTGCAAAATTAGAAATTGTGGACGCTTGCCAAGCGCACAATTTCCGTGTAGAATATTACAAGAATCGGTTGGTACCCTCACAAAAAAGGAGAGAGTATGCGACGCGGCGGCAGAATCCTCATCGTACTGGGACTTGTCATCGGCATCATGGCGGCAATGCTGACCTTCGTGATGCTCGCGCAAATGCAGACTGGTGGGCAGCCAGTCCCTATGCGCTCGGTGGTCGTGGCGATGCAGACGATCCCCGGTCGTACAGAGATCACCGCAGAAGCGGTAGGCAAACAGGACTGGCCCGAGGGACTCGTGCCGGTCGGGGCATTCGAGAAAATCGAAGATGTCGTTGGTAAGATGGCATTGCAGCCCATCTACCCGGGACAAATCGTTCTCGCGCAGATGGTCGTCACCAAAGGACAGATCGGCACCCGCACCAACGCGCCTTTTTTGATTCCCGATGGCAAAGTCGCCGTCGCGCTCTCGATTTCCGAACTTTCCGGCGTCGCGGGCGCCATTCAGCCGGGCGACTCGGTGGACATCTTGCTGACCCTTTCGCCTGAGCCGTTGGGACAAGCCGGACGGACTACGACCGCGGCAGCCACCGGCACGGAGGGCTTGCCGGTGACCCAGCTGATGCTCCAGAACGTCTTGGTACTCCAAGCGGGCAGTTGGTCTACCAGCGAAGGCAAAGCCGCGGCCGAAGTGAGTATCCTCACTCTGGTTCTGGATCGGCAAGACGCGCTGGCTCTCAAGAGTGCGCGCGAGCAGGGTACCATTGACCTCGCGCTGCGCCGCGCCGGTGACACTAAAATTGCGACGACCGAGCCGGTGAACTTGCAGTACCTCAACAAACGTTTCAACTTCAACCTGGTGCCCGTGCCGCCGCGCTAGCGGGGTCTCCAAACATTCGTGATCGCTCACGCTCAAGCGTGAAACCCAAAGAAAAGCAATGGCAGGGTCTACTCCAAGCGGCGGGAAAATTCGCGTCCTCATCGTAGACGACATTCCGGAAACGCGCGAGAATGTCAAAAAGTTACTCTATTTCGAGAAGGACATCGAGGTCGTTGGTGCTGCCGCCAATGGACGCGAAGGCGTCGAACTCGCCGTCAAGTTACAGCCCGATATCGTCCTGATGGACATTAACATGCCGGAGATGGACGGCATCGCGGCGAGCGAAGCCATCTCCGCCCAATGTCCCAACATCCAAGTGGTGATGATGTCGGTGCAAGGCGAAGCCGACTATCTGCGGCGTTCGATGTTGGCGGGGGCGCGCGAGTTTCTCATCAAACCCTTTTCCGGCGAAGAACTCGTCACCAGCATCCACCGCGTCTATCAATTCGCCGCCACGCGCCGTGTCATGGCGCCGCCGCCCGCCGCCGCGCCCGAAGCCGCTCCACCCCCGCCGCCCAAAGGGGGCAAACTCATCGCCGTCTTTGGCACCAAAGGCGGCAGCGGCGCCAGCACCCTTGCCGTCAATCTCGCCGTCGCGTTGCGCGAAGAAACCAAAGAGCAAATCGCTTTGATAGACGCCAACTTTGAATTTGGCGACATCGGCGTCTTGCTCAACTTGCCCACTAATCGCACCATTGCCGACCTGACCGGCGACCAAGTGACACTGGACGACGAACTGATGGAGGGCACTCTCATCAGCCATAGCAGCGGCATCAAAGTCCTCCTCGCTCCCATACGCCCGGAACTCGCCGAACTCATCACGCCGGAACTCTTGAAACACATTCTCGCCTACCTAACCAAACACTACGACTATGTCGTGGTAGACCTGTGGAAATCTTTCAAAGAGTCTACCGTCTTCTTGATGGACGCCGCCGACCAGATCCTCCTGGTCTCCACCACCGACATCCCATCCATCAAGAACGCCAAACTCTTTTTCGAATTGACCGAGCAATTGGGCTACCCATCGAACAAGACTATCCTGGTGCTGAACAAAGAAGACGGACGCGGCGGCATCACTCCCAAAGACGTCGAAGCGAGCATCAAGCATCCGGTCACCAGCACCATCCCGCGCGATGACCGGACGACGATGCTGGCTGCCAATCGCGGCGTACCCTTCGTCACCACGCAGCGAACGCTGCCCTTGTCGCAAGCCCTCTTCACCCTCGCGCGCGTCCTCGCGCGCCCGGCAGCGGAAAAGGAAAGTGCGAAAGCGACTGCCGCACAACGGAAATAAGAAACGGCTGACTGCCTGACGATAGAAAGAGAAGTGCGCTATGTCCCTTTTGAAACGCATCGAAAAAACGACCCAGACCCAGGCTCCTGCCGGCGGCGCGGCGCCCCCCTCCAGCCCGGGCGTCGTCGTCGAAGAATTGCGCCGACGCCAGACACCCGCGCCGCCTCACGACGCTTACGCCGACCTCAAGAGCCGCGTGCAACAAAAGATCGTCGCCGAACTCGATCCCAAACTCGACCTCTCCAAGCACGATCAAGTTCGCAAGATGATCGAAGAAATGTTCAACGCGATCCTCGCGCAAGAAGAGATCGTCCTGGCGCGCGGTGAACGCGCGCGCCTCTTCGAGGAAATCCTCGCCGAAGTCTTGGGACTGGGACCCATCCAAAAACTCCTCGAGGACCCGACCATTGACGAAATCATGGTCAACGGTCCGCGCAACGTCTACATCGAACGTTACGGCAAATTGGAACGCCAGCCCATCACCTTCGAATCGAACGCGCACGTGATGCGCATCGTAGACCGCATCGTCTCGCCGCTCGGTCGCCGCGTGGACGAGGGCTCTCCCTACGTGGACGCGCGCCTGCCCGATGGCTCGCGCGTGAACGTCATCATTCCGCCGCTTGCCCTCGTCGGTCCCACCATCACCATCCGCAAATTCGCCAAGACTCCCTTCACGGTGGATGACCTCATCAAGCGCGGCTCCTTCACCTCCGAATTCGTCGAGTTCTGCAAAGCCTGCGTCGAAGCCAAGATCAACATCGTCATCTCCGGCGGCACCGGCTCCGGCAAGACCACGACCCTCAACGTCCTCTCCGGCTTCATCCCCGGCGGCGAACGCATCATCACCATCGAAAACGCCGCCGAACTGCAGCTGCGCCAGGAACACGTCATCGGCTTGGAATCGCGCCCGCCCAACATCGAAGGGCGCGGCGAAGTGACGATGCGCGACCTTGTTGTCAACGCGCTGCGGATGCGCCCCGACCGCATCATCGTCGGCGAGTGCCGTGCCGGCGAAGCGCTCGATATGCTGCAAGCGATGAACACCGGGCACGAAGGCTCGATGACCACCGTCCACGCCAACTCCCCACGCGACGCGCTCCACCGCTTGGAAACGATGGTCTTGATGGCAGGCGTAGACCTGCCCCTGCGCGCGATCCGCGAACAAATTGCCGGCGCGGTAGACCTCATCATCCAGATCGCGCGTATGCGCGATGGCACGCGCAAGATTACCGAAGTGACCGAGGTGCAAGGAATGGAGGGCGATACCATCGTCACCCAAGACCTGTTCAAGTTCGAATATGCCGGGATGAAAGACGGCAGAATCGTCGGACGGCTCAAACCGGTCGGCATTCGCCCCAAGTTCATCGAGAAAATCGAAGCCGCCAACATCTTCCTGCCGCCGCAAATCTTTGGCGTGGACTCGCGCCTGTTCCAGTGAGTCGGAGTGGTGGAAATGGAGACGCCTCTCATTCTTAGCGGGCTCGTCTTTCTCTCTATTTTCCTGTTCTTTCTGGGACTGCACCGCTTTCTCACCAGCCCGGCGGCTGAAGTCGAATCGCGCTTGGATCGGTACGCCACGCGCCAAGCCATCGAAGCCGCCGCCGACACCGAAGCCGGACAGAAAGGACTGACCGGCGCGCTCGACCGCGTGATTGCCTCGCGCAGCGGCACGCCAAAACTGATGACAGAACTCGCGCGCGCGGATCTAAAACTGACCCCGGGCGAATTCATCGCCATCAACTTTATCTCCGTCGTCGCGGGTTTCGCCCTCGCCTTCTTTCTGGGGCACAACAGTCTGGCGTTTGCCTTGGTCGGTGCTATCGTCGGCTTTTATCTGCCGCGCCTGTACGTGCGGCAACGCCAGGCGCGCCGCTTGCAACTGTTCAACAATCAACTGAGCGATACGCTCGTGCTGCTGGCAAACACCTTGCGCTCCGGCTATAGTCTCCTCCAAGCGATGGAGACCGTCTCACACGAACTCTCTCCGCCGGTCTCGGAAGAATTCGCGCGGGTCACCCGTGAGATCGGCTTGGGACTGACCATCGAGGAAGCCCTGAACCATATGGTCCAACGCATCAACAGCGAAGACCTCGACCTCATCGTCACCGCCATCAACATTCAGCACGAAGTCGGCGGCAACCTCGCCGAAATCCTCGACACGATCGCGCACACCGTCCGCGAACGCATCCGCGTCAAGGGGCAAATCATGGCAATGACCGGGATGCAACGACTGTCCGGCAATATCATCGCGCTCTTGCCGGTGGCGTTAGGCGCGATTATGTTCGTCATCAGTCCCAAGTACATCTCCAACCTGTTCACCGACACGTGTGGGATGATTATGGTCGGCACCGGCGCAACGACTATCGTCATCGGCTATCTGCTGATTCGCAAGATCGTCGCCATCGAAGTCTAGCCGCGCTGGAGGAAGAAAAATGCTTCTCCCCTTGCTCATCTCGACTCTACTCGGTTTGAGTATTGTGATCATTTTCGTCGGGCTCAGCATTCCCTCCAAACCCAGCCCGGAGCAGGAACGCCTACAAACGTACGGCACGCGCCCGCGCACCCTCGCCGAAATGGAAATGGCACAACCCTTTAGCGAACGCGTTCTGCTGCCATTCTTGCGCAACCTTTCCCAAATCGCGACGCGTCTGACGCCGCAGCGCAATGTCGCCGAGGTCGAACACAAACTCGATTTGGCAGGGAATCCCAATCGCTGGAACGCGTCCGATTTTCTAGGCGTACGCGTTCTGGCGGCTTTTATCAGCGGCATAGTCGTGCTCGCGCTTCTCTTTTTCTCGCGCGCCCCGTTCATGCAACTCGCGCTCTTCGGTGGCATCAGCGCGATTCTGGGATTCTACCTGCCCATCTTCTGGCTCAATCTGAAAATCGGCAAACGCAAGCACGAAATCGAGCGCGCGTTGCCGGACGCGCTCGACTTGCTCACGATTAGCGTGGAAGCCGGCTTGGGCTTTGACGGCGCGATGGTGAAGGTCACACAGAAATGGGATAACGAACTCAGCCGCGCCTTTGTGCGCGCCGTCGCGGAGGTGCGCCTGGGCAAATTGCGCCGCGAGGCGCTGCGCGATATGGCGAATCGCGCCGATGTGCCCGATCTGACCAACTTTGTCGCCGCCGTCATCCAAGCCGATCAATTCGGCGTAAGTCTGGCACGCGTCCTGCGAATTCAATCGGAGCAGATGCGCGTGCGACGCCGCCAGCGCGCCGAAGAGCAAGCCGCCAAAGCGCCGGTCAAAATGACTTTCCCGCTGGTCTTTCTCATTTTTCCATCCATCCTGATCGTGCTATTGGGACCCGCCGGCATCATCCTGTTCCGACAAGGCGGACTCGCCGGTGGCAGATAAATTTCGCGCCATCAATCGCACGCGCGCGACTTGCCTCGTCGAACGCGGCGAGATCGCCGCGAGTATGTGGGCGCGACTGCGCGGCTTGCTGGGACGCGCACCCTTGCAAGCGGGCGAGGGGCTGCTCCTGCGCGGCGAAAAGGCGATTCACACGATTGGAATGGGTTTGGCTATGGACGCGCTCTTTCTCGATCGCGACGGACGCGTGGTTCATTCGATTTCAGCCATGCCGCCACTACGACTCAGTCCGTTCATCGCGCGAGCGGCGGATGTCTTGGAGTTGCCCGCCGGCACCATTGCGCGCACCGCAACACAGGTGGGCGACCACGTCGAAATCGAGTTCATCGCCTCGCACGGCTGACGCGTGCCCATCCGCCGGTCGCACGATCAAAGCGGAGGCAAGTTATGCGGGCTGGGCTGACCCAAGTCGCCGCAACGACGTTCCAAACGTTTCTCGATCTCTTGTTCCCACCGCGTTGCGTCGTCTGCCGACGTGTGGGGGAGTGGTTCTGCGCCGCGTGCCGCAACCGTATCGAAAAGATTCCAGCACCCATTTGCCCTCGGTGCGGCAGACCCCTCACGCGCGCCGACTGCCCGTACTGCGCCAAGTCTCCTTTGCGGATGGACGGCACGCGCGCAGTGGCTTTTTTCGAAGGAGGATTGCGGCAAGCCATCCACACGTTCAAGTACTCCCATCGCCCCGAACTCGCCGCGCTCTTGGCAGAATTGCTGCGCGACTATCTCACCGCCTATCCGATACCAGCGGACGCGCTCGTGGCAGTCCCCCTCCATCCCGAACGCGAACGCGCACGCGGCTATAACCAATCGCTCTTGCTGGCGCGCGCGCTCAGCGCGCACAACCATCTGCCGGTTTGGGAGGATGTCCTGACACGCGTGCGCGTCACTCGTCCGCAGGTCGAACTCGACGCGGAAGAACGACACGCCAATGTCCGCGACGCCTTCGCCGCCACCGAGCGCGTGGCGGGCGCGCGCGTGCTGCTGATTGACGATGTGTGCACCACCGGGGCGACGATGGAGGCGTGCGGCGCGGCGCTGTATGCGCACGGCGCGCAATCGGTGTGGGGGCTTGCTCTGGCGCGCTCGCGCTAGCGTCGCCAGTCCCGCCTCCCTACAGATTAGGGCGGAGAGGAAACCCCGTGCGACTCTCGCCAAACCACACGCGAACCTATGGAAGGGCGAGCGTCGTCACCTGTCACATCCTTCGAGAGAGGAGGTGATACGAGAGAATTCTCGACCGCATACACCGGCTCAAAAATCTATCGAGCAAAGGAGGACGCCATGCAAGTGATCATCAGTGGCAAAAACATGGAAGTGTCCGATTGGCTCAGAGAGTACGTCGAGAAAAAAGTCAGCAAGTTGGACCGCTACCTGCCTTCGCTGACCGAAGTGCGCGTGGAACTCGCGCAAGAAGACACCAAAAGCGCAAAGCAGAGTCAAGTCGTCCAAGTGACCTTGCGTGCCAACGGCGCCATCCTGCGCGGCGAAGAACGCTCATCGGACTTGACCGCCGCCACCGACGCCGTGATGGAGAAACTGCACAAGCAGATCGAGCGGTACAAAGCCAAACGCTACCGCGACCGATCCGACGGCGAGCGCGCCCCGCTCGCCATCGAATCCCCAACCCCAGCGGAATCCCCGCGCATCGTCCGCGTCAAGCGATTCCGCACACCCCCTATGACGGAGGAAGAAGCCATCGAACAAATGGAACTGCTGGGACACAACTTTTTCGTGTTCAGAAACCGGGAAAGCGACACCATCAACGTGCTGTACCGGCGCAACGACGGAAACTACGGGTTGATTGAACCCGAAGAAGAATAGACACGCCAACGCTGGGGGGCTAGGGGACGATTCCCCTAGCCCCCTCGCCATCCGTGGAGTTCATGTGCAACCGACGGTCACACTCTTTCTCTTTGTCAAAGGCACCGCCACCAGCCCCATCGAAAATCTCGTCGCGCAAGCCCAGTGCGCCGCCGCGCTCGATACGTTGGAAAAATTGTGCGCGCTCCCGGAAATCGGCGCGCGCGTCGTCGCGACCGCGAACGCCGAGTTCGCCGCGCGCGCCGCCGCGTTCGGCGCGCACATCGAAATGGATCCGCCCGGCGACACGTTTCACTGGGGCAATCGGCTCGCCGCGCTCCTCGACAAGTACCGCGCCGCGATTCCCCTGTACATCGGCGGCGGGAGTGGTGCACTGATGAGCGCGGCGGACTGGAGCGCTCTCGCCCAGCGCGTCCTCCGCGAGACGAACCTCGTCGTCACCAACAACTATTACTCCTGCGACTTTGCCGCGTGGTCGCCCGGCGACGCGTTCGCGCGCCTGGCGCCTCCCGCGCTCGACAACGACCTCGCCTTTCGCTTGGGCGAACGCGCGGGCTTGCGCGTGGACGCGCTCCCCAAGAACGCCGCCACTCAACTGGATATGGATACGCCCACCGACCTGATCACGATTTCGTTTCATCCAGCCATCGGGGAACGACTGCGCGCCTTTCTCGATGCGATTTCGCTCGATACGACGCGCGCCGCGCAAATCCTCCCGCTTTTGGGCGACCGCGACAAGACGCTCCTCGCGGCGGGACGCGTTTCGGCATCTATGACGCTTTTCTTGGAACGTTCGACACGCTGCCAATGGCGAATCTTGAGCGAGGAGCGCGGGATGCGCGCCAGCGGTCGAGAGGAACGCGGCGAGGTGCGTTCGCTCTTGGGATTCTATCTCGACAGCGCGGGGGTGCGCACGGTCGTTGCTGCGCTCGCGCGTCTGGCGGACGCCGCGCTGATTGATACGCGCGTCTTGTTCGCGCATCGCCATCTTCGACCCAGCGCCTCGGAGCGCTTCCACTCGGATTTGCTCCAGCCGGAACACATTGCCGATCCCTTCATTCGGGAGTTGACCGCCGCCGCGCGCGATGCGCCCATTCCGATTTTGCTAGGCGGTCACTCGCTCGTGTCGGGCGGAATGTACGCGCTGGCAGAAACTCGATTAACCCACTCGACGCCGATTGTGGTATAATATCAGGGACGAGGAATCCGCCATCGGAGGCATAACGCGGCAGAGCCGTTACCCAAATGTCCCAACCCGCCATGAAACGCAAGAAAATGTCCACGCGCGCGGCAGCGCGCAAACCTCAATCGGCGACGGCGCGCTACACCGCCGAGTACCGCGACTATCTCAAGCGCTACGAGATGCTTGGAGAGGGCCGCCCGCGCCTCAGCCCCGCCAAGTTCGACCGCTTGGACGAAGAACTGCTCGACCTGCTCGGGCTGGATACCGAACGCGGCTTGAGCGACGAGGAGATCGTGCGGTTGCAAGAACTTGAATACCTCTTGCTCTATACCGAATGATGAACGCGGTCATCCTTTTCGTCTGCACAGGCAACGTCTGTCGCTCGCCGATGGCAGCCGGCTTATTCCGCGCCCACGCGCAGCGCAACGGCGATGGAGACTGGCTAGTCGCCGAGTCGGCTGGGACGTGGGCGTGGGCCGGTGACGCCGCCTCGGCGAATGCCATCGCGACGATGGCGGAACGCGGGATTGACCTTTCGAACCATCGCGCGCGTGCGATCACGAAAGAGATGATGGCGCGGGCAGCAGTCGTCCTCGTAATGGAGCGCGGTCACCTCGAAGCGCTGGCAGTGGAATTTCCAGAGCATCGCCGCAAGATTCACCTGATGAGCGAACTGGGAGGACGCGTCTTCGACATCGCCGATCCCTTTCGCGGCACGCTCGCCGAGTATCAGGATTGTGCGCAAGAACTGCAAGACCTCATCGAGACCGGCTACGAAAAAATCAAAACGTGGCTCAACGATTCTCCCACTCCCTCTTGAACCGATTGCGCGCGGGCATCTCCCGCCGTGTTCATGACCGACGGGTCCAGACACGCCTGCAAGCCGGCAGCGCGCTCGGGCTCGGCATCGGTCTCTTGACCGCCGCGCTCATCGTCGCCGGCTGGCTCACTCCGATTTCCGAGCGCGCGACCCAGTGGCTCGTCGCTCTCAGCGTTTCTACACCCGACGTCCCGACGTCGCAAGACCTCCTTTCGCAAATCATTCTGATTTTTCTCCTGGCCATCGTTGCCGGCATCACGCTGCCGAATGTTCGATTTCTTTCCGCCGCCGCGCTCACCTTGATCTACATCGCGCTCTACCTCTCCTACGCCTTCGACAAGTTCAGTCAAGGCGTCCTCGTTCAGCCATTGTATCCAACGCTCGCGCTCGTTTTGATGTTCCTCTGCAGTATGCTCTTTCGCTATCTCTCCGAAGAGCGCCGGCGCGCGGCGCTCGTACGACTCTTGCGCCGCTACGTTGGCCCGGACGCGGTCGAGCGTGTGACCAGCGATCTGGACACCGGCGCGTTGCCGCTCGATGGCGTCAAGCGCACCGTCTCGCTGCTGGCGATTGACTTGACGGAGTTGGAGCCTCTTTCCCAGTCGCTGCCACCCCAAGCCTTGATTCGTCTGCTCGATCAGTACACCGCGCTGATCGTCGGCGTGGTCTTTCGCTTGAATGGCACACTGGTACGGTCTTCTGGAGAAACGATCCTTGCCGCGTGGAATCTCCTTTTCGATCAACCCACCCACGCGCGCGAGGCGGTGCGAGCAGCGCTGGAGCTTCGCGAGGAACTGCGTCGTTTTCACCGTCGTCAGCCCCAGGGGCTCGGCATCAAAATTGGAATGGGAATTGCGACTGGCGTCGTTGCCGCCGGCGGCATTGGCGCATCCACGCGCGCCGAGTACACGCTCATCGGCGAAGTGGTAGGAATGGCGGAACGGATCGCGCTCAAGCCCGAGCGCGGGATCTTTTTGGACGCGGCGACGCGCGCGCACGTCGGGGAGGAATTCGATCTGAGGATGGTCAACCCGGTGCGCCTGCGCCGCAGGACGGATCCTTCAGAAGTGTGGCAACTGGTCGAACCGGTGGAGGTGGGTGAGGAGGAGCGCACCGAAACGGTCGCTGCGGTGGCAAGAGAAGAAGCCTCGTCGTGACTCGATAAAAAACAGGTAGAGCGACCAGCGCTCTACCTGTTTGTCTGTTCGACCACTGGGTTATCCCACAGCATTTTCCAACGCACGAACGCATAGTACGCCATCAGCGCGCTGAGCAACAAGCCGTGCGCGCCATCGCGCCAACCTTGCAGTGAAATGTAGCGGCGAAAGAATTCGCGCGCCGGTTGTCCGATGGCACCGCGCCAACGCGCGCGCTTGCCTTCCGCGCGCCACACGTGCGCTTCGTAGCGCGTGTAGACGATTTGCTTGGCGCGGAATTGCGCGAGCGTTTCATAGTTGTAATGAATCAGCGGCTCGCGCAAATAGCCAACCTCGCCATCCCACTGCACCAACTCGTGCACCGCGCGCGCGGGGTCGAAACGCGCGCAACCCCTCCGCAGGACGCGCGGCTGATAATCGGGCGACCAACCCGTGTGGCGAATCTCTTTGCCGAAGATGATGTTGCGGCGGGGTACCCAAAAGCCGGCGAACGGCGAATCGCGAATGACGCCGCGTATCTCCGCACCGAGCGCGGGCGTCGCGCGCTCGTCCGCGTCAATGAAAAAGATCCAATCGCCGCGCGCCAATTCGATGGCGGCGTTGCGTTGGTTGGGAAAGTTGTCCAGTCGGCGGAATTCGACGCGCGCGCCGAGTGTGCGCGCGAGGGCAGGCGTGTCATCGGCGCTGAAATCGTCCAGCACGAGGAGTTCGTCCGCGAAATCGCGCACGGATTCCAAGCACGCGCGGATGTGTTTTTGTTCGTTGTGGGTGAGGAGGACAACGGAGAGCATCACTCGAGCGACAGATACTTGCAAACTTACGGACGCTCGGCGGTCTCAAATGCTACTGACATGATGCCAGACCTGCCGATACGCGTCCAGCCGTCGTGCCAATTCGTCTTGGGTCACCACGCCGCGGCGCGCCTGTGCGCGCGCCTGGCGTGCTTCGTTCCACAGCCCCGCGCGGACGATGAGCCGCGCGGCGAATCGAAACGCGCGCGCGTAATGCTTGCGGAACAAGCGCGCCCGCGCGCGCCACAATTCGACGAACATCGCCTCGCGAAATTGCCGCGTGCTTTGCGCCTCGTGATGCACGATCTCCGCCTGCGGCACGCACCAGATTTCCCACCCCGCGCGCTTGAGCCGCATCGCCCAATCAATCTCTTCGCAGTAGATAAAGAATTGATCATCGAGCCAACCGACCTGCTCCGCCGCTGCGCGCCGCACCAAAAAATCCGCCCCCAGCGGATGATCCACTGGAAACGGCGCGCCGCGCGCGTACCACGCGCGCGGATAACGCCCATTCCAACGCGATTCGGTGAGTCGCCAATGGAGCGGAAAGAAATCCAAGAAAATTTGCGCAAGCGACGGGAACGCGAACGCGGAATGTTGCAACGCTCCATCCCCGTACACCAACTTGCCACCGCACGCGCCCGCGCGCGGGTGCGCGTCCATGAACGCGACGAGCCTTTCCAGCGCGCCCGCGCGCACCTCCGTATCGGGATTGAGCATCAGCACGTAACGACCGCGTGTCAACGCGAACGCCTGATTGTTCGCCGCCGCAAAACCGCGATTCTCCGCGTTCTCGATCAAACGCACGGCGGGAAATTGCTCACGCACCATCGCCGCGCTGCCATCGCGCGAGGCGTTGTCCACGACAAAGAGTTCCAAGTTCAAGGTTTCAGGTTCAAGGTTTGAATCTGAAACTTGGAACGGGTAACCTGAAATGGAATCAAGACAGCGCGCCAACAACTCCCGCACATTGTAACTCACAATCACAACCGACAAATCCATTGGGCTCATTGGTTCATTGATTCATTGGCTCATTGATTCATTGGCTCATTGA
>DYLA01000022.1:0-2657 GCA_020722265.1 Anaerolinea sp.
GGGGCATCCAGTGCACCAGTTTTGACGTCTCCACGATTGAATGTAGCGTTACCGCCTCGCGTATAATGCGCCAAAATTTTGCGAATCACGGCGGGTGTGATATAATAATAGCGTTTGATACACCCAAATCTTTCTACAAAGGAGTAGCCGGCCGTGCTTGATCGCTATGGTGTTATCGCCCTCTTTGCCTTTGTGGCAATCCTTTTCCCCGCAATCCCGCTAGCGATGGCGTGGGTTGTTCGCCCCAAGAAACCAAACCGCTCTAAGAGAACCACGTACGAGTGTGGCCTCGAATTCGAAGATTTCCCGCAAGCCGCCCAAAACGTCTGGGTGCAATTCCGTGTCCAGTACTATATCTACGCGCTGATCTTCGTCGTCTTTGACGTCGAAGTGGTCTTCCTTTACCCCTGGGCCGTCGCCTATAACGCGCTGGGGCTCTTCGCGCTCGTCGAGATGGTCATCTTCCTCGGTATCCTCGTCGCCGCGCTCGCGTATGCGTGGCGCAACGATCTGCTCAAGTGGGTGTAGGTAGTCAAGTTCAAGGTTGTCAACCCCTCGTAATCCGGCTGGAACATTGAACCTGCAACCTCGAACATGGGATTGAAAATGGACATACTCAACGATCTATTCGTCAACGCACAAATCTGGCTGACCGACGCGTTGCGCGCGCTCGTTGCCGGGTTCGGTCTGGCGCAGGACGCCGAAGCCGCGCTCGTCGCGGTGGTGATGACGCTCCTCTCCATCTTCGCCATCCTCCTGTTTATGGTGCTGATGGTGCTCATCCTCATCTGGCTCGAACGCAAGGTGGTCGCGCGGATTCAGGATCGCCTTGGACCGAACCGCGTGGGACCGTGGGGCTTGCTGCAACCGGTCGCCGATACGATCAAGATGTTCACCAAAGAGGACATTGTCCCGGCGAACGCCGACCGCTTGATTCACACGCTCGCGCCAATCATCGTGATGGTGCCGGCGGTGCTCGCGTTCGCCGTTGTGCCCTTCGGGCGCGGGATGCAGGCCATTGATCTGAACATCGGCATCTTGTACGTCGTGGCGGTCGGCTCGATTGGAACGATTGGCATCTTTCTGGCGGGCTACGGGTCGAACAACAAGTTCTCGCTCATCGGCGGGATGCGCGCGGTCGCACAGATGGTGAGTTACGAAGTGCCGCAAGTGCTGACGATCGTCGCTGTCGTGTTGATGGCGGGCTCGCTGTCGCTGAACCGAATCGTCGAAGCGCAAAGCGGGTGGGGCGGATTGCGCTGGTTCCTCTTTGCGTTCCCGGTCGGTCCGATCGCGTTCGTTGTGTACTATCTCAGCGGACTCGCCGAGGTGAATCGCACGCCGTTCGATCTGCCGGAAGGGGAATCGGAACTGGTGGCGGGGCATCACACCGAGTACAGTGGGATGAAGTGGGGTTTGTTCTATCTCGGCGAGTATTTCAACTTTTTCGTCATGTGCAGTATCGGGGCAACGCTGTTTCTGGGCGGATGGAATGGTCCGCTGCTGCCGCCGTACGTGTGGTTCATCGTCAAGGTGTACGCGCTGATCGTGCTGGGGATGTGGATTCGGATGACGTGGCCCCGCTTTCGCGTGGATCAACTGATGGGGTTTGCGTGGAAGGTGCTCGTGCCGATCGCGCTCGTCAACATCGTGCTCACGAGTCTCGCGTTGCCGGTTTTGAAGACGATCGGACTGATTTAGCCAATGAGGAATCACCATGTCCACTGATCTCGTCTTGACTTATGTCGGATTCTTCATGATGGGAGCCATCGCGCTCATCGGTGCGGTGCTCGCAGTGAGCCAGCGGAACATCTTGCGCGCCGCGCTGGGACTGATCGTGTCATTCATTGGCGTGGCGGGAATCTATTTTGTGCTGGAAGCGGAGTTTGTCGGCGTCGTACAGATTCTTATCTACGTTGGTGCGATCACGATCCTCATCCTGTTTGCGATTATGCTCACGCGTGGGTTGATGCAGGGGACGACTAGCGGACATAACTCGCAGTGGCTCGCCGCCGCGCTTCTGGCCATGCTTCTTTTTGCCGCGCTCGCGCTCGTCGCCCTGGGGACGAATTGGAACGTCGCGGCGACCCGCGTGAGCAGCGATTTGATTCCCAAGATCGGCGCCGAGTTGATGACGACGTACGTCCTGCCGTTCGAAGCGGTATCGCTCTTGCTCCTCGCCGCGCTCGTGGGCGCGATCGTGATCGCGCGGGAGTGAAAAGGGATCATGCGAGCCATCGTCGTCTACGAATCTCACTGGGGCAACACCGCCGCGATCGCGCGCGCCATCGCGGAAGGCATTGGCACTGACGCGCGCGCCCTCTCGACCGCCGAGGCGCCCGGCGCGGCGATGGCCGATGCCGATCTCATCGTGGCGGGTGCGCCGCTGCTCGGCTTTACGCTCCCCACCGAACAGATGCTCAAAACTATCGGTGTGAGCGAAACGAAGGCTCCTACGCCACCCGATCTGTCGCACCCCTCGATGCGCGCGTGGCTCGACGCGCTCCCCAAGGGGAACGGTCGCGCCGCGTCGTTCGAAACGCGCATCTGGTGGTCGCCCGGCAGCGCCGCCAAGACGATTCTGGGCAAACTGGAGCGCGCCACTTGTTCCGAATCCAGCACCCCGAAACTTTGAAAAACTACCCAACAAACTAATC
>DYLA01000022.1:2757-23942 GCA_020722265.1 Anaerolinea sp.
ACTTGTTCCGAATCCAGCACCCCGAAACTTTGAAAAACTACCCAACAAACTAATCGGTGATACAAATGATTCCACTCCCCTTCTATCTCCTACTCGCCGCCGCACTTTTTTGCATCGGACTCTTTGGCGCGCTCGCGCGGCGCAATGCCATCGCGATTCTGATGGGCATCGAGTTGATGCTCAACGCGGTGAACATCAACCTGATCGCCTTCTGGCGCTACATCCAGCCCGCCGCGCCGACCTGGGACTTGGCAGGGCAGATTTTCGCACTCTTCGTCATCACGCTCGCCGCCGCCGAAGCCGCCATCGCGCTCGCGCTCGTCATCGCCATCTATCGCTCGCGCGATACGGTGAACGTGGAAGAAGTTGACCTGATGAAATGGTAGGAACAACGACGAGCCAATCTACCCATTGCCCAATGAGCCGATGAACCAAACAACATAGGCATCGAACGTAGGTTTTGGCTCACTGGTACATTGGCTCATTAGCACATTGGCTCATTGAGGACTCTATGTTCAACTATGCCTTCTTGATTCCCGTTTTCCCTCTGCTCGCTTTCGCGCTGATCATTTTCTTCTTCAACCGGAACAATCGGTTGAGCGCGCTGACGGCGGTCGCTGGGATTCTCCTCGCTGGCGTGCTCGCCTACAGCGTGCTGTTCGAGGCAATTGGACACGGACCGGAACTCGCCGAGAAACCGTTCTTCCAAGTCCTGCTCGGCTTTTTGCAAATTCCGACCGGCAAAGAGGTGTTCAGTGTCGGCGTGATGATTGACCCGCTCGCCGCCGTCACCCTCTTTATGGTGACGACCGTGTGCTTGATGATCTTCATCTACAGCATCGGCTATATGCAACACACTCACACCGACGAACACGGACACAAGCACACGACCGACGATCCACGTTACGCGCGCTTTTTTGCCTACATCTCCCTCTTTGCCTGCGGGATGTTGGGGCTCGTGATTTCCTCGAACCTGTTCGAGTTGTTCTTGTTCTGGGAGATTATGGGCTTGTGCTCCTACCTCCTCATCGGCTTTTGGTCTACGCGCCTGCCGCACGAGCACCACATTGACGACGCGCAAACCGTGCGCGCGAAAATCGCTGGACTCAAAGCGTTTCTGACGACCCGCGTCGGCGATACGATCTTTTTTGTCGGCTTGGTGTTCCTCTACATTCAGACGCGCGACCTGAACTTTACCGCGATCTTTACCGAAAAAACCTTGCACCACCTTGCCGAAACGCAGGCGCTCCCCGGCGTGCCTTGGGTAACGCTCATCGCGCTCTTGATTCTCGGCGGAGCGATTGGCAAATCGGCGCAATTCCCGCTGCACATCTGGCTGCCGGACGCGATGGAAGGTCCGACCCCGGTGAGCGCGTTGATTCACGCGGCGACGATGGTCTCCGCCGGCGTCTTTTTGCTGGCGCGCACCTTCCCCCTCTACCTCACCGCCGCGCAAGCCGGCGGGCCGGCGATGACGGTGGTCGCGCTCGTCGGCGCGTTCACCGCGCTCTTTGCCGGCACGATTGGCGTTGCGCAGGACGACATCAAGCGCGTCCTCGCGTACTCGACGGTGTCGCAACTCGGCTTTATGGTCGCCGCGCTCGGCATCGGCGCGTACGTCGCGGGCGCGTTCCACCTCATCACGCACGCATTCTTCAAAGCGCTCTTGTTCCTTAGCGCGGGCTCGGTCATTCACGGCGTCGGTACGAACGATATGATGAATATGGGCGGCTTGCGGAAAAAGATGCCGATCACGACGACGGTGTTCATCATCGGCGCGCTCGCACTGGCAGGAATTCCGCCACTCGCCGGTTTCTGGAGCAAGGACGAAATCCTCGCGCACGCGTTCGAACGGATGCAGCACGGCGATACCATCGGCACAGCGGTCTTTGTGATGCTAGCGGTCGCGGCGTTCTTCACCGCGTTCTATATGACGCGCCAGATTTTCCTCACCTTCTTCGGCGAAGGGCGCGATCACCACGCGGTCGAACACGCGCACGAGTCGCCCCAAGTGATGTGGATGCCACTCGCGGTGCTTGCCTTTTTTGCGACGACCCTCGGCTTGGTGAACGCGGCGCCGCTCGGCATTAGCTTCTTCGGGCATTTCGTTGGTGAGTACGTGCTGGGCATTCACGAGCCTCTGGAACACACGCCGTTCAATCCGATGGTCGCGGGATCCTCGGTGGGCATTGCGCTCGTCGGCATCGCGCTCGGCTGGTTGCTCTACGGGCGCAAGCCACTCAAGACCGGGGAGCGCGATCCGTTGATGTCGCTCGGACTCGTCTGGAAAGTGCTGCGCAACAAGTACTATCTGGACGAAATCTACGGCGTCGTTATCGCCCAGAAGGAAGGACCGGCGGGCAAGACCGGCACGGTCGAATCGGTGCGGGTGCAGCCGGGCTGGCTGCTCCAGTTAGTCGTCTGGTTCGCCGGCGTCTGCTTTGCGTTCGACAAGGCGGTGGTGGATGGAACGGTCAATCTCGCCGCGGCGATCGGACGCGCGTTCAGCGAGGTGAGCGCGTGGGTGGACCAGACGTTCGTGGACGGCGCAGTGAACGGAGTCGGCTGGCTCGCGAACGAACTGGGCGATGGGCTAAAACTGATTCAAACCGGGCGCGTGCAGAATTATCTCGTCGTCGCGATCAGCGGCGCAACGATTTTCGTGTTCTGGTTTATGATCGTCATATCTCGATAAACCTCACCCCTCTCCCCAGCCCCTCCCTGCCCTCCCGAACACAATCCGTTTGGGAGAGAGGAGCGTGCGGGGACAGGGGGTACGGTGGAGGACAAATTCAATGGTGCCTTTTGCTCTCTCTCTGCTGGTCTTGTTGCCGCTGGTTGGAGCGGCGATCGTCCTCTTGATTCCCAAGGGACAAAAATCCGATTCGCTGATCAAGTGGTTCGCGGTCGTGTGGAGCGTGATTCCACTCCTCTTGGCATCGTACTTGTGGTTCGTGTTGTTCGATCCTAACGCGTCCAAGATGCAGTTCGAAGAAGCGTACCTCTGGATCAGTTCGATCAACGTGCGCTATCACGTCGGCGTGGACGGCTTGAGTATGCCGCTCGTCTGGCTGACGACGCTGCTGACCGTGCTGGGGCTGTTCTACTCCTCCTACGTGATTCACGAACGTGCGCGCGAATTTTTCTTTATGTTCCTGCTGCTCGAAACAGGGATGATCGGCGTGTTCGTCTCGCTCGACTTTTTCTTGTTCTACGTTTTCTGGGAACTTGGCTTGGTGCCGATGTATTTTCTCATTGCGATTTGGGGGCACGCGGAGGATCGGCCGCAGTACTCGGCGATCAAGTTCTTTCTCTACACACTCGTCGGCTCGGTGCTGATGCTCTTGGCGATCATCGCGATGTACATCAACACGAGCACCGCGACGACGCCCGGCACCTTTGACCTCATCGAACTGGCAACGAAGCGACCGTTCGCCAACGATTTCGTTTTCGCGTCGCTCGCGTTCTGGGGCATCTTCCTGGCGTTCGCGATCAAAGTGCCACTCTTCCCGTTCCACACCTGGCTGCCGGACGCGCACACTGCCGCGCCGACTGCCGGCTCGGTCATCCTCGCGGGCATCCTGCTGAAACTCGGCACGTACGGTTTCGTCCGCGTCCTCGTGCCGATCTTCCCGCAGGTCTTTCAAGCGAACGTCCTGCCGATTGCGATTCTTGCGACGATTTCGATCGTCTACGGCGCGCTGGTTGCGATGGCGCAGACCGATTTCAAGCGATTGATCGCGTACTCGTCCGTGAATCATATGGGGTACGTGATTCTCGGCGTCGCGGCAGCCGTCGCCATCGGCGGGGCGAACCTGACGGATCGCGCCATCGCGCTCAACGGCGCGATGCTGCAAATGTTCAATCACGGCGTCATCACCGGCGCGCTCTTTTTCATCGTCGGGATACTGTACGAACGCGCGCACACGCGCGACTTGAAATCATTCGGCGGCTTGGGCGCCAAGACGCCGGTCTACGGCGCGATTTTGCTCACCGCGTCGTTCGCGTCGCTCGGTTTGCCCGGGCTGGCTGGGTTCATCAGCGAGTTTATGGTCTTTCGCGGCGCGTTCGCGACGCTGCCGCTGATTGCCACGATTTGCGTGCTGGGCATCGTCTTCGGCGCGGCGATGATGTTGTGGAAGGTGATCCAGAATGTTTTGCTCGGCGTGTTCGATGAGAAACGCTGGGCAGAGCAGGAAAAACACGGCGTCAAATTGTACGATATGACGCGGTTCGAGGTCATCACACTCGCGCCACTCTTGTTCCTGATGGTGCTGATCGGCGTCTATCCATCCGTGATTCTGAATACGCTCAACACGATCTCGGTCGCGATTCTGGGTCAAATAGTCAAATAGTCGTCCAAGCAGGTAGTCGCGCCGTCTGATGGCTACCTGACGATCCGACTAGGCGACTAGGCGACAAACCGACTAGGTGACTCTATGCCTGATGCACAAACCCTTTGGCTGATTTCGCCAGAACTCGTCCTTGCGATTTTTGGGCTGGCGATTCTATTGTTCGCGATCATCTGGCGCGAGCGCGTGTATGGGGCGCTGGCGTGGGTTGCGCTCGTTGGCTTGGCGCTCGCGCTCGCGGCGGCGGTGAACTTGTGGGGCGCGCACGCGCGGCTTTTCGCCGGGATGTACGCGGTGGATATGTTCGCGCTCTTTTTCAAGATCGTTGCGCCCATCGCGGGTATCCTCGTCGTTCTGATCTCGATGGATTATCTGCGCGAGCGCACGCGCTATCGCGGCGAGTTCTTCGTCCTCTTGACCTTCGCCATCCTCGCGATGATGATGATGGCGAGTTCCGCTAACCTGCTGATGATCTTTCTCTCCATCGAATTTCTGAGTTATATGTCGTATCTGCTGACCGGTTTTTTGCGCGAGGATCGAAAATCGAACGAAGCCGCGATCAAGTATCTGCTCTACGGCGCGATTACGAGTGCGGTGATGCTCTACGGCTTGTCGCTGCTGTACGGCATCAGCGGATCGTTGAATCTAGGCGATGTCGCGCTCACCTTCTCGAAATCCGCTGACACATCGGTACAGACACTCGCGCTCGTCGCGACCGCGCTCGTGCTGGCGGGCTTGGGTTTCAAAATCTCGCTTGTGCCGTTCCACCAATGGGCGCCCGATGCGTACGAGGGCGCACCCACACCGGTCACCGCGTTCCTTTCGGTTGGGCCCAAGGCAGTCGGCTTTGCGGTTTTGCTGCGGTTCACGCTGACCACGCTGCCAGGTCTGCCCGAGTTCGCAAACTATTGGACCCCGTTGTTGGTGATCATCTCGATTGCGACGATGACGCTCGGCAACTTGGTCGCGTTGCGGCAAACGAACGTCAAGCGATTGCTGGCGTACTCGTCCATCGCGCAAGCCGGCTATATGCTCATCGGCTTGGTGGCGGTGAATCTCGGTGGCAGTTCGCCCTTCTCCGGCTTGAACGGCGTCTTGATTTATCTGTTCGCCTACCTGTTCACGAATCTCGGCGCGTTCGTCTGTGTCATCGCGATCGAGAACGCGACCGGCATCGTCGAGATTCCAGAGTATGCGGGACTCGTCAAGCGCGCACCGCTCGTCGCCGCGCTCTTCATCGTCTTCTTCCTCTCGCTCGCCGGCATCCCGCCGACAGCTGGATTCGTCGGCAAGTTCTTCGTTTTTGGCGCCGCGCTGCGCGAGGGGTTCCTGGTTCTCGCCGCGATCGGCGTGCTGAACAGCGTCATCTCCGTGTTCTACTATTTCGGCGTCGTCCGCGCCGCGTTCTTCCTCGAGCCGAAAGACACGTCGCCGATTCGCGTCGCGCCGCTCGTCACGCTATCGCTCGTGGTCACCGCGGCGATGGTGTTGCTGATCGCCGTGTACCCTGAGCCGCTGTTCAATCTCGCGGCGTGGTCAATGGCAATGCTGAAGTAAAGTATGAGTTCGCGTTTTCATCTTTGAGGTTTGCGATGCGCGATCGTCAAGGTTGTCTCGCCGGGCTGCTCGAACTCTTTCTGCTGAACACGCTATTCGATTGGCTGCAACGGAATTTTGGGTTCGGCAGAGGGTGTTCGTGTTCGGGAATCGGATGCGGTTGTCTCTTGCTGATTCTGTTTATCCTGTTCGCGTGCGGGATTATCACGGGAACGGACTGGCTCAAGGCGTGGTGAAGCGCAGACCTTCGAGGTCTTGGAAACCTCGAAGGTCTTTTTGATTGTGGGGAAACGTGGTAAAATATAGACGTGTGCAGAATGAAAGCAATGTCGAATCGAGCAATTAAGATTGCAGCCGGCTTTACCTTCACTTTGCCGATTCTCGCGCTGTTCCACGAGGCGCTCGTCGTCGGCATCGCGTCCAGCGTACACAGTTTCTTCAGCAGCGACGCTTTTTATCAACTCGTCCGACCATTCCTCGCCAGTCCGGTCCACGCCAAAATCATGACCGAAACCCTCAGCGGTGTCCAGGCGAAAGGAGTCGCGGTCGCAACCTGGCCGGGGCAAATCCTCCATCAGATTCTTCCCGCGTTTTTCCTCGAGCCGGAATTGACCGCGCCCGGGGCTTGGGTGAGCGCGGTGTTTGACCAAGAGAGCACCGTGTTGGGCGTCCTCGTCACCCAGTCGGCTGTCGAAACGCTTCTCATCCTCCTCGGCGCGTTGCTCCTCCGCGTCAGTTTGCGCGGCAGAAATCTCCGGGACGTTCTCGAGAACGCGCGGCTCCCAGCCGCGCTGGGCGCGCTGCTCGGTCTGTTCATCGTCGCGCAGGCGGTCTGGGCAATGTTCGCGCTCACACTCTCGCCCCACTTTGCCGGGCTGCGCGAGACCGGCATCGGCGTCGGTTTTTCGCTCCTCCTGCAACTCGACGCGGCGCGCTACAACTGGCTGATGGACGAATCGCTGCCGATTCTCCTCCCGCTGGCGCTGATCGCCATCGCGCTCGGAATCGCGTGGCTGGTAGGCAAAACATTCGACCCGATCGGCGCGCGTGTGGCGAAAACCCAGCCCGCGCCGCGTGCCACCTTCCTCGCGAATCAAACCGCGCTCCTCATCGCGCTCGCGCTCCTGCTCGCGATCTCGCCGGTATCGCAGCGATATTTTGGGACAGCGACGACGCATCGGCTCGCGCCAGCCAGTTCAGTCACCGCGCCCGAGCCACCGCCACGAATCGCCGCGCTGCCGACTCCCCTCCCTGCCACGCCAACCCCCATTCCAACCACCCAACCGACGCGGGCGCACACAGCGATCGCTCTCGTAACGCCGACGGCGCGCCCTGAGGCGACGGCATCCCCTCCACCCTCCCCAACGCCGATTCGACCCACGCAGGTCCAAGTTCGCCGCGTGGAGGGCAAATTCGCCCTGATGGTCAACGGACAACGAACGCTCGTCAAGGGAATGAACTATAACGTCAACTACACCGCGCTCCCGGATCCAGTCAAGCGCAGACAACATCGCCGCGATTTCCGGATTATGCGCGACGCCGGCGTGAATGCCGTCATCGGCTGGGGGGTGTACGACGAAGCGACGCTCGAGGTGGCGCAGGAATTTGGCATCGGCGTCTTTATGCCGTTCGAGTTGGATGCCAAAGGCGCGTACAAGAATCTGCGCTACCGCGAACAGATCAGGCACGATTTCCAGAGATTCGTCAAGCGCTTTCGGCACTTGCCCGCGCTGTGGGGCTGGAACCCCGGCGGCGACGAATTGTTGCATCGCATGGAGACGGAGCATCATCGGACGCCGGACGCGCTGCGCGCCGCTTCCGATTCTTTGCTCGAACTGTCCGCATCGGCGCACGCGCTCGACCCGCTGCACGTCAGCATCGTCAAAGAACCGCGCGATGGGTACGTTCCGTACATCGAAGAATCAATCCGCCAAGCGCGCCTCCAGTCGCAGCATCCAGACCCAGCCACCTTTTTCATCTTCGCCGTCAACACGTACGGCAAACCCGATAGCGTCGCCGCCGTGCTGCGCAGCACCCAGCATCACGTCGAAGGTCGCATCGGCATCCCGATTGCCGTCGGCGAATTCGCGCCGTTCGGACTGTCGCGCGCCGATCGCCCCAGCCACTACGTCACGATTTGGAATGTCGTTCAAGAAATTTCCTCCCTCGGCGGCTTTGCGTACGTCTACGGTCCGGATCAACCCAATCCGCGCGCGCCGAATCCGTACGATCCACTGCGTCTCCTCGTGAACGAATTCAGTCTCGTGGACATTGACGGCAAGCCGGTGGACGGCTCACTCGACGCGCTGGCGGCGCGCTGGCGGCAGTCGAATCCGCTGCCGCGTCTCAACTCGGCGAAAGAATGAATCTCTCTCTGCTCCTCCGCGCCCTCCCCGCGCACCAAGTCCAAAACGCCAAAGACGTTGACATTACGCACATCACCGCCGACTCGCGCCAAGTGATTCCCGGCGCGCTTTTCGTCGCGATCCCTGGCGTCAACGTGGACGGCGCGCGATTCATCCCCGACGCCATCGCGCGCGGCGCAGCCGCGATTGTCACTGAAACTGTTCCGCTGTCCACGGTTCACTGCCCCCTGATCACTGTCCCCAACGCGCGCGCCGCGCTCGCGCATCTCGCCGCCGCGTGGCACGATTTCCCCTCGCGCAAACTGCGCGTCATCGGCGTCACCGGCACGGATGGCAAGACGACGACGTGCCAACTCATCGCGGCGATTCTCGCCAGCGCGGGGCACCCAGTCGGAACGATTTCGACGATCAGCGCGACGATCGGCGAGCGCACCATAGACACCGGCTTGCACACGACGACGCCGGACGCGCCGGATGTGCAGCGTCACCTCGCGCAGATGGTGGAGGCCGGGGCGAAGTACGCCATCATCGAAGCGACCTCGCACGGACTCGCGCAACATCGGCTTGACGCGGTGGAATTCGACATCGCCGTCGTCACGAACATCACGCACGAGCATCTCGATTTTCACAAGACGTGGGAAAACTATCGCGATGCCAAGGCGATGCTGTTTCGCGCGCTCGCGACCGCGTACCGCAAGCCGCGCACGGCGAAGGTGGCGGTGCTGAACGCGGACGATAACGCGCGCGGGGTGTTCGATTTTCTGCGCGAGATTCCGGTGGATGAGCAGATTGCCTATAGCGCAGGGGAGCAAGGGAGCAAGGGAGCAGGGGAGACGAACCTCGCCATTCGTCCCCCGTCACCCGTCACACTTATTCGCGCGCGTGACATTGAGCACTCCGCGCAAGGCTTGCGCTTCACCGTCGTTACGCCGCACGGCGAATTGGAGATCACGTCGCCGCTGCTCGGACGCTACAACGTGTCGAACATCCTCGCGGCGATGGGCGTGGGGCTAGCGCGGCGCGTGCCGTTCGACGCCATGCGCGAGGGGATCGCGCGCGGGCGCGGCGTGGTTGGTCGGATGCAGGTGATGCAAGCCGAACCGTTCGCGGCGATTGTGGATTTTGCGCACACGCCGAACGCGCTGCGCGTCGCGCTCGAAACCGCGCGCGAGATTTCGCGCGGCCGCGTGATCGTCGTGTTCGGCTGCGCGGGACTGCGCGACATCGCCAAGCGCGCGAGGATGGGCGAGGTCGCCGGAAAACTCGCGGACAAGATTGTGGTGACGGCAGAAGACCCGCGCACCGAATCGCTCGACGCCATCAACGCGCAAATTGTACAAGGGCTGCGGCGCGCCGGGCGGCGCGCGCGAGAGGATTATTTCATCGTGGACGATCGCGCCCAAGCCATCGCGTTCGCCATCGAAATGGCGCGCGCGGGCGATGTCGTCATCGTTTGCGGCAAGGGGCACGAACGCTCGATGTGTTTCGGCACGACCGAGTATCCATGGAGCGATCAGGACACCGTAACCGCCGCGCTGCAAGCCCAAAAGTCACAGAAGTAAAAATGCACAGCGGCAGTGCCGCTTTTGCTCTTCACTTTACCTTTTTGACTCGACAATGTCTCGCAGGACGGCTGCCGCCGTTGGGTACGGATCGTGTTCTTGGATGGACGCGAAGATCGTGCCGTTGATGTCGGTGTGATAGATCACGCCCATCATCCCCGCGCCGATTTGCGCGAGCGGGTGCGTTCGGGCGAGCGCGGTCGGACGCACGCTCAAACGATAAGCCGCGCCGACGCGCTCCGCCAGTGCGAGCAGTTTGATCACTTGGTCACGCGCCCGCGCCGCGCGCAAATCGTCTTGGGTAACCCCGCGAATTCCCTCCACGCTCACATCGCCGAGCGTCGTCGGATAGCGCAGCACCGCGTTCGCGATAATCACCAGTTTGTTCGCCGCGTCCCAGCCGTCCACGTCGAGCGACGGGTCGGCTTCCGCCATACCGATTGCCTGCGCGGACTTGAGCGCATCGTCGAACGATTCTCCCGCCGCCATTCGCGACAGGATGTAATTCGTCGTGCCGTTCACCACGCCCTCGAACTTTTCGATTGTCGCCGCGCCGAGATCGCGCGCGCCGAGATTCAGCGTCGGCAAACCGCCGGTCACCGTCGCGCTGTGCAGCAGCCGCACGCCATTCGCCCGGGCGAGCGCGGCGAGTTCTTGGTACGCCAGCACGAGCGGTCCCTTGTTCGCCGTGACGACGTGCTTTTTGTGCGCGAGGGCGTCGCGTATCGCGCTCAAGCCCGGCTCACCATCCTTCAAATTTGTCAGCGTCAACTCGACGAAAACATCCGCCGCTGCCAAACCGGCGAGATCGCGCGGGTGCATCTCGCGCTGTGCGCGCGTCGAGTACGACACGAGCCCCTTTTTCTCGCGCTTGAGCGCGATCATCCTCGCGAGGTCAAGCCCGGCGGAATCCTCCGCTCCGCCGGTCGAATCGCACGCGCCGACAACGACCAGTTCCAAATCGAAGCGCGCGCACAGCCACTCACGCTTGAGTTCGATCAGTTCGAGCAAGCGCCGCCCGACATTCCCCAGTCCCGCAATCGCCAATCGCATCTTTTGCATCGCCCGGCTCCACTCCGAATAGAAATAGCCCCGCGTCCATACGCAGGGCTACCTGACTTTTGACCTCTGACTTTCTACCCGAACAACTTGCTCCAGATGCTCCGTCGCGCCTCGATCTCGACACGCGCCAGGCGTTGTTCCAACATCAAGCGGTACTCGGAATCGCGTTTGCGCAGTTCCGCCAACTCCTTCTCCAGATTGAGCATCCGCTCGCGCAATTTCATATTCTCTTCTTTGAGATTGAAATTGTCCTGAATGATGACCCCTTGCAAATTGCGATTCACCTGCAAACTGTTCTGGATCGCCTGCTGATTCTCGATCATCGCGCGCAGGGTATCGGTCAACACGACGAATGCCGCCGACTGCGCGCCGGCGCCCTCACGCATCGCCAGGGCGGTTGAGACCGTCTCGCCGCGCCCTTCCGCGTGCAATTGCTCCACTACCTCTTCGGTACTCAATCCGCTCGCCAACTGCTCCTTGACGCGGCGCAGTACCGCCAGGTCCTCGTCACTGAAACGCCGCGTGGAACCATCACCGCTCACCGGTCCGGTGGGTGAAAGAAACGGCGCAAAGTCCTTTGCCCATCGTTTGAGCGTGCTAGCCGAGACGTTCAACTCGGTCGCGGATTGCTGGAATGTTTTCAATCCCTCAGCCATCCTACCCCTTTCGAAAAATCAGGATGATTCGGAGTGGTCGTCCTTCACCTCGCGGTATGTCCCTTCGATCACATTGTCGGTGGGCGGCTCGGACGTCTCACCCTCCGCCGCGATGGCGCGGCGATGCTCCTCGACGATTTTGCGCGGGCAGAACTCGATGAATAAGGCGACCGCCAAGCCGAGAATCGCCATATCGTCCAACTGTCCCAATCCGAGCATCACATCGGGGAGAAAATCTACCGGGAAAAGCAAATAGACCATTGCGCCGGGGATAATGAGTTTGGAAGGCAGCGGGACGCGTGGATCGTTGAGCAATCGCCAGACGAGGCGCAATGTACGGACGAATTGCGTGATCGCGCCGACATCTCGCGGCGCGGGGATTTGCTTACGTTGTTCGCTCACACAGACCTCGGCGAATATTCTACCACGCCTTGCGATTTTTGCAAAATGTGTCTTTTGCCGACTCGCGTTCTTGTGCTATAATCGCGACGTGGATACGCTTACCCCTAGTCACCCATCGCCTCTTCGAGGAGAATTGATTTGCGTCGTTCGATTTCGCTAGGTCTCGTCCTCTGGGGTGTCCTCTCGCTCGTCTGCCTCGTCGCTGCCGACCCGCCTCCTCCCGTCACCGGGCGGCCTAGCACAACCAACAAACAGCCGCTCGTCGTCGGCGCGTGGCTTCGCAGCGGCTCGCGCGAACCGCTACGCCAACTCATCGTCATCGTCGCGACGCAGGTCAAAGCGTACAATGAAATCAGCGCGTTCAGTTACACCGTCGAACGGGATGGGACGCTGACCGCGAACGACCCGGTGAACGACGCCGTGCTCGTGGATTTCGCGCGGGCGAACAATATCCGCGTGATCCCGACCGTTTCGAGCACGTGGGATTCGAGTCACATCGCCGCGATTCTCAAGAACCCCAAACCGCGCGCCGAACACATCAACGCGATTATGCAGGTGGCGCGCTCGCCGCTGATTGATGGGATTGACATTGACTATGAAAATCTCCCGCCGGACGCGCGGCAGCCGTTCAGCGATTTCATCGGTGCGCTCGCGTTCTACCTACATAGCGAAGGCAAAACACTGAGCGTCACCGTCCCCGCCAAAGTTCGTTCCGATGACGCCGGGACACTCACGCGATTCGCCGATTACGCCGCACTGGGCCAAGTCGCCGACCAGATTCGCGTAATGGCGTACGAGTATCACGGCAGAACCGGCACGCCTGCGCCGAACGCGCCGCTCTGGTGGATTCGCCAAGTGATGTCGTACACCATCAGCCAGGTACCCCACGAAAAAGTGATTCTCGGCATCCATCTCTACGGATACGATTGGGGACCCAAAGAAACTACCGCCCTGTGGTGGAACGATGTCCAGTCGCTCAAGCAGCGCTACGATGGACAGGAGCACTATCTCGCGTCGGACGAACGCGGCTCCGTCGGCGAAACGGTCCTGACGTACTGGACCCCGCGCCACTCGCTCTGCCCGCCGGCTTTTTACGATTGCGCGCCGAACATGCTGGACAAGCACACGGTATTCTTCGTGGACGCGCGCTATGTGGCGGAGGCGTGGAAGATCGTCAAGGAGATGCAACTCGGCGGGATGGTGATGTGGCGTCCCGGCGGCGAAGACCCACAGATTTGGCAAGTGATCAACTAGAAAACTCCGGACTTAGTACGCCCCCATCTCCTCCAACCGCTCGTCGTCAATCCCAAAGTAATGCGCCAGTTCGTGTCGCAGCGTCGCGCGAATGGTCGCGCGAATCTCGGCATCACGGCGACACGCGCGCAGAATCGGCTGGCGAAAGATGCTGATTTTGTCCGGCAACACCAAGCCGTAATCGTGCGTCCGCGCGGTGAGGGGGACGCCGTGATAAAAGCCGAGCAGGTCGTACGGATCGTCCACCCCTGCCGCATCCAGCGTCTCTTCATCCGGCAACTCTTCGACGACGATGGCGACGTTGGCGATCTGTCGGCGCAGCGCGGCGGGGAGTTCGTTCACCGCGGCGGCAACGAGACGCTCGAACGCCCGACGATTCATCGCGAGCCTCCCTGCCGAATGCGCCGCGCGACGCGTCGGCACGCTTCACCCAGTTCAGCGACATCGGCATCGGTGTGCGCCGCGCAGACCGCGCCGCCGCCGTGAACGACGTGGACATTTTCGAGCAGCAACGCGAGTTGAAAGACGCGATCGCGCAAAGCCACGTCGCACACCTCCGGATCGTTCACTTGATCGGGGCTGATGAGTGGCTGCTGGTCATCGTACGGAAATTGCGGCACGACGAAGGAACTCCCCGGGATCGCGTCGTTGGGAGTGCTGAGACAGCGCGCCAAGATGCCCTCTGCCGCGAACGCCTCCTCGACGGCATAGCGCATCGCCGCGCCCAGCCGGGCGAGGCGCGGGTACACCTCTTGTTCGTGTTCGACGAGGTAGGTCAAGAGTGTCTTCGCCGCGAACATCCCGGCCGGATGCGCCGAGTATGTTCCGCCGGGAAAGCGCACCTGGTTTCCGCCCTCGCGTCCGCATAGTTTCAAAATGTCGGCGCGCCCGGCAACGGCAGCCACCGGCATTCCTCCACCGATGATTTTCGCGAACGTCGCCAGATCGGGTTTGACGCCGTAGAGCGAGCCGAGATCGCCAGCGCGAAAGCGAAAGCCGCTGATCACCTCGTCGAAGATGAGGACGACGCCGTACTGATCGGCGAGTTGACGCGCGACACGGAGATACTCGGGTGCCGCTGGCATAAATCCCCCCGCGCCCATAAACGGCTCGACGATGAAGCACGCGGCGCGGTCGCCGTACGCTTTGAAATGGTCGCGCAACATTGCCGGGTCGTTGTAACGGCTGACGACGACCTGGCGCACCAACGCCGGCGGTAGGCCCGCGCCTTCGACGCGCCACGGCTCGGCGCGGCTCGCGAAATTCACTCCCACGAGTCCCCAGGGCTGCGCGCCGTGCCATCCTCCGCCCACCTTCATCACGATCTCGCGCCCAGTGAACGCGCGCGCGAGCATAATCGCGTTCATCGTCGCGAGCGCGCCGGTCGTGGTAAAGCGGACGCGCTCCGCGCCAGTTTGCCGGCAGATGATTTCCGCCGTTTCGATTTGCAAGCGGTCGGTGAAACCGGTTTGCAAGCCCCACCCCGAGTCGAAGGCGTGTGCGAGCGCATGTGTGACGACGGGAGGGTTGTGTCCCAGAATGTTGGCGTAATGCCCCTGCCACAAGTCCAGGAGGCTGTGCCCGTCTTCGTCAGTGAGGCGCGCCCCTTGCGCGCGGACGATGCGCGGTGGAAATGGCTGGATGAGCCGCAACGAATGGCTACCGCCGTCAATCATCACTTGCTGCGCGCGCGCGTGCAGCGCGGCGGATTGGGGCGCGTACCGCGCGTACTCGGCAGCGAGGTCGGCGAGCAGTTGGGTGTGATCTCTCTTGGGCAACATCGAATGTTTTCTCCAGTAAGACGGTTTGATCGCACGCGCTCATCAGTCATCAGGCCGTTTGGCAAAATGGGAACATTGTAGTATGCTAGGCCACACGCGGGCGACCTGCGCGCGCGAACGCCATTCGACTGTGAGCAGGATACATCCAGATTATCGCCACAATCGCAAAACTTGCAAACCACCCCACTGGGAGCGAACCGTGAAAGCAGGCATCCTGTACAACGATCGAGATATCCGCATCGGCGATGCGCCGACGCCACGCCCCAAGCCGGACTTGTCCGCGCGCCGGCGTCGTTCACAGCGAGTTCATCGCCGAATGGGTGACGCGCGGCTTGGACGGACAGCCCCCGCCGATTCCCGGCGAAGAAGCGGTCGCGGTCTGGAAAATTATGGAGGCAGCGTACCGCGCTTTTGACGAGGGCGTGCGCGTGGTGGTAGAATAGAAGAGGAAGGGAGATCTTCGCGAATGAAGTTTCCGCGTCGCAGCGGCATCCTGCTGCACCCAACATCACTCCCCAGCCGCTTTGGCATCGGGGACTTGGGCGACGCCGCGTATCGTTTTGTGGACTGGCTCGCCGCGGCGGGACAAACCTACTGGCAAATTCTTCCGCTCAGTCCAACCGGCTATGCCGACTCGCCGTACCAAGCCCTCTCGGCGTTCGCCGGCAATCCGATGCTCATCAGTCCGGAGCGGTTGGCGCAAGCCGGTCATCTTTCGCCTGCCGATTGGCGAGACCTCCCCGATTTTCCGGACGACCGCGTGGATTACGGCGCCGTCATTCCCTTCAAAACCGATCTACTCAACCGCGCCTTCGCGAACTTTAGAGACCACGCGCCGGCGCCGGAGCGCGCCGCGTTCGCGCGTTTTTGCGCCGCGCACGCGGCTTGGCTCGATGATGTCGCGCTCTTCCTCGCGCTCAAAGAAGCCCATGCCCTGCGCCCGTGGTACACGTGGGAGACGGAACTCGCTCGCCGCGAGGCGACCGCGCTCGCGCGCGCACGGACATCGCTTGGAGAGGCTATCGCGAATCAGCAGTATCGGCAGTGGCAATTCTTCGAGCAATGGCTCGCGCTCAAGAATTATGCGAACGCGCGCGGCGTCCGTCTCATCGGCGATATGCCAATTTACGTCGCGATGGATAGTGCGGACGTGTGGGCGCATCCACACCAATTCCAACTCGATCGCCATCTACAGCCGATTGCCGTCGCCGGCGTGCCGCCGGATTATTTCAGTGCCACCGGGCAACTGTGGGGCAATCCGCTCTATCGTTGGAAGGTGATGGCAAAGGATGGCTACGCGTGGTGGATCGAACGATTCAAGATGGCGTTCACGCAAGCAGACATCGTGCGGATTGACCATTTTCGCGGCTTTTACGATTATTGGGAGGTGCCAGCCGGCGAACCGACGGCCGTGAAGGGACGGTGGGTGAAGGGACCGGGCGCCGCGCTCTTTCGCGCCGTCACCGCCGCGCTCGGCGAGGTGGCAATCATTGCCGAAGACTTGGGAGATTTCGACGCCGCCTCGCGCGCGGGAGTGGACGCACTGCAAGCCGAGTTTGGCTATCCAGGGATGAAGGTGCTGCAATTCGCGTTCGACGGCGACCCGAACAATCCGTTTCTCCCTCACCACTGGACGCGCGAGGTCGTCGCCTATACCGGCACGCACGATAACGACACCGTCGTCGGCTGGTATCAAGTCACGTCCACCGAGCGCGAGCGCGACTGGGTGCGCCGCTATCTCGCGCGCGACGGCACGGACATCGCCTGGGATTTGATTCGCTTGACGTGGAGTTCCGTCGCGCATACGGCGATGACGACCGCGCAGGATTTGCTGGGGCTGGGGCACGCCGCGCGGATGAACACTCCCAGCACCACCGGCGCACCGAACTGGTGCTGGCGGATGCTGCCCGGCGCGCTGAACGAGAGCCTGGCGGCGCGCCTGCGCGAGATGACCGCGCTCTACGGACGATTGGCGTGAGGGATGCCCTCACGCGCCAGGTGCCTGCATGGCTCGCGCGATGGGACAAGTGATAAACCGCGTTGGGCACTGAACGTCGGATAGGGCGACTGCCCGTCGCGGCTCATCGAGACAATGCCATCCCCAACAAGTTAACGAGCCTCCGCGCGCACTTTATCCCGTTGAGTTCAGCGTCGCGTTCGACCGCGTGCTCGTGGAAGACCACTCGTTACTATGAGGAGAACCGTGACAAACACCGGGCACCGCGCCCCCAGATTCTGGAACGCCGGCACGAGTACCGCAGTTGGGCAGCCGCGCTCCACTCGAGCGAAGACACCGGCTTTAGAGTCGCGTATCGAGCATAGCGAGCGCCTGCTCCAAATTCTCTGCACGCGCATCCGCGCGCAAATCTTGATGCGCGGTATAGCGGTTCGGCACGACGATGACCCGCATCCCCGCCGCCTTCGCCGACGCGACGCCGGTCGCGCTATCCTCGATTGCCACACAGCGCGCCGGCGCGAGGCCCAACTCGCGCGCCGCGCGCAGATACACATCCGGCGCGGGCTTGGAGCGCGGCACGTCGCTCCCGGTGACGAGCACGCGGAAACATTCGGCGATGCCTAGCCCGCGCAAAATCAGCTCCCCCTGCCGGCGCGGCGAACCCGTCGCCACTGCCAACGCCAACGCGCGCGCCCGCAGCGCGTCCAGGAACGCCAGCGCTCCCGGCATCGGCGCGAGATTCGCCGGGTCGGCAATCAACGCTTCGTAAATCGCCTCGCGCTCGGCGAGGATCTCGTCCACCGTACCGCGCAGCCCAAAGCGCTCGATTAGATACGCCGCGTTCTCCCGCACCGGAATCCCCACGAACTCGCGGCCGTACTCCTCCTCCGAGAATTCGTGGAGGATGCCGTGCCGCGCGAGCAGAATCGAAAACGCGCGTTGATGTAACGGCTCGCTATCCACGATCAACCCGTCCAGATCAAGAACGACTGCCTGAATCATACTCCAACCAGAATTTGTCGCGCGACGCCCACACGAGTTGCGCGAGATTGATGAGATAATGCGCCACGAGCGGCGCGAGGAGCGTTTGCGTAAAGAGAAACAACCACGCCAGCAACAGCCCCAGTGCCGCCGCGACGACGATGCCGAGCACTCCCTGCGGCGCGTGCATCATCCCAAAGACGATTGACCACACGACCGCGAGCGCGAGCGACGGCACAAACACGCCGAATCCTCCGAGCAGCAGCGAGCGAAAGAGCAACTCTTCGAGCGCGACGGCAGGAACGAGCGCCAGCGGCACCAACACCCACTCGCGCCGACGGCGCGGCATCACGCTGCGAATCACGATCGGCGAGTAGATGCGCGCGCCAAACCGCGCGATGGCAAAACGCGTGACCACTGGCACCATCACGGCGACGAGGATTCCCACCGCCGCGCCGATGAGCGCGGCGCGCGCGGACGCATCCGCGCGCCAGCCGAACTGCACGTCCGGCAACCCGCTGACGCGCGCGAGAACGATGCAGACGCCAATGAGCGCGAGCCGCAGCGCGTTTTCGGCGGGGAGGAGCAGCATATTCATCGTCGGGGCGAGGCCGCGCAAGACCTGTGCAGTGCGCCAAGTTGCCCACGCGAGGAACGCCAGAAGCAGGAGCGTGCCGATAACAAAGAAGAACATATTACCGCCGCGCAACTCCGACTTGGTATTCCGTCGTCTCCGTCGTCGTCGGCGCAAAGGGCGTGACGACGAGCACGGCGCGCAAGACATCCTTGCCGAATCCATTGAGGGTGTATGCGCCGCGATTCTGCGCGTCGAGCGGCACGCGGACGATCCGCGTCGTCGTCCCCTGCTCGATCAACTGGACGACGTACGTTTGCGGCAGGACATTGTCGCTGCGAATGAATCCCGCCGCCCCCCATCCCCCCTCGCCGCTCTCGATGTCGTCGTGGTAGCCGATTTCCGGAATCGCGATATCGTCAATCGCCCAGCCGGGCGCGTTGTACGCGTCGTCCGTGATGTACTCGAACCGCAGATAGATTTGCTTCCCCGCGTACGCCGATAGATCCATCTGCTCTTGCACCCATTGCGCCGGCGCTTTGCCTGCTACGCCGGAATGTCCGGTGAACGCGTGCCCGTAATTCGCGCCATTCGGGTTCGTCGTCACCGTGCGCGTGCCCGGCAAAATATCCCACGTCTTGCCGCCATCGGTGGAAACCTCGACGTACGCGTAATCGAAATCCGCTTCGATGTCGTACCACGTCCAGAATTGCAGCGTCACGTGGTCTTGTGCGCGCGTCAGGTCGAACGCACGCGTCAGCGTCATATCCGAGAGATCGGCGCGATTCGAGTACCACACCCAGCGTCCCGAGTGCGCGTCCGCGGCGATCAGTTTCGCCGTCGTCGTGCCGGTAAAGTAGAGCGTCACATCGCCCACCGTCGGTTGGAGGACGGCATAACTCGCTGTGTACTGATGCGTCTGCACCGCGCGCGTCATCGGATAGTCGGACAGCGAGGGCGCGCGTGCGATACGGAAACTCCCTTCGTGGCGATACGCGTACCGTCCATCGCCGACCGCGGGGTCGTTCAGATAATTCGTCACCGCCCACTCTGCGAACAGATCTTCAAAGCGCATTCCATTGGCGCGTTCATCGAGCGCGGCTTGGACACCTTTCACGCCCTCGTGCGGCGCGTGAATCACCGCGCGCGTGAACTCGGAGCCGAAACGTTCGGCGGCATAAGCGAAAAAGAGATACGACGCGGCATAGTGCGCGTACGATTCCTGCGGATCGTCCGCCCATGTGTTCAACTGCGTGTCCGGATTTCGCGCAAAAACGCCAAGCACCCCGCCGACCGGCAAGCCGTTCAAGCGAATCGCCAGATCAGCCATCCCTTCGTCAACCCAGCCGGTCTTGAAACGCGCCTGATAGTGATGGATGAGATGCTGAAACTCGTGCGCAAGATCGCCATTGTATTCATCGCCTCCCGGCTGGAGTACTTCGATATTCATATAAATGACGTTGCGCTGATTGCTGTACGGCGCGAGCGCGCGCGGGTACGTGTCTTCGGAACTGAAATAACCGGCAGCGTCCTCGAACCGCGTGTTCAAGATGTGGATCCGCGCTTCGCCGTCCAAGCCCGGCGGCACCTCGCCAAAGTACTTGACGTTCGTCGGATAGACCGAGCGATCGAAAAATTCTGCCGATTTTTGCAGCGCGGCGGGGTCATAGCGCAACCCCTCTTCGACCCAGAAGAGCCCGTACTGCGAGACGACGCGCAGCGTCGCGTTCGCCAGGCGATACTTGCCGGAGGATGCGTCTTCGATCACGTAGAAAGATTCACGTGCACCGACCGGATACGCGCGCGGCGCGGGCGTCGGCATTGGCACGGGGGTGAAATCTTTCCGCAAGCGCGGGACGATTTGGTACAGGTCGCGCGCCGGAATCTGCGCGCGTTGCAGCGCATCCGCCGTCGCGCGCGTGGTGGTGCCTGCCGGCGTGACCATTCGCCCCAGCGCGGGCGCCGTCGCGTTCGCTGAAGGCGGCAGCGGGGAAAATTGGGATGCCCGCCAGACCAAGGCGCCGCATCCGAGCGCACAAATGCAGATGAACAGTAGGCTCAAGATCGCAAGGGATGCGATCTGTCGTTTGCGATTCATAGTTCCTTTCGAAATCGGATTGTTCGGTGAACTCGACACACGAAAAACAGGTGCCGCGCAACCGCTGCACCTGTTCGACGCTGAACGAGCGTTCAGTCCGCGCGGCGGAATCGCACACCGATCACCGGCAACCGTCTCAGCGCAGCGCGCACCACCATCTTGACGGCGCGCCCAGCGTAAACGCGCTCGTGGACCGTCTCGCGCACGATCCACTGCTCCGTCCCATCCGCGCGGAATCCGTGTTCGACGCGCGCCGGCACGTAGAGGATCGTGCCGGGTGCGCCGCGCACCTCGCGCCCGTCGAGCAGAATCGTCCCTTCGCCCTCCAGCACGTCAAAGACCTCGTCCACGTGATCGTGCCGATGGTACGGCACGACCTGTCCGCGCGAAAAGCAGAGCAGTCGTCCGAAGAACGCTTCGCCGTCGAACAGGTTGACGTTCGAGAGCCGCTCTGTCGAGAATTTTTTCATCTCCCGCACGTTGCCGAGAAACCACTTCATTTTCGATCCTCTTCACATCACCAGCGACCCTAGTAGTGCATCAACTTGAAAGTGCGTAGTCCAACGTGGATTTTTCGGCGCAT
>DYLA01000023.1 GCA_020722265.1 Anaerolinea sp.
TGCGTTTCGGTTGCCTCAGCCTAGATTTCGCACCTGCGCGCTTGAATAAGCCAACCAGCAGAGACGCCCCGCCGGGGCGTCTCAACACCCCGCCCAAGCGTCTCAACCGCTCATTCCTATTGCTTGGGCGAGGGTGCGAAAGCGAGGCTCAGCATCTGCGTCCGCGAATTTGCTCGCGAGCATATTCGGATACTGCCGTTTGCGATAACCCTCAGCGATGTTTGCAACCACACTCCGCGACGAACGCCGAATTTGATCGGTCAACGAGTACCGCTCTTCCTTTGGAAACGATTTCGACTCTTCGAAAATCTCCATCGCCAATTTGTACGCCAACTGAAACACCCTCAAATCTCGAAACCCCTGCATACTGCCTCCTGCTTCCCGCCTCCTGCTTCCTGCCTCCTGCCTCCCGCCTCCTGCCTCCTGCCTCCCGCTTCCCGCCTCCCGCCTCCTGCCTACTGCCTCCCGCCTACTGCCCTCTTCTTCGCGTTTGCAACTTCGCGCAGCAACTCCTCCGCGTTCTGCCGCGTCGTCGCCGTCTCCGTGCCGAGCATCTGCGCGATTTCTTCGATGCGCGCCGAGTTGTTCAATTCCGCGATCTGCGTGATCGTGCGCTCGCCGACGATTTCCTTGCGAATCTTGAAATGCGCGTCGCCGAACGCGGCGATTTGCGGCAAGTGCGTGATGCAAATGACTTGGTGCTGCGGCACCGCGGCGATTTTTTGCGCGCTCGGTGTGAGCGCCCACAACTTGCTACCGACGACGCCGCCAGTGCGCCCGCCGATGCCTTGGTCAATCTCATCGAAGATGAGCGTCGGCGTATTGTCCGCCACCGCCAGCACCGATTTGAGCGCGAGCATCAAGCGCGACGTTTCGCCGCCCGAAGCGATCTTCGCCAGCGGCTTGAGCGGCTCGCCCGGATTCGGCGACACGAGAAATTCCACGCGATCGATCCCCGTCGTGTCCACCGCGACGCGCCGCCCCTCGACGGCGGGACCGTTTGCGTCGTCCGCGCGCTCCAACGCAACGCCGAATTTCGCCTTTGCCATCCCCAGGTCTTGCAGCTGTGCCTCGATTTCGCGCGACAGACGTTGCCCAGCGTCGCGCCGTGCGCGCGACAAATCCCCCGCGAGAGCGGCGATCTCCTCCAGCAGTTGCGCCTCTTGCTGCTGCAATTCCTTCGTGCGTTCCTCGCTGTGCGAAATCGTCGCGAGTTCCGCCGCCGCGTTCTCGCCGTACCGGATAATCTCTTCGATCGTATCGCCGTACTTGCGCTTCAAGCGAAAAATCAAATCGAGCCGCTCGTCAATCTGCGCGAGGCGCGCCGGGTCATGCTCCACGCCATCGCGATACGCGCGCAACGCGCGCGCCAAATCGTCCGCCTGCGCCGCCGCGCTTTCGGCTTCCTCACGCGCGCTCTTCACCGCCGCATCATACTTTTCCAAGCCCGTCACCGCTTGCAGCGCTTCGTTCAGCAAATCTATCGCGCCCTGGTCCTCTTCGCCCGCGCCGTACAGCGCGCGATACGCGCGATCGGCGAGGTTGGCGCGCAGTTCGGCATTGCCCAGCAATTCGCGTTCCTGCTTCAGCGCTTCTTCCTCGCCGATCTTCAAATTCGCCTCGCTGATTTCCGCAACCACGTACGTTAGCCGATCCACGCGCCGTGCCACTTCGCGCGCGTCCACCATCAACGCCTTGATTTCATTCCGCACCGCGCGCAGTTGTTTGACTTGTTCCGCCACCCGCGCGCGCTGTTCCCACAAATTGCCATAGCGATCCAGAAAATCCACGTGCTCGCGCACGCGCAACAGCGAAAGATGCTCGCTCTGACCATGAATGTCAACCAGAAATTCGCCGATGCGCTGCAACGTGTGCATCGTCACGGTGCGCCCGTTGACGCGGCAGACGTTGCGCCCTTCGCGATGAATCTCGCGCGTGATGATGAGCGCCTCGTCCTCGTGTTCGATACCGATCTCGTCGAGAATCGGGAAAACGTTGGTGCGCGCGGCATCGTTCAGCAGGAACGTCCCTTCGACGCGCGCCTTGTCCGCGCCCGCGCGCACGAACTCGCTCTGCGCGCGTCCGCCCAGCAGCATCCCCACCGCGTCAATGATGATGGACTTGCCCGCGCCCGTCTCGCCGGTCATCACGTTAAAGCCGCGATGAAATTGCAAATGCAGATGTTCGATGATCGCAAAATTCGCAATGTCAATTTCTGCCAGCATCGTGACTCCGTTGAATCGTTCGGTCGTTGGCTCGTTGGATCGTTGAATTCCAATCCAACGATCCAACGAGTCAACGAGTCAACTAACTGCGCAGCCGCGCGTAAACGGTACTCGCGCCCAGCGCGATGAAAATCCAGACGCCAATATCGAGGAACACGCGCGCGGCAAAACGCGCCAGATCGAAGCGAAACGCGCTCCAGGTCAAGCGCGCTAGCGCGCCCGCGCCGACAAACCCGCCGATGATAAAGACCGCGCACGCGACGAGCGCGAGGTACTTGCCGCGCCGCTTGCCAATCGCGTAACGAATGATCTCCGCGATGCCTGTGGCAGCGGCCGGCGCGTAAAAAATCGTGATGAGCCACAAACCCCCCAACCACGCCGCCACCGCGCCCGCCAGCGCCGATGTGATTGCGCCGATGAGCGCGGTGAGCGTGTAATCGAGTCGAGTGGCAGTGTAATAGCCCGCTTGCTGAACGTTCAAACATTCCTTACAACGATACCCTACCGGCGTCCATTCGACGCATTTGAGGCAGACCGGCTTGCCGCATTTGTTGCACCGCAACAACGTTTCGGTGTGGGGATGATTGACGCAGAACATCGGAGCATCAGTGGACATTGTTTTTTCCTCGGCAACGAATTGTCGTGCGGCATTTTACCACGAAAAGAACGAATTGCAAGCCCTAACCCCAGATTCCATTCGGAAACACCATCACCACCCAGCCCGCGATGCAAAAGAAAGGCGCGTACGGAATCGTCGCCGTGAGCGCGAGCCGCCGGTGCATGAGCAGTTCGTACGCCAGAACCAAAATCGCGCCGACGCCGCCCAGCAGAATCGCGTACACGATCGCGGCAAAGACCGCCGGAAAGCCGGTGACGATGCCAACGAACGTCGCGAGCGTCACATCCCCTTGCCCAAACGCGCCTCCCGCGATTTCGATGCGGCGCACGCGCGAGAAAACTAGGCTGAAAATGTAGATGGCGAATACGATGACGAACGCGCCTACGCCTCCGAGCAGCGCACGCTGCCAGCCCAGATTCGAAAACGGACTAGCGAGCACGGCAAAAACAATCGCCGGGAGGATGACGACGTTGAAAACCAACCGATGTTCCCAATCGGTCACGAGGACGAGGAGAAAGATCGTCGTATAGATGGCGAGCAAGAGCCACTGCAACGTCGCCCCGTAGCGCGTCCAGAGAAAGACATACGCACTCGCGTTGGCGATTTCAACGAGAGGCGCGCGCAGCCCAATCGGCGCGTGACAATTGGAGCAATAACCGCGCCGCAGCAGAAAGCGTAGCACAGCCAGTTGATCGCCAACGGGGCGAAGCGTGCCGCAGTAAGGGCACTGCGGCGCGCTGAGGAACGAACGCTGCGCCGGCAAATTGTCCGCCATTCGATTGACCAGCGCGCCCACTAGCCAACCCATCAGCGCCAAGAGTACAAGTTCCATCGTTTGACAAAAACCCTTTCGAAGATTATGATACCCGCGTGCTCGAACAATCGCCTGCCCCAGCCACACGCGGACCCGCGCCGCTCGATCGGCTGAGCCTGCTCACCAGCCTCGTGCTTGTTGGACTGACCCTCTCGCTCGTCCTCGATCTTCCCGCCCATCGCGTCGAGTTTTCGTTTCTCGGCTCAGAGGCGAGTTTCATCATCTCGGGGACATGGTTGATGGGGTTCCTCCTCGCCGCGCTCACCGCCGCTGGCGTCAACTCGATCGTCCGCGCGCATCCGCGCGTTCACCTCATCGAAACGCGCTATATCTTCATCCTGTGGATTCTACCCGCGCTGACCGTCGTCACGGCGACGATGCTCCTCTCGCTCGCCGATGTGCGCGCGGTCGGTGCGTACGCGCTTCTCCTCGTCGCGAGTGCCGGCGCATTTCTGGTTGCAGTCGTTCTCGGTGAATACACGACGATTGACCTGAACGACCCGCGCTACAGCGTGGCGCGTCTGGGCGTGAACATGGCGGCGTACCTCGTCGGGCTAGCACTCTTTGCGACGATTTACAACTGGAAGATGCGCAGCCTCTTTTCCGCGCCCGCCGTCGGCATTGCCGCCGGGCTGCTCGCGCTCGAATTGTTTCGCGGCAGTGAAGCCGAGTTCTGGCGTACCTGGCTGTACGCGGCTGTCGTCGGTTTGGTCATGAGCGAAATCGTGTGGGCGCTCAACTATTGGAACGTGACTGGCCTTGTGGGCGGCGCGACGCTCCTAGTCTTCTTCTATGCGTTCACCGGCATCACCCAGCAGTACTTGTGGCAACGACTCAACCGCATCATCTTCATCGAATTCACTATGATCGTTCTCGGCGCTCTCGCGCTCCTCTTCTGGCTGCGCCCCGCTTAAGCCTCGCTTTCGCACCCTAGCCCGAGCGATAGGGGGTCAGGCGGTATTGGCAGTTTGGCTACGCCATCTGTCTTATCAAGCGCGCGGGTGCGAAATCTAGGCTAAGCCGCTCTACGGCGCCCCGCTCACACCCTGCGCTTTTTCGAAGGTTGGGAGGCAAAATCGGTGCCCGTGCGCAGTATAACCACCGCGCCCCCCAGCACCATCGCGCCGCCCAAAATCTGCAGCGGTTCGAGTCGCTCGCCAAGAATGAGAAATGCGAGCGCGCTCGCGACGACCGGCTCGATAGTCGCGACGAGACTGGCGTCGCTCGCCGGCACAAAACGCAAGCCCGCCGTGTACAGCAGCAACGAACCGAGGGTGGGTCCCAGCGCGAGTCCCAGCAGCAAGACCCACGCCCCCGGCTCGCGCGTCAGCGGCGCGAACGCGTCGCGCGTTTGTAACGGAGCAAGGAACAGCACGCCGAAGCCAAGGGCGTACGCGAGCGCCGTCCCCAGCGAATAACGCGCGAGCGCAAACTTGCTAAAGATGGTGTAGAGCGCGTACATCAGTCCCGCCCCCAAGCCGAACAGAACGCCGACGCCGTTCAGACGCAACTGGGCCGGGTCGTACGCGCGCGCCACGAGCGCGCAGCCGCCGAAGGCGAGCGCGAGCGCGACCAGTTTGCGCGCCGTCAGCGGCTCGCACCACACCCGCCACGCGATCAACGTGACGAACGCGGGCGCGGTATAGAGCAGCATCACCGCTGTCGTCACGCTCGTTTGAATGATCGCCTGCGTGTAGGCCACGTAGAACGCGGCGACGCCAAAGAAACCATAGGCGGCGAAAAATATCAGCGCGCGCATCGGCACACGTAACCATCGCCGGCGCGTCGCCGCCAACGCGGCAACCAAGATGACCCCTGCGACGCTCGCGCGCCCAAATGCTATCGTCAGCGCCGACAAGCCATAGCCATCGTGGAGCGCACGGAAAAAGAGTCCGAGCGTCCCCCACACTGACGCCGCCACGACAACGAAGACATAGCCACGCGCGGAGCGAATCACCATAGCGCCAGCATACCATTTCGCTGGGTGCGTGTCAAGAGCGTCCCTCTGGCGACACGGCTGTTGCAAAGTTGCGGTTTCAACCGCTGTCAAAAATGAAACTTTTCGCACCCAACTTCGTGCTATAGATAGTACGCGATGTTGCCGATGGAACCGACCGACGAAACGTTGCTTGCACAATACAAACAAGGCGACCCGCGCGCGTTTCGCGCGCTGGTAGAGCGCTACACCGCACCGCTCTACAACTTTGCCTTTCGATTGCTTGGCGACGCGATGGAGGCAGAGAACATCACGCAGGAAACGTTTCTGCGCGTCGTCGGCGCGCTCGATCGGATTCGCACGGATTTGCCTTTCAAGCCGTATCTCTTTCGCATCGCGCTGAACCTGTGCCGTGACGCGGGACGCAAAAAGCGCGCGGTCTCGTTCGACGATTGGCGCGCCGATTCCCCCCACGCGGACGAGGTGATGCTGGACGATGCTCCCGCGCTGTGGGAACAGATGGCGGACGAGGAATTGCGCGCCGAACTGCACGCGGCGATGGAACGCTTGCCGGCGCGGTATCGCGCCGCACTCACATTACGCTACGTCGAAGGTTTCTCGTACGCAGAGATCGCACAGATCCTGAACTTGCCGCTGAACACGGTGCGGACGCATCTGCGTCGCGCCAAGCAACAATTGCGAACGATGCTGCGCACCGCGCCGCCAGCCCCAAGAGGTCCCAATGATGAGTGAGAAGCATTTGACCAACGAACAAATCGAGGCATATATTGAGCAGGGCTTGGATGCGTGGGCGCACGAACATCTTGCCGTGTGCGCGCGGTGCCGCGCCCGTACCGCGCGCGCCCAACGGGTGGAGACCGCGTTACAGACCCTCCCCCGCGCCGAGACCCCGCGCGACCTCGCCGCGCGTATCTGCGCCGTCATCGAACTCCGAGTTGCCCAAGAAGAGGCGCGGCGCGCGCGGATGCCGCTCATTGCCGTCGCCACCTTCTTTTCCGCCCTGCTCGCGGTGTGGTTCGGGCTGGAGATGCTGTTCGTGCTCGAAGACAACGGCGCGCTGTACTTTGCGTCGCTGTTGGCTAGCCAACCGGAATTACTCTCGACGTACTCGTTCGACGCCGTTTTCGCGCTCATCGAACTGTTGCCTATAGGGGAGATCGCACTGACTCTGTTCGCTCTGCTCACCGCCCTCATTCTCGCCCAGCAACTAGTGGAAACGGCGCGTCCACCGGCGCTGGCGTTCAAGTAACTGCTCATCATTTTCTCATTCTCTTTTAATCCAAAGGCGCAATAATCCTTTGGTGCGATTGGCAAGCTTCGATGCAAAAAAGATGGATGTGGTACAGTCTGCTCGGCTTGGGCGCGCTGGTGGTGCTCGCGCTCGTCTTTGGAGTCGGCATTCTGCTGGGGCGCGCGACGGCGGGAAACGCGCCTCGCCCGTGGTTGCGGCGCGCACCCGCGCTAGTTAGCGGTTATGGCACGCTGGGAACTCTGAAAGAGATCGGAGCGGAATCGCTCATCGTCCAATCGCGCGATGGCAAAATGAATACCGTGCTGTTCGACAAGAACACGCGCATCGAACGCAACCGCCAGAAGATCTCGGTGAGCGACTTGAAAAACGGCGACTATGTGGCAGTCATCGGCGCGCCGAATGAGCACCATCAAATCAAAGCGCGTTGGATTCAGGCGCTGCCGGTGAACCACCTGCCGGCGGGCTGGCGAAAAACGCCTCTGCCCGGCGAACTCCAATAGCGCGGCAGAGCCGCGTCACCAGGAGAGCGCCTCCCGCGCGGTCGTGATCGTCTCTGCAAAGAAATACTCTATCAGAAGAGGATGGCATGAAACGCAACCGGGTTATCATCGGAATCATCGTCGTGGCACTGGTCATCGTCGCGGCAATTTTCGTCTTTCGTCAATTGACCACCGCCCCAACCGCCACAGTGCAGGCGCAAACGACTACCGTACAGCGCGGTACGCTCGTCGCCACAGTGAACGCGGCGGGTAACGTCCTCGCGCCGGAAGACGCGGTGCTGAGTTTCCAAACGTCCGGGCGCGTCGCCACAGTGAGCGTGCAGGTAGGCGACCCAGTCAAAAAGGGTCAGGTCTTGATGGAACTGGACACCGCTGACCTCGAACTCGCCCTCAAGACTGCCCAGACGAACTTTGTCAGCGCGCAAGCGAATTTCGAGGCGACCAAAGCCAATTTGCAATTCGCGCTTCGCAACGCCCAGTCCAACTTTACCAGCGCGCAGGCAAACCTCGAAGCCGCCAAAGCGAAGAACGCGCAGAACGCCAATTCGCTGCTCGTCGCCAAAGCGCAGTTGGACAAGGCGACGATCGCGCTGCAAAAAGCGCAGGGCGATTACAACGCGATTGCATGGCGCGGCGATGTGGGAATGACGACGCAAGCGCAAACGCTCCAAACCGCGACGATTGATTACCAGTCCGCGCTCGCCAATTACCAGATTACTGCCGCCAACATCAACGATAGCGCGCTCAAGCAAGCGCAAACGCAATTCGATAGCGCGCAGGTCGCGCTAGAGCAAGCGCAACACAACCTCGATACGTCGCTGCGAACCGCGCAGGCATCGCTCGAAAACGCAGAAACCGCACTCGAACAAGCCAAACGCAACCTGGAAAAAGCACGCCTCGTCGCGCCCTTCGACGGCTACGTATCGGCGGTGAACTTTTCCGTCGGCGACACCGCGTCCGGCAACGCCGTCACCGTCGTTGACCTTTCCAAACTGCAAGTGCGCGTCACCCTCGCCGAAGTGGACGTGGCAAAAATCAAAGCCGGGCAGACCGCGCAACTAACGCTCGATGCGCTGCCGGGCAAAACGTACGCGGCAGAGGTCGCCGCCGTCGGTCCGGTGGGCGTGGTGACGCAGGGGGTTGTGAACTACCCGGTCTTTGTCACCCTCACCCAGAACGATGGCGCCGTCAAACCGGGAATGACGACGAGCGTTTCCATCATCGTGGAGCGGCGCGAGAACGTACTGCTGGTGCCGAATCGCGCCATCCGCACATCCGGCAATCAAAAGAACGTGACCGTACAATACAAAGGACAGAACATTACCGTACCAGTCACCGTCGGTCTGACGAATGACCAATTCGCCGAAATTACGAGCGGATTGCAAGAAGGGGACACCATCGTCATCAATCCGACACAATTGCGACAATCGGGTGGCGGTGGGCTGGGAATTCCCGGCGGTGGAATGTTCGTCGTCAAACCTTAATGAGGAAATCTAAAATGGCGCCAATGATCGAAATCGAAAACGTCAAAAAGATTTATCAGATGGGAGATATCCAGGTACCCGCGCTCAACGGCGTTTCGTTCCAAGTGGATGCCGGCGAGATGGTCGCCATCATCGGACCCTCGGGCTCGGGCAAATCCACATTGATGAACATCATTGGTTGCCTCGATACCCCGACGAGCGGCACGTACGTTCTGGATGGCATTGACGTTTCCAAGTTGAACGACGACGCGCAAGCCACGATCCGCAACAAGAAAATCGGATTCGTCTTCCAGACATTCAATCTGTTGCCGCGCACCCCCGCGCTCGATCAAGTGGAACTGCCGATGGTCTATGCAGGCGCGCCCGATCGCCGGCAGCGCGCCCTCGCCGCGCTCGAAGCCGTTGGCTTGGCTGATCGCGTGCACCATCGGCCGAACGAATTGTCGGGAGGGCAGCAGCAGCGCGTCGCGATTGCGCGCGCCCTCGTCAACAATCCCAGCATCATCCTCGCGGATGAACCGACCGGCAACCTCGATTCTAAAGCGGGGGCGGAGATTATGAGCATCTTCAAGTCGCTCAATCGCGAGCGCGGCTTGACGGTGATTCTGGTCACACACGACCCTACCATCGCGGCACAGACACAGCGGACGATTCGCCTGCGCGATGGTCTCATTGTGAACGATTGAGAGGCGCTCGATGGACATTATGCAGAGTGTCCGCATCGCGCTGCGGAGTCTCGGCGCGAACAAACTGCGCTCTGGACTAACGATGCTCGGCATCATCATCGGCGTGATGGCGGTGATCGCGATGCTGTCCATCGGACGGGGTGCGCAGGCAACGATCACTTCGCAGATTCAAGCCATCGGCACCAACTTGCTGTTCATTCGCCCGGGTTCGACCCAGCAAGGGGGCGTGCGCACTGCCGAAGGGTCTGCGGCGACGCTGACGCGCGAGGATGCAGAGGCGTTGCAGGGCTTGCCCAATGTGCTCGGCATCGCGCCGCAAGTGGAAGGATTCGGGCAAATCGCCTATCTGGGCAACAACACGAATGCGCGCGTTGTCGGGGTCACGCCCGAATATCTAGACACGATGAACGTCACTCTCGCCAGCGGCGATTTCATCGCGGCGACCAATGTTTCCGCGAACTCGACCGTCGCGGTGCTGGGCGCGCAGGTAGCGCAAGACCTGTTCGATGGCGTGGATCCGATTGGACAGATGATTCGCATCAACAACCAGAACTTTCGCGTGATCGGCGTGATGGAGCCGCGCGGCGGCACCGGTTTTATGAACGCCGATATGCAGGTGTTCGTGCCGATTACGACCGCGAGCACGCGCTTGTTCGGGCGCGATCGGTTTCGCGGCGGTAACAATGTGAGCCTCATCAACGTCAAGATCAGCGATCCGTCGGTACAAAACTCGGTCGTCGAAGACATCGGTGCGATTCTGCGCGAGCGACATCGCGTCCTGTTCCAGGACGATTTCACCATCCAAAGCCAGCAAGACATTCTGAATACCGCCGCTCAAGTGACCGGCACGCTGACGATTTTTCTCGGCGGCATCGCCGCCATTTCGCTCGTCGTCGGCGGCATCGGGATTATGAACATTATGCTCGTCTCGGTGACCGAACGAACGCGCGAGATCGGCATCCGCAAGGCGGTGGGGGCGCGCCGGCGCGATATTCTGGCGCAGTTCTTGACCGAAGCCGTCGTCCTTAGTTTGTCGGGCGGCGCCATCGGGATTATACTAGGTGCGGTGATCGCGCGGCTGATCTCCGGCTTTTCGGTAGGCAGCGCTACGTTGAACACCGTCGTTGATCCCGATTCGATTTTGCTCGCCGTTCTTTTTTCGATGGGCGTAGGGCTGTTCTTTGGCATCTATCCAGCCAATCGCGCCGCGCAGTTGCACCCGATCGACGCGCTGCGGTACGAGTAGGACACTGGATCGCCAACAGTCAGGAGTATGCCGTAAACCTCGGTGGGGAGGAACAGTGAAACACTGGAAATTTAGCGCCGTCTTGTTCATCGCTCTCGCGGCTCTCGCCGCGCCGGCTGTCTTTGCCGACGCGCCGACCGGCGCGAGTCCGCTCGATCCGTTGCGGGTGACCGGGGCGTGGCAAACGCTCGCGCCTAACGCGTCGCTGTGGTTCTATTTTGACTACACTGGCGACCGGTCGAAGATCGAAGCGATGGTGGAAGACGATGGCACAAGCCACATTCAGTTGGCAATCTTTACACCGATGCAAGCCACAGCATGGCTGCAAGACCCAACTACGAAACCGATTGGCTGGGGGAGCAAGCCGGGTGCGCACACCCCAGAAGCGATTTACGATCTCTACTGGCGTGGCGCGTTCAACTTTCCCGGACGATTTTTTGCCGTCGTCTCGAATCAGAACGCACAGCCGATTGTGTTTCGGTTGAACGTCAAGGGCGAAAACGTTCGCCTTGCGCCGACTCCCACACCGACGCGCGCGCCGACACCATTCCTCGCTACACCGATTCCAACCGCGACGCTGCCAGGCAAGATCGTTTTCCAACAAGCGAGCGGCGGTAACATCTACACGGTGAACGGCGATGGCTCGCAACTCGCGCGCGTCAGCACCGGGCTCGACCCGGCCTGGTCGCCGGATGGCAAGCAGATCGCGTTGACGCGCTGGGAGCATCCCGCCGGGGTGTACATCGCCGAGGCGGATGGATCGAACGAGCGCAACATCAGCAGCGCGCGGCAACCTCTTTCGCCGCAGTGGAGTCCGGATGGCGCTCGCGTCGCGTTTACGCGTCCGAACGGCGGACCGCAGTACGATTCCACTTTTTGCTTCGGTCGTTTCTGTTTCACCGCGATGGCAGACCCTTGGTGGAAGATAGCCGTCGTGGATGTCAACACCCTAGCATTCAGCGAGCCACGCTGCACCAAACACTGTTTCTCGCCGACGTGGCACACCGACAACAAGACGATTGCCTACGCGGACGCGCAAATCGGCATTATGGCGACGAGCATCGAGGGGGGTGACGCGTGGACGCTGTACACGCAGAATCCCAACGTGCAATCGTCTATCTACAGCCCGGATGGGAGCAAGCTCGCGTTTATGTTCCGCCAGCACGATCACTGGGAAATCGGCGTGATCAATGCGGATGGCAGTGGAATGATCGGATTGACACGACAGGACCCACTCGCGTTCGCCGTCGTCAACAACGTCGCGCCGACATGGTCGCCCGATGGTGCCCAAGTCCTGTTCCTCTCCGATCGGAATGGCCAATGGGAATTCTTCGTCGTGAACGCGGATGGAACGGGCTTGCACCAAGCGCTCAAATCGGTAACGGATGTACTGCCCATTTACTACAACTTTTCGAACGAGCGCGTGGCGGATTGGACGAATCGGTGAGTTGAAACTTTTTGGGCTCTCGTTCGTGTTATAGGGTGGAAATCGCTCCGCAAGAAACCAACAGGAGGTTGGACATGTTTGGCAAGAAAGTAGTTGTGGCGGGCATTCTCGTCGCGCTCCTGCTCGCCGCTGGAATCGGCGGGACCGTGGCGTTGGCGCAGGGTCCCACCACGACGCCGCCCAAGAGTTTGGCGGATTTGTACTGGCAAATCCTCGCGCAGAAACTCGGCACGACCGTCGAGAAACTGCAAACGGCGATGACGGACGCGCGTAAGGAAGCCGCGACCCAAGCCGTGAAGGAAGGATTGCTGACGCAGGCGCAAGCCGATCGGATGACGCAGCGACTGCCGGGCATCGCCCTGGCGTGGGGACGCGGCGGCGCGCTCACCTCGGTGGCGGACGCCGCGCTCGATGCGGCGGCAAAGACGCTGGGAATGAGCACGAGCGATTTGCAGACCGCGCTGAAGACCAAGACGCTGCTGGAGTTGGCGCGCGAGCAGAATGTGGACGTGACCAAACTTCGCACGGCCATCGCGGACGCGCAAAAAGCCGCCATTGATCAGGCGGTCAAGGATGGCAAGATCACGCAGGCGCAGGCAGACGCGCTCAAAGCCAAAATTACACCAGAGAACGTTGACCTGAATCGCAAATCCTTTGGGCAACCTTGGATACAACAATTCAAGGGTCAACTCGAGAATCGGCTCAAGGACCGTTTCGCCCAGCCCGGTAAAGGGCGCGGGGTGCTCCCCTTCAGGCGATAGCGCGGTGAGCGATATGTGACGGGCGACGGAATGGGCGTCGCCCGTCACGCGCCGCTCGCCGCTCGAGGCGATCGTGTACGGGCGTTGGCGCTCGTTCATTCTCAAGGTCGTGATCGCGGCGCTGCTCGCGTGGCTTCTGGCGAGCGCGCCGCTGCCATCGTTCGCGCGCGAGGCCTGGTTCCCCTACGTACAAGTTCCCGTCGTCGTCTTCGTCTTGATTTGCTACATCGGCAAACTGATGTTGGACACATTTTTTTACAATCACTATAGACCCTGACTCAAGGATGATTCCACTGCGAGGAGCAACCCATGCAAACAAAGCAAGTTCTCATCATCGTCGGCGCCATCGCCACGCTGGCACTCGTTGGCGTCGCCGCGTTCTACCTCGGTGACCAGTTTGGACCATCGGCGCAAGCGCGCAACGTCCAAGCCGAGTTTCTGCGTGCGCGCGGATTTCAGACTGGCGCGGGAGGCACTCCCGGCGCAGGAATGTTTCCTGCCGGCAGCGATCCCGCACAAGGAGCGCGCCAAGCCGGGCGCGCCGTTGCTAACGGTACTGTGAAAGGTGTGCAAGGGAACACGATCACAGTCACGCAGCGCGATGGCACAACGACAACGGTCACTGTGGATGACAAGGTGATCATACAAAAGACGGTGACCGGCGCGCTGGCGGATATCCAACCCGGAATGAACATCATAGTTTTGGAAGTTACCAGCGGCGGCAGCACAACCCGCCGCATTCAACTGACGCCGGGGCAATAGGGATCACGCGTACAGGAAATGCCAAACCGCCTTCCAAACAGGAGGCGGTTTTTCTGTTCGACGATTGTTGACACGATGCTTTATCTCTGCTATACTCTCGGTCAACTCCACGAGCCACGCGCGAAAGGGGGTGATCGAATCGCATAGCGTAAACGCATATTCTCGCTTGATCACAGTTTGGACGACATCTTTTCGATTCAAGGAGGAGAAGGTTATGAAACGCACGCTTCTGTTCGGTCTTATTCTGCTTGCGCTCATCGCTGCCTGCGCGCCCGCGCCAACCGCCACGCCGGTTCCCCCGACGCCCGCGCCCAAGCCGACCGAAGCGCCCAAAGCGACGGCAGCGCCCGCTCTGCCCGACCTGAAAGGGCGCGCCCTCAAGATCGGCAGCGACACGACGTACCCCCCATTCGAGTCCGTCAACGAGAAGAAGGAAATCGTCGGTTTCGATGTTGACCTGGTCAACGCGATCTGCCAAAAGATCAACTGCAAGCCGACCTTCATCACCGCTGATTTCGATGGGTTGTTGATCGCCGTCAACAACAAGACCTACGATTTCTCCATTTCCGGCTGGACGATCACTGAAGAACGCGCCAAGACCGTGGACTTTGGTCTGCCGTATATGAAGAACACCCAAGTTCTTCTCGTGCGCGTCGATGAGACCGTCGTCAAAGAACCCGAAGACTTGAAAAAGCCAGAGGTGATCGTAGCGGTGCAACTTGGCACCACCAACTCGATCACGGCGAAGAAACTAGTCGCCGACCCCAACAAGCAAGTCAAAGAGTTCCAAGACTTTCCTGCCGCTGTTCAGGCGCTCATCAACAAGCAGGCGAATGTCGTCGTCATTGATACCTTTGCCTCGTCCCAGTTGCTCGCGGACAACAAAGGCAAGATCAAACTGACCGGCAAGCAGTTTGGCGACGAAGCCCTGGGGATGGTCTTCCGCAAGGGAGATACTGAACTCAAGAGCGCGTTCGATGCCGGGCTCAAAGCCGTCTTTGCCGATGGCACCTGGAGTAAACTGTGCGAGAAATGGTGGAAGGACATCAGCCCGAAACCTGATTGCACCGGCGCAGGACTGCCGCTCAAGTAGCGCACAACGTGGGTATCGCGCAGGTCGCGAAGGTACGCGCGACCTGCGCGCCTGCCCCCTCCTGACCCTACGCCAACAGGAAACTCAATGCCCGACTTTGGCTCACGCGCTGTCAGCCTTCCGCCAGCACGAACGGGGCGCGCTCTCCCCGTCAACCTCGAACGCGTCCCCTGGTGGATCATCATCTTGATCCTCGCGGGAGTCCTTGCCGCGCTCGTCATCTTCACCAGCCCTGACTACACCAGCATCATCACGCTTCTGGGCAGCGGGATTTATCTGACGCTGTACGTCACTTTTCTCGCCTATTTCCTTGCTCTGATTTTTGGATTGATCGCCGGCTTGATGCGCGTCTCCCGCAACCCGATTCTCTACACGATCAGTACCTTGTACGTCGAAGTCATTCGCGGCATCCCTCTGCTGGTGCAAATCCTGTACTTTTTCTATGTGATCGCGCCTTTCTTCGCCGACGGGTTCTCGAAAGGAATTGCCATCACGCTGCCGAACGTGTTCACCGGCGAGACGCTCTTTTCAGCCACTTTGCGCTCCGAGGAGTTGGCAGAACTCTTCCGCAGCGAAGTCAACGAAGGCATCATCGCGCTCGCCATCGGCTATGGCGCGTACCTCGCCGAGGTCTATCGTGCTGGTATCGAAGCGATTCCGCGCGGACAGATGGAAGCCGCGCGCTCGCTCGGAATGAGTTACATTCAAGCGATGCGGTACGTCATCCTACCGCAGGCGATTCGCATCATCCTGCCCCCGCTCGGCAATGATTTCGTCTCGATGCTCAAGGATTCCGCCCTCACCTCGGCCATCAGCGTGAAAGAGTTGACCCTGTGGACGCGGCAGCGCAGCGCGAACACCTTCCGGCCGCTAGAACACTGGACGATTGCCGCGTTGCTGTATCTCGTGATGACTCTGGGGTTGTCGTTGATCGTGCGCTATCTTGAGCGCAAGTTTGCGATTCCAAAATGAACTCTGTCCAGCCGATCATCCAAATCGAAAACGTCCACAAGCGCTTTGGCAAAGTGCATGCCTTGCGCGGCGTAACCCTTTCGGTTCAACGCGGCGAAGTCCTCGTCCTGATCGGCCCGAGCGGGTCGGGCAAGTCTACGCTGCTGCGCTGCATCAATGGACTGGAACATGTGGACTCGGGCCAAGTCATCGTGGACGATATTCCGGTGACGCAATCGGCAAAGAATATCAACGCGGTGCGCGCAGAGGTGGGTATCGTGTTCCAGCAGTTCAACCTGTTCCCGCACCTCACCGTGCTGCAAAACATCACGCTGGCGCAACGCGTCATCCGCAAACGTAGCGCCGCCGAAAGCGAAGAGGTGGCGCAGCGCCTACTGGCAAAAGTGGGCATCCCGGAAAAAGCCGATGCCTACCCGGCGCAATTGTCCGGCGGGCAACAACAGCGCGTCGCCATCGCGCGCGCACTGGCGATGAATCCCAAGATTATGCTCTTTGACGAGCCGACGAGCGCGCTCGACCCGGAGATGATCAAAGAAGTACTCGACGCGATGCTCGTGCTTGCCAAGGAAGGAATGACGATGGTGGTCGTCTCGCACGAGATGGGGTTTGCGCGCGCCGCGGCGAACCGCATCGTCTTTATGGACGAAGGGACACTCATCGAGGACACAACGCCGGCGCAACTGTACACCAATCCACGCGAGGAACGCACACGCCAATTTTTGAGCAAGATTCTGCATTAGGAGCAGGAGTACCTGTCTACTTGATACTTTCGCCGGAGGCATTATGGCATTACTCGAAGCAAAACAAGTCACCAAGCGATTCGGCGGGTTGGTCGCCGTAGACAAAATGGACTTTGACATCGAACCGGGAAGAATCGTCAGCATCATCGGTCCGAATGGCGCAGGCAAGACGACCTTTTTCAATTGCATTACCGGTTTTTATCGTCCCGAAGAAGGCGCACTCACGTTCAATGGCCACTCGTTGGTGGGCTTGCGCCCGGACATTATCACCTCTCTGGGGATCGCGCGTACATTCCAGAACATCCGCCTGTTCGCCAATATGACCGCGCTGGAAAATGTGATGGTGGGGCAGCACCCGCGTATGCAAGCCAACGTTCTCGGCGCGATCGTGCGCGATCAAGCGACGCGAGCGGAGGAAAAACGCGTCCTCAAACGCGCACTCGAACTGCTCAAGTTCGTCGGTTTGAGCGGGCGCGAAGACGAAATGGCGAAGAATCTGGCATACGGCGATCAGCGTCGTCTCGAAATCGCGCGCGCCCTCGCGACCGAACCCAAGTTGTTGCTGCTGGACGAGCCGACGGCGGGAATGAATCCCGGCGAGACAACGGCGATGGTCTCCTTCATCCGCCGGCTGCGCGACGAACTTGGTTTGACCGTTCTGCTGATCGAGCACCAGATGAAAGTGGTGATGACGATTTCCGAGCGCGTGACGGTACTGGACTTTGGCGTGAAAATCGCGGAAGGCACGCCGCACCAAGTGCAGCAAGACCCGCGCGTGCGCGAGGCGTATCTGGGCAAGGAATTTGGCAAGGAAGCCGCGTGACGAGGTGATACGGTTATGGCTATGCTCGAAGTGAAGGATATTCACGCGTACTATGGACACATCCACGCCCTCAAGGGCATCAGTTTGGAGGTGGACAAGGGCGAGATCGTCACGCTGATCGGCGCAAACGGCGCAGGCAAGACGACGACCCTCAAGACCATCTCCGGGCTGATGCATCCACGTCAAGGCGAAATCTGGCTGGAAGGCGAACGCATTGACCATCTGCCCCCACACGTCATCGCCGGAAAAGGGATCGGGCAATCGCCGGAGGGACGCAAGATTTTTGGCGCGCTGACGGTACGCGAGAATCTGGAGATGGGGGCGTACGCGCGTCGCGACAAGGAGGGCATCGCGCGCGATCTCGATTTCGTCTTCACCCTCTTTCCGCGTCTCAAAGAGCGCGCCGGGCAACTCGGTGGGACGCTCTCCGGTGGCGAGCAACAGATGCTAGCGATGGGGCGCGCGTTGATGGCGCACCCGCGCGTGCTGATGCTCGATGAACCCTCGATGGGACTCGCGCCTGTACTCGTCGAAGCGATTTTCGAGACGATCCAAAAATTGAATCAAGAAGGGACGACGATTCTACTCATCGAACAGAACGCGGCCAAAGCGCTGCAGGTCGCCCAGCGTGGTTACGTGATTCAGACCGGCCAAATTGTCCTGCACGACAGCGCAGCAAACCTTCGGCAAAACGAGATGGTGCGCAAGGCGTATCTAGGGGAGTCATAACACACGAGTTTGGCTTGACACGGACAGAGAAGATACATATAATCGGCGCAAATTCACCCGCTCGCGTGTCTCCCTCTAGCGCTACAAGGTTTACGTCTTTCCCTCTCGAGGACGAGATAATCCCTGTCGAAAAGGAGGTGTGGCTCGCTTTGTAAATCGCACGACCGTCCGCACAGCCATCCAGGGTTTGGCGAACCAATCAGGAATCGCGCCGCGCGTGGTATTGACGCGTCCCCCCACGCGGCAGATCCTTGTGCGAGATGCTGCGGACAAAACCTTGAGTACGTATACCAAGGAGGAGAGGTACAATGAAAGGCAAGGTTTTATTCGTGCTGCTGGCAATCGCCGCCATCGCGCTCCTCGCGGTCGCCTGCCAGCCAGCCGCGCCCAAGTTCGAGTGTAAGGACAAACTGGGCTGCATTGACATCGGACCGAACGATCCCATCCACATCGCCTACGCGATGGTCGTCTCCGGCTCGGACGCCACGCTTGGTCAGGATACCAAATACGGCGCCGAGATCGCGATTGACGACAAGGGCGGCAAACTGCTCGGTCATTCCATCAAGTTCGATGGGCAGGATACGGGCTGCAACGCCGAGGGCGGGCAAGCCGCTGCTACCAAGATCGCTGCGGACAAGACCATCGTCGGCGTGATTGGCACGAACTGCTCCAGCGAAGCCGTCCCTGGCGCGCCGATCATCTCGAACGCTGGGCTCTCGATGATCTCCCCGTCCAACACCGCGCCCTACCTTACCGATCCCGCCAAACGTCAGCCGGGGTACTTCCGCACCGCCCACAACGACAAGGTTCAGGGCGCTGTGGCGGCTCAGTTCGTCTACACCCAGTTGAAGTTCACCAAGGTCGCCACGATTCATGACGGCGGTCCATACACCGAAGCCCTGGCGAACGTCTTTGCCGAAAACTTCAAGAAACTCGGCGGTTCTGCGGTCATCGAGGCGGTGAACGTCGGCGACAAGGATATGAAGCCCGTCCTGACCCGCGTCGCCGCGAGCAAGCCCGAACTGATCTACTTCCCCGTGTTCGTCGCCGAGGGCGGCTTTATCTGCGCCCAGATGCGCGATGTGCCCGGTTTGGAGAAGACGGTCATGATGGGCGCCGACGGTATCTTTACGCCGGACTTTCTCAAGGCGTGCGGCAAGAACGTGGTGGGGATGTATTTCTCCAGCCCCGACTTTTCGGTCTTCAAGGGCTATGACGAATTCGTCGCCAAGTACCTAAAGAAGTACAACCTCAAGGGTACCCTCGCGCCGTTCCACGCCCACTCGTACGACGCGATGAACATGCTCTTTGCCGCCTTGGAGAAGGCAACGGTAAAGGATCCCGATGGCACGCTGCACGTCCAGAAGCAAGCGCTGCGCGATGCGATTGCCGCCACCAAGGACTTTAAGGGCATCACCGGCAATCTCACCTGCGATCCGTACGGCGACTGTGCGGATCCGAGGATCGCGGTGTACCAGGTGAATCAAGACAACCTCACCAAACTTGAGATGCCCAAGACACCGATCTGGAAGCAAGCCCAATAGTCTGTAGCACGCTAGATGAGCCGGGCTGAAATATCGGCTCGGCTCATCTCTATATCTGCGACGGGGAGAGTAAATCGAAATGTTACGCCGTTGGAGAGAACGCGTCAATCTGACTGATATTGTGATGTTCATCATCGGAGCATCCATCCTCGCGCTGGCGCTCACCGGCACCGTGTTGAATATTCTCCACCCCAAATTCACCGAACAACAGTGGTGGAGTTTCGTGGTGGATGGGCTGACCCTGGGCAGCATCTACGCGCTGATCGCGCTGGGGTACACCTTGGTCTATGGTATTCTGCGGATGATCAATTTCGCGCACAGCGAAGTTTTTATGAGCGGACCTTTTACCGCGTATTTCCTCGCCGATTGGATGGCTTCCACCGGTTTTCTCGAAGAGAATCTGCTCGTCGGTCTTCTTGCCATCTTCGCGCTCGCGATGACGATCTCGACCATTGTCGCCGTCCTCCTCGAACGCATCGCCTATCGTCCCCTGCGGTTTGCGCCGCGCCTGGTGCCTCTCATCACCGCCATCGGCGCATCTTTCTTTCTGCAGTACTTTTTCAAGGGATTGTATGGTCCGAATATCAAGGTGTACCCGGAAATCACCGCCCTCCGAACTGTCGTCGAAATTGGCGCGATCCGCATCCGTTATCTGCAAATCTTTGTGATCGTCGCCGCGCTGTTGATGATGGCTGGTCTGCAACTCTTTGTGATGTACACACGCACCGGCAAGGCGATGCGCGCGGTCGCCGAAGATAAGGAAACCGCAGCCCTGATGGGCATTGACATTGACCGCATCATCGTCATCACCTTCGTCTTGGGCGGCGCGCTCGCGGGCGCGGCGGGGGTCCTCTTCGGACTGACCTTCAAGCAGGTCAAATTCGATATGGGTTTCATTCCCGGAATCAAGGCGTTCACCGCCGCCGTGCTCGGCGGCATCGGCAATGTCGTGGGCGCGATGGTGGGGGGAATGTTTCTCGGTGTCACCGAGTCTATCGGACCCAGTTTGTTTCTGGATCCGCTCGGAGTGCCTTCGCCGGGGCAATTGAAGGACGCGATTGCGTTTACCTTGCTGGTCCTTGTCCTGATCTTCCGACCGTCCGGCATTCTTGGCGAACGCCTCGCCGAGAAGAAAGCGTGAGGTGAACCGATGAAGCCCTCTGTGAATCGCTTGCTTCCCCTCCAAATCGGATTGCTTGGCGGGATCATCGCCGTGCTGATCGGCTGGCAAGGGATGATCGTCGCGTTCAGCACCCGCGACATCATCGGCAACGTGATTTCGATGGGGCATACGCTGCTGTTCATCACGATCTTTGCCACCGGCTACATCGCGATCACCCACAGCCACGTCACGCGCTCGGTAGATCAACTGATCGCCGGCGGGTCCGCCGGCTTGGTCGCGAGCGCGTTGATCGTGGTATCGGTCTGGCTGGGGAATGTGTTGCCGCTGGGCGCGATGCTGGTCAACGCCGTCCCGCAATTGTACGAGTTGCTTACCTTCAAGCAAGGTTTGGTGATGGGCAGCGTGTGGCTGCTCGTTATCGGCCTAGTCTTGGGATCACTGGCAGCGCTCGCGCTCATTTTGCCTGCCAAGATTCGTCAACCGATCATCAACGCGCTGGTCGTGCTCATCGCGCTGGGCGTACTCCAAGACCTCGTCACGGTGACTTTATCGAACTTTGATTTTCTGACACCCATCGTCAGGTTCTTTTATGCGGCGAACGGTCTGTCCCTGCTCGGCGCGATCATTCTCTTCCTGGGCTTTGCCGGCGGATCCTATCTCTGGTCTACGTACAGCAAGAATCTCCAAAGCCGCATTGACCGATTGCCCCCCACCCGGCGACGAACGTTGCGCTGGGGAACGAGTCTCCTCATCGTTCTCATTCTGCTGTTCCTGCCGAGTCTCGTGGGCTTGTATCTCAGCGAAGTGATAGACAACGTTGGGCTATATCTCCTGATGGGCTTGGGGCTGAACATCGTGGTCGGCTTTGCCGGCTTGCTCGATTTGGGCTATGTCGCGTTCTTTGCGATTGGCGCGTATACGGTAGGGTTTCTCACTTCGCCCGAGTTAGGGCGCGCCGCCCTAATGGACAACTGGTGGCCCGCCTTGCCCTTCGGCGTGGCTATGGCGGCATTCGCCGGTATCCTCTTGGGCATTCCGGTGCTCAAGATGCGCGGGGACTATCTCGCTATCGTGACGCTGGGGTTTGGCGAAATCATCCGCCTCTTGGCGCTCTCGGACTTGCTCAAGCCGTACTTTGGCGGCGCGCAAGGCACGCGTTCGATTCCCTATCCGAACATCGGTCCTTTCCAGATTTCTTGGCATCCGCAAGAGTTCTACTATCTCTTTCTAGCAGGTTGTTTGTTTGCCATCTTCATCTCCACTCGCGTGAAAAATTCGCGCGTCGGGCGCGCCTGGATGGCGCTGCGCGAGGATGAAGACGTCGCGCAAGCGATGGGGATTGATCTGGTCGCGACCAAATTGATGGCGTTCGCGATGGGGGCTTCCTTTGGCGGACTGGCGGGCGCGATCTTTAGCAGTAAATTGACCGCCATCTATCCGCACAGTTTCAACTTTATGATCTCCATCAATGTCGTCTCGCTCATCATCATCGGTGGGATGGGGAGTATTCCCGGCGTGGTCGTCGGCGCGCTGGCACTCGTCGGTCTGCCGGAACTGTTGCGCGAGATGGCAGAATTCCGCTTTTTGATCTACGGCATTGTGCTGGTGGTGATGATGCTGACGCGCCCGGAGGGCTTGGTGCCCGAAGCGCGACGCGCCCTGGAGTTGGAAGAATTCAAAGAGGAGAGCGCGGCCGAGTCGGCCTCGGGAGAAGAAGCCGTCGTCCTAGAAACCCCGGGACAACAATAGAAACCCCAAGAAGCACAACGGAAAACTGCCCCAGTCGGTCGGACGGGGGCAGTTTTGTTCTAATCCTCTCCGTTTCACACCACATTCATCTCCCGCACCAGCCGCCCCTCGGCGAACCGTTCGAGGTCGAGCATCGAAATATCAATCGTCGTCGCTTTGCCGTCGAGAATCAGTTCGCTCATCACCCTGCCGGTCGCTGGCGAGTGTTGAAAGCCGTGTCCGGAAAATCCTGCGGCAATGTAAAATCCGGCAAGCGCGCGCGCTTGGGCGAGAATCGGATGCGCGTCCGGCGTCACCTCATACAACCCGGCTGTTTGGCTCGCTACCCGCGCGTTTTCCAACAAAGGCAGCCGATACATCGCGCGCTCGAGCGTCTTGCAGTGAAACTCCTCGTCAATGGCGTACGTGTCGCCCGGCGTCTCGTCCGGATTCGACATTCCGACGAGCAGCCCCGCGCCTTCGGGATGAAAGTACAGCGACGTGGCAAACTCGATGACAAAGGTGTGGTCGCGCGGAATTTCTGGCAGCGCATCGGTCGTGAAAAACTGTCGGCGGAGCGGAACAATTGGAATCTCCACCCCCGCCATCGCGCCGATTGTCGCTGCCCAAGGTCCCGCACAATTCACCACCGTGCGCGTCGCGATGGTGCCGCGATCGGTGATGACCGCCGCGACGCGTCCGCCTGCGGTCTCGATGCCAATCACCGCCGTCTCCGTTTCGATTTGCGCGCCACGCTGCCGCGCGCGTTTGGCCAAGCCCTGCGTCACGCTATTCGGATCGGCGAGACCATCACGCGGACAGAACGTCGCACCGAGTACGCCATCGAGATTGACGCGCGGGACGAGTGGCGCAATCTCGTCGGGTTCAAGATAGCGCACCCAGGGCACGCCGACGCGCCGCTGCAATTCGACGTTCGCCTTGAACATTGCGATCTCGGCAGGCGTCGTCAGCAAAAAGAGATAGCCAATCGGACGATAGCCCGCCGAGATACCAAACCCATCTTCGAAATGCGAAATCACATCGAGCGAAAAGAGCGAGAGGCGGATGTTGACCTCGGTAGAGAATTGATAACGCACACCGCCGGCGTTCCGCCCGGTTGAACCCATCCCCAAGAACCGTTCGCGTTCGAGCAGAAGCACCTTGCCCGCGCCGCGCTCGGCGAGATAATACGCGACGCTCGTGCCCATACATCCGCCGCCGATGATCACGATGTCAGCCGTCTTAGGTAACATCTCGATTGTCTCCTTCGAAAAACAGTCTGTAGCGCGAGCGACCCGGCCGCTTGATGCGCCGCCCTGTTCCACATTGTCACGCGCACGCATTATATCACAATGCCT
>DYLA01000024.1:0-1228 GCA_020722265.1 Anaerolinea sp.
CAAAATCCCTTCTTCGAAAACATTGACCGCGATCCGAACGCGTATCGCAACGTCCAAACGCCTGTGTTGATTCTCACAGGCGATCAAGATCGCGCGATTCCACAGTGGCAACAGGTCAAGTTGCTCAGCATCTTTCCGAACAGTCGGCAAATCATCATTCCGAACAGCGGGCATTTGACGTATCTGGAGCAGCCGCAAATCTTTTGGAGTGCGGTGAAAAAATTCCTAGCCGCGAAATCGGTTCATTTCGCGTAGGGGTTAGGCATTCGTCCTTTCTTGTTTGGAAATGGAGACACATTGTCAGAGTGCAAACAGATTTTGATTCAAGACGGTTTACGCGAATGCCTCGCCCCTACATGATTCAACACGCTCGAATCATATCCACCGGTCGCTACATTCCAGAAAAAGTTGTCACCAACCAAGACCTGAATCGAATACTTGGCGAGGACGTGGACGCGTGGCTCATTGAAAATGTGGGCATCCGCGAACGCCACGTGATGGCGGAAAGCGAAACGACATCGGATATGATCGTCGCCGCGTCGCGTCAAGCGATTGAACGCGCGCGCATCGCACCAACCGATCTCGATCTCATCATCGTCGCGACCGACACGCCCGACTACATTAGCCCCGCGACCGCGTCCGTCGTGCAAGCGAAACTTGGCGCGGCGAACGCGGGGACGTACGATGTGAACTGCGCGTGCGCGGCGTGGGTGACCGGGCTCGATATGGCGGCGCGCTATATCGCGACCGACGCGGACTATCGCTACATTCTCGTCGCGGGCGGCTACGGGATGACCAAGTTCCTGGACTGGCACGACAAATACACGGCGACGCTCTTTGCGGATGGCGCAGGCGTGGTCATCGTCGGCGCGGGCGATGCGCCAGGGTTTCTCAGCGGCAAGTTGTTCGCGCGCGGCGAGTACCACGACGCGCTCGGCATCTACACGGGCGGCACGTACCGCCCCGCGACGCCAGAGGCGCTCGCGCAGTTTGGCAAGCCGCGTGTGCAATTCGTCAAGAAATTTCCAAAGACCTTTAACAGCGATAACTGGCCCCCTCTCGTGCGCGCCGTTGTCGCCAAAGCGGGGCTCACCCTCGACGACATCAATTTGTACCTGTTCACGCAACTCAATCTCCGCACCATCGAATTCGTCATGCAAAACCTGAATCAACCGATGAGCAAGACGCATTGGATTATGGACAAGTGGGGCTATCTCGGTTCGGCGTG
>DYLA01000024.1:1328-3403 GCA_020722265.1 Anaerolinea sp.
CCCCTGACCCCTGCCCCCTGACCCCTAAAAGGAGGAGAGATGGCAAGCGAGATCAAGAGTTATCGCGATTTGAAAATCTGGCAAAAAGGCATCGAGTTGGTGAAGACGGTTTATGTGTTGACACGCAAATTTCCCAAGAGCGAAACTTTTGGTCTGGCGAGTCAGATGCAGCGTTCGGCGGTTTCGATTCCATCGAACATCGCGGAAGGTCACGCGCGACAACACACAGGCGAATATCGGCAGTTTCTTTACACTGCGCTCGGATCGGCCGCGGAACTGGATACGCAAACAGTGATTGCTTACGAGTTGGGGTACATCACCAAAGAAGAGTTAATCAAGGTCGAAAACGACATTACGGAAATTCGCAAAATGACCTACGCTCTCGTCTCTCACCTGTCTCACTGACCCCCGACCTCTGTACCCTGTACCCTGACCCTTGACCCCTATTACCCGACCCTTTTGGGAGGTGACGATGTACATCGGCGACTATCTCGGACGGCGCGAAATTTACTCGCCCGACAAACTTGCGATTGTGGACTACAGCAAAACGCCCGAATGGCGCTTGACGTATCGGGAGTGGAACGCGCGCGTCAATCGTCTGGCGAATTGGCTGCGCGATGCGGCAGGCATCGGCAAAGGGGACCGCGTGGCAATCCTCGCGCGCGATGGCATTGAACATCTCGATTGTTTTTACGCGTGCGCCAAACTCGGCGCGATTCACACTGCGCTCAACTGGCGGCTGCACTGGCGCGAGACCGTTGGACTGATCGAGAATACGCAACCCAAGGTGCTCATCTACTCTGACGATTTCAAATCTCACGTTGCCGAAATCGAAAATGCGATTCGCGACTCGCGGTTCGCCATTCGCCACTATCTTCACATCGAAGGCGACGGCATCGCGGGGAGTCAGCATTTCGAGACGACGCTTCAATCCGCGCCCGCAACGCGCGTTACGTGCGAATCGCTCGAAGCCGAAGACATCGCCTGCCTGCTCTTCACGGGCGGCACGACAGGGTTACCCAAGGGCGCCATGATCAGCCATCGGATGATTTGCTGGAATGTGCTGAACACTGTGATTCACGACTTGCATCACGACGACATCTACCTCAACATCTATCCGCTCTTTCACGCGGGCGGTTTGTTCGCCTACCTGTCATCGCAGGTCGTCTTTGGCAACACGACGATTCTGGTGCGGCAGTTCGATCCCAGTTTGATTCTCGATCTGATCGCGCGCGAACGCGTGACGGTGTTCGCGGGCGTGCCAACGATGTACCAAATGATGCTGCAAGCCCCCAATTACGCGAGTGCCGATTTGAGCAGTCTGCGTTTTTGTACGTGCGGCGGCGCGCCGCTGCCGGTGCCAGTGATCCAGCAATATATGAAAGACAAGAACATTCGCTTCAAGCAGGGCTTTGGAATGACCGAATTCGGTCCCGGCTTGTTCGCGCTCGCGCCGGAGGATGCGGAGCGCAAAGCCGGGAGCATCGGGCGTCCCAACTTTTTCGTTGACGTGCGCGTGGTGGACGAAAACAACCAACCGCTCGGTCCGAATCAAGTGGGTGAACTCGTGTTGAAGGGGCCTAGTCGTTGCTCCGGCTATTGGAACAATCCCGAAGCGAGTCGCGCCGTATTGGACGACGAAGGTTGGTTTCACACCGGCGATTTGGTGCGTTACGACGACGAGTGGTACTTTTACGTCGTGGATCGCAAAAAAGATATGTTCATCTCCGGCGGCGAGAACATTTATCCGGTCGAAATCGAAGCAGTGTTGTACAAACATCCGGCGGTGCAGATGTGCGCGGTCATTGGCGTTCCCGATCCCAAATGGGGCGAAGTGGGCAAGGCGTGCGTGGTGTTGAAACCAGGAATGACGGCGACCGAAGAAGAATTGATCGCGTTTATGCAACAGCATCTTGCGCGTTACAAAGTGCCCAAGAGCGTTGTCTTCCTCGATAGTTTGCCAATGTCGGGGATGGGCAAGATTCTCAAGCGCGAGTTGAGAGACAGATTCAGTTCATAGGGTACAGGGTACAGGGGTTAGGGTACAGAAACTGTACCCTGTACCCTGACCCCTG
>DYLA01000024.1:3503-23731 GCA_020722265.1 Anaerolinea sp.
CCCCTGTACCCTGTACCCTGTACCCTGACCCCGATTATGAAGAGGAGGAAAAATGTCAACCGTTCCAACTTTACCCGGCATCACATCGAAGATGATCGAAACGCCGCGATTGAAAATGCACGTGTTGTTCAGCGGCAATGAAAGCGCGACGCCGGTCATTTTCATTCACGGAAACGCGTCATCATCAACCTTCTGGGAAGAGATTATGCTCAAACTGCCGCCGCAGTATCGTGGCATTGCGCCGGACTTGCGCGGCTATGGCGACACCGAAGACAAACTCATTGACGCGACGCGCGGTTTGCGCGACTGGGCAGACGACATTCTTGCACTTGCGCAAACGCTCGGCTTGAGCCAGTATCATCTCGTTGGGCACTCGCTGGGTGGAATGTTGATGTTCACGCTCGTGCCGATGGTAGGCGATGCTGTGGCGTCGGTCACACTCGTCAACCCAGGTTCGCCGTACGGATTCGGCGGCACGAAAGATGTAGATGGCACGCCATGCGCGGACGACTTCGCCGGTTCGGGCGGTGGTGTGGTGAATCCGGAATTTCCCAAACTCATCGCCGCGCAAGACCGCAGCACGAATAATCCACAAGCATCGCCCCGCGTCGTGATGAATTCGTTTTACTGGAAACCGCCGTTCAAGCCCGCGCGCGAAGAAGATTTGCTCTCATCTTTGCTCACCGAAAAAGTCGGACCCGACAAATATCCCGGCGACTTTGTCCCATCGCCCAATTGGCCCAACGTCGCGCCTGGCCAATGGGGACCGATCAACGCGTCGTCGCCGAAATACGTGGGCGAGAGCGTCAAAAAATTCATCGCGGCACAACCCAAGCCGCCGATTCTGTGGGTGCGCGGCTCGGACGATCAAATCGTTTCCGACAATTCCTTCTTTGATCTCGGCACGCTCGGCAAACTGGGTTTCGTTCCCGGTTGGCCCGGCGACGCTATGTATCCGCCGCAACCGATGCTGGGACAAACGCGCAAGGTGCTCGATCAGTACGTGGCAAACGGTGGCAAGTATTGGGAAAAAGTGATGGCAGACACGGGGCACACGCCTTACATCGAAAAACCAAACGAATTCATTGCGCTTTTGGTCAACCACTTGCAGCAGGTATGAGGAATTCAAGATGACCCAACGAAAACTCGGACGCGGTGTCGCGATTGTCGGCGCAGGAATGAGCAAGTTCGGCGCGTTCCCGGATAAGACCAGCCGCGACCTCTTCGTCGAAGCGTTCAAGGAGATGCGCGCCTCGATAGACAAGGGATTCGATCCGGAAATCATCGAGACGCTCTACCTCGGCAACTATTCGAGCGACCTGTTCGAAAAGCAGGGTCACACCGCTCCGATTATGGCGGACGCCGTTGGCTTGACGCCGCGCCCAGCCACGCGCGTCGAGGACGCGTGCGCGAGCGGCGGCGTCGCGCTCCGCCTCGGCGTACTGGCGGTCGCGTCCGGGATGTACGATGTCGTCCTCGTCGGTGGCGTCGAGCGGATGACCAAGTTGCCGACGGCAGAAGTAACCGACACGCTCGGCTCGGCAGGCGATACGCTGTACGAAACGCCGGCAGGATTCACTTTTCCCGGTTTCTACGCGGCGATGGCGACGGCGTATATGCACCGATATGGAATGACGCCGGAGCACCTGATGAGCGTCGCGATCAAGAACCACGCGAACGGAGCGCTCAACCCCAAGGCGCAGTTCGGTGTCTCGATTCCGGATTGGATGGAGCAGCGTGTCCAAGCCGCGCTCAAAAAGGGCAAGCCCGCGCCTACCTGGAAAAGCATTTCCGATTTTCTACACGACGACGCGGCCAATCCGATGATCGCCTATCCCTTGCGTCTCTTCGATTGTTCGCCGATCACTGACGGGGCGGCCTGTCTCCTCCTCGTTGCGGCAGAGCGCGCGCGCGAGTTTACCGACCAGCCGATTCACATCATCGGCGTGGGACAGGCGTCCGATGCCGCGCTCCACTATCGCGCGGACCTGACGACGTTGCGCGCGGCACGCGTCGCGGTGCAAGACGCCTACGCGATGGCGGGCGTGACCGCGCGCGATATTCGTATCGCCGAAGTGCACGACTGTTTTACGATCGCCGAAGTGATCGCGACCGAAGATATGGAATTCTTTGCGCCGGGCACCGGATTCAAGATGGCGCAGGAGGGTGTCACCGCGCGCGACGGCGCGAAACCGATCAACACGTCCGGGGGCTTGAAATCGAAAGGACATCCGGTCGGCGCATCCGGCGTAGCCCAAACCATCGAGATTTGGAAGCAGATGCGGGGCGAAGCCGGCGCGCGACAGGTCAAGGGGGATATTCCGCTCGCGCTCACGCACAACGTTGGCGGCACCGGGCAGACGGCGGTCGTGCATATCTACGAAAGGAAAGGGTGATGACCGAAATAGCATTTACCACGGCGGCGTTCAACCAATTTCTGGCTGAGCACAAACTGATGGCGTCACGTTGCGTCGAGTGTGGCGCACTCGCGTTGCCGCCGCGCGCGATCTGCGTCGCGTGTCACGGCGACCGCCTCGAGTGGGTGGAAATGGTGGGCAAGGGCAAACTCGCCGCCTTCACTTGGATTTACGTCGGTCCGACTTTTATGAACGCCGAAGGTTTTAGCCGTACCAATCCGTACTGCACTGGCATCGTCGAATTGGACGAGGGAGTCAAGATCAGCGCGCGGCTGCTCGGCGTGGATCCGAAGAATCCCGGTGCGATCAAAATCGGTACGCCGATGACGGTGGAGTTTTTGGAACGTGGGGCAGGCGAGGAGAAGCGGACGTTTCTCGCGTTCAGAGCCGAGTGAAACGTGAAGCGTAAAACGTGAAACCTGTAACCTGAAACTTACGCGTTGTGTGATAACAGAACAAGGAGGTGGTGCCAAGTAAAACGTGAAACGAAAATCGTCGAGCTGTAACTAAAATCAACAAGAGGAGGAGAAATGAAAAAGTTAGCGATTCTCACCGCGCTCGTCGTGTTGGCGGCGATTGTGATGGCGTGCGCGCCGGCGCCCACCGCGACACCGGTGCCGCCACCGCCCAAGCCCACCGAGCCACCGAAACCGACTGCCGCACCCAAGCCGACTGCTACGCCTGTGGCGAAACCCACCGAAGCGCCCAAGCCAACCCCCGCGCCTGCCGCCGCGCGGCTCAAATGCGACAAGCCGATCAAAGTCGGACTCATCACCGACAAGAGTGGTCCGCTGGCGGTGTACGGCGCGATGATCGAACGCAGCTTCTTGCTGGGCTGGGAGTGGCTCGCTGGCGCGCCGGGCAAGGACAATGTGTTCAAGGTCGAGGACTGCGAAATCCAGATCATCATCGCGGACGACAAGGGCGTGGTGGATACCACGGCTACCGTCGCGCGCGAACTCATCGAAGTCAAGAAGGTAGACATTCTCGTTGGCACGGTGAGTTCGGGTGGTACGGCAACCTTGCAAGGCATCGCGCGCGATAACAAAAAAGTGCTCGTCGTCGCGCCCGCTGCCTCCAACGACATCACCGGTAAAGATTTCAACGAGTACACCTTCCGCACCAGCCGCAACAACTATCAGGACGCGATCAACCTGTGCCAGTACCTGACGACGCAGTACAAAAAGTTCGTGCAGATCGCGCCCGATTACTCGTTCGGACGTGGCGGTGCGGCGGCGTTCCGCGATGCTTGCTCGGTGTTAGGCGGGACGTTTGTAATGGACGATGTCTTTGCGCCGCTCGATACGAAAGAGTTCACGCCGTACCTCGACAAGATCATGAAATCGGGCGCAGAAGCGTGGATCGTCACCTGGGCAGGCGCGGGCTTTGTGCCGATGTTCAAGACCGCGCAAGAGATGGGCTTGTTCGACAAGATGAAACTGGCTGCCTCAGTGGCGGACAACGCGACGGTACCCCTCTACGCTGCCGCACTCGGGCAGAACAGCGGCATCCTCTACCACTATACCTCGCCCAAGAATCCGATCAACGATTGGTTGGTGAAACAGACCTTGGCGCGCTACAAGGTCCCGCCCGATCTATTCGATGCGGATGGAATGAATGCAGCCATCGCGGTGGTGACTGCGCTGCGCAAGACGAACGGAAGCACCGATTCCGCCGCGCTCATCAAGGCGATGGAAGGGATGGAGTTCAATGGACCCAAGGGCAAGGTCTACTTCCGCCCCGAGGATCACGTGGCGATTCAAGATATGTACATCGTCAAGATTCTCAACGTGACCGATAAAGAATTCAAGTTCTTTGAAACGGTCAAGACCAATCGCCCCGAGCCGCCGTGCTTGCTGCCCGCCGCGTTGAAAGCGCGCTGTGGCAAGTTGCCGTACGGAACGTTGAGCGGCAAGTAGTCAGTGATCCGTGTTCAGTGGGTAGTGGTCAGTGCTCGGAAATACTGTCCACTATCCACTGTCCACCATTCACTTGATGGGGGGAGGGAATGGATGAGCGATGATGTGATCATGGAAATCATTCTGGAGAGCGAGCAGTTGCGCAAAGAGTTTGGCGCGCTCGTCGCGGTGAACGATGTGAGCATCAAGATTCGCCGCCACACGATTCATTCGATCATCGGAGCGAACGGCGCGGGCAAGACGACGTTTTTCAATTTGCTGACCAACAACGTCGAACCGACGGCAGGGCGCGTCATCTTCAAGGGGCGCGACATCACGCGCTTGCCATTGCATCGCATCGCCCATCTGGGCATCGGTCGCTCGTTTCAGATCACCAATATTTTTCCCAACCTGACTGTCTTGGAAAATGTACGACTCGCCGCCCAGGCGTTGGGCAAAGATAATTTTCGTCTGCTCGATCATCATCGGCATTTTCAGCGCTACGAAGAACGCGCGTGGCAAGTGATCCGTCAAGTCGGCTTGACCGAACGTGCCCGGATGCCCGCGCGCACACTGCCGCACGGCGATCAGCGCAAACTAGAGGTCGGGATGATTCTCGCCCCCGATCCAGAAATTCTCTTGCTCGATGAACCGACGTCAGGCATGGCGGCGGAATTCGTGCCAGAAATGATCGGCTTGATTCGCCAAATTCATCGAACGGGGCAAAAGACGATTCTGCTCGTGGAACACAATATGGGCTTGGTGATGAGCATTTCGGATTACATCACGGTGATGCATCAAGGACAAATCTTGGCGGAAGGTACTCCTGAACAAATTGCAGCGAATCAAGTGGTGCAAAGCGCGTATCTGGGCCGACTGGGGTGGCAAGTCAGTGAGCAGTGACCCGTGGACAATCGCTGCGCGGGAGCAGAAGATGAGCAACTTACTCGAAGTGCGCGACGTGCATACCTTCATCGGTCAATTTCATATTTTGCAAGGTGTCACCGTCACCGTGCCGAAAGGTGCGATCACCACGCTCTTGGGGCGCAATGGCGCGGGCAAAACCACCACGCTCAAGACGATTTTGGGACTCACACCCCCGCGCACGGGCCAAGTGATTTTCGATGGGCGCGAGATTCAAGGACAGCGCACCTTCGAAATTGCCGCGCTCGGCATTGGCTTTGTGCCGGACTATCGCGCCATCTTTCGCGATTTGAGCGTCGAGGAGAATCTCCGCATCGCCGAGCGCAAACCAGGCGATTTGGAACGCAAAGCCGATTTGATTTTTGGACTCTTTCCCGATTTGAAACGCCTGATCAAACTGCGCGGCACACAACTCTCCGGCGGACAACAACAAATGCTTGCCATCGCGCGCGCGCTCGTCGCCGATAACAAACTCTTGTTGATTGATGAACCCACCGAAGGATTGGCGCCAGTGCTTATCGAGCAAATGATGCAAGCGATTCTCCAACTCGCCGCCGAAACGACGGTGCTGCTCGTCGAGCAAAATTTCCACGTAGCGAGCCAACTCGCCAAGCACTATGTCATTATCGAAGAAGGTCGGTCGGTCCAGAGCGGCGTGATGGCTGACTTGCTCAAGGACACAGCGACGGTTCGACGGTATCTAGGCGCGGCGTGACCGGGAGAGAACAATGACAGGCATAACCAACCTACTCCGCAAAAATCGCACCCAGTCCATCACACTTGCCGCGCTCGTGGTCCTGTTCTTGCTCGCGTTGCAAGGAATGGAGCCGAGCGATTGGATCATCACAGTCTTGCGCGGACTTTCGGTGGCGGCGGTAACGTTTCTGGTGGCATCCGGCTTTTCGCTCATCTTTGGATTGATGGATGTGCTCAACTTGGCGCACGGCACCTTGTTTATGATCGGTGCGTACCTGGGTTGGACGGCGTACGTGCGCCCGGACACGCTGTTGGATTTGGCGACACCGTTCGCGCTCTTCATCGCCGGGCTGATGCTCGCGCCGTTGTGGGATGCCGGCTTGAGTCGCGCGCGCGTGGCGATGCGCGCGGGGCGCGTCTTGCCTTGGCTGATTCTCGCGTTGGGACTGGGCGTGCTCGCGTTCGGTTTGGTGCGCTATCCGATTACCGCGTGGGATGCGAGTGTGTACGACAAAAGCCCGGTCGTCTTCGGCGTGCAACTCGATTTGGGGCAAACCGATTTGCCCGCGCCGCTGACTGCCGATCGCGCGCAAGTGATTCTCGCGATGATGAGTGTGTTCGCGGGGGGCGCGCTCGTTGCGCTGGGACTTGCGCTGAACGCGGCGCGGCAGCGCCTCGCGGCGCCGCGTGTGACGTGGCGCGCGCTCTGGCTTCCACTCAGTCTCATCGTCGTGGGGGTTCTTGTGTACGCGCTGAACGACGCGCTGACGGCGGGCGTGGTCGCGGCAGGCACCACGTGGCGTTTTTGCATCGCCGTCATCGTGGCGACGCTCGCGGGCGCGGGACTGGGCGCGCTGATGGAATCCACGCTCATTCGTCCGCTCTACGCGCGCCCGATTTATCAATTGATGCTCACGTTGGGGCTTGGCGTCATCGGGCGCGAAGTGGTGATTGCGTTGTGGGGACGCACGCAGATGCAAATGCCCAAGCCCGCGCTCTTCAACGCGATGGGCAAGGGGTGTCCCGCAGAAACACTTTGGGATGCATTGATCAATCAGTGTGCCACGATCAATTTTATGGGGACGCGGATTCGCACCTACAACGAAATCTTCATTTTCGTTGTCGGCGTGATCGTGCTGATCGTCGTCTGGATGTTGTTGCAACGCACGCGCATCGGGATGATCATTCGCGCGGGTGTGCAGGATCGCGCGATGGTGGAAGCGCTGGGGATCAACGTGCGGCAGGTGTTCACCTTCGTCTTCGCGCTTGGGGTGGGACTTGCCGCGCTGGGCGGCGTGCTGGCAGGACCTTCGATGGGCGTTTCCGATGATATGGGCGAAAGTCTGCTCCTCGCCGGGCTGATCGCGCTTGCCATCGGCGGGCTGACGAGTTTTCCCGGCGCGGCGGCTGGGTCGCTCCTCGTCGGATTGCTGCAACAATTCATCGTCAAGTACGGACAAATTGGCATCGCCCTACCGTTTGGGGCGCAACCGTTCAAGCCGACGCCGCCGTTGGTGCCCGCGTCCACGTTGTTGTTGATGGTCATCATTTTGCTCGTGATGCCCAACGGACTGTTCGGACGGAGGGAATAGGCGATGAAAATTCTACGCGACCATTCCACCTTTCTGGCCGTCGTCGTTTTCCTCATCGCGTTTCCTTTCCTGATGGCATTGCTCGACGGTCAATCCATCGGCGCGATGCTGGCGGGGCAATCGGGCAATTCCAAGTTCTATCAAGGGTTGTTGATCGAAATTTTCATTCTGGGGATTTTCGCGCTCAGTTACGATTTGCTGTTTGGCATCACAGGCTTGCTCTCGTTCGGTCACGCGATGTTTTTCGCGGTAGGTGCGTACACGGCGGGGCTCGCGCTCAAGTCGCTCAAGTTGCCGTTGCCGCAGACGCTTGGGCTGGTGATCCTCGCGGGCATCGCACAGGCGTTGTTGTTTAGCATCGTCTTGCCGCGCGTCAAGGGCATCACGTTCGCGCTCGTCACGCTGGGTTTTGCGTCGGTGTTCCACATCGTTATTATGTCGCACGAGTTGAATGACCTCGCCGGTGGCGACGTAGGTTTGCAAAACATTCCCAAGCCCGATTATCTCGACCCGGCGGCACAGCGCTTGACCTTCTACTTTGTCGCGCTCGCGTTCACGATTTTGGTGTACCTGTTCTATCGGCGTTTCGTGGATTCGCCCACCGGGCGCGTCTGCATCGCGATTCGCGAGAACGAGCATCGCGCGCAGATGCTGGGGTACAACACGTTCTACTTTAAACTCGTCGCGCTGATCGTTTCGGGTATCACTGCCGCGCTGGGGGGCGCGCTCCACGCGCTCTACCAACCCATCGTCAGCCCCGTCACGGCGAGTTTGGCGTACACGGTGAACGCACTGTTGATCATCCTCATCGGTGGGGTGGGTACGTTGAGCGGCGCGCTGGTGGGTGCGGCAGTCTTTCGCTTGTTGCAATTCTTTCTCGACAAGTTTTTTGGGGAGAGTTCCAGTTTCATTCTCGGCGTGGTCTATGTCGCGCTGGTGCTGTTCTTGCCCTACGGCATCATCGGCACGTGGCGCGCGCATAGGTTGGAATGGCAAGCGGCGTGGCGCGCGCGTTTTGCGCGCGTGGCAACGATGCTGAATCGCAAAACGTGATCACGCGACCTCCCGCCGGTTTTGCAACCGGCGGGAGGTTTCATTCACCGATGCGTTGGTTTGCCACCAACGCCTGATAGAACGCGTTCGTTTCCAACAATTCGTGGTGCGGGCCGATGGCTACGACGCGATTCTCGTTCAGCAGCAGGATGCGATCCGCATGTCGAGCCGTCGAGAGCCGATGCGCGACGATGAAAAGTGTCTTGTCGCGTACGAGGGTTGGCAAGGCGTCGAAGATCGAATGTTCGGTCGCGCTGTCGAGCGACGACGTCGGTTCGTCGAGCACGAGTATATCCGGCTCCTTGACCAACGCGCGCGCAATGGCTAGCCGTTGCTTCTGCCCCTCCGATAGATTGACCCCCCGCTCCCCCACCGCCGAGTCGTACCCTTGCGGCAACTCAACGATAAAATCGTGGATGTTGGCTACTTGCGCCGCGCGAATGACTTGGGCTAGGCTCGCCTCGGGGTTGCCATAGCGCAAGTTCTCCATAAGCGTTCCCGTTAGGAGCAGCGGACTTTGTGAGACATAACCGATGCGCTGTCGTAGCGAACTAACCGCGTACTCGGAGGCGGGGATGCCATCGAACAAAATCTCTCCTTGGGTCGGCTTGTAAAAGCGGAGGATGAGCGAGAGGAGCGTTGTCTTGCCCACGCCGCTCGGACCGACAATGGCGATGTGTTCGCCCGGTCGCGCACGAAACGAAATGTTTTGCAAAACAGTGTCGCTGCCGGTGTACGAAAATGAAACGTCCTTGAACTCGACTTCGCCGCGCAGTTGCGTCACGCGTTTGCCGCCCGGCGCGTTTTCTTCCGGCACGATGTCGAAGAGCGCGGAGACGCGCTCGAGGGCGGCCAGCGCGTTTTGCAATTGCAAATTCGCCGTGGCGAGGAAGAGCGCAGGCCCAAATACGTAACCGATGTACAATTGGAACGCGAGCAGTGAGCCCAGTGTCCATTCGCCTTGAACTACCCAGTACGCGCCGGCAATCAGCGCGAAAGCGGTGGCAATCTCCGGCATCAGCGTCAGCGCGGCGTTCGCGGCTGAACCGACGGTTGCCTGTTCCATTCCTACTTGGAACGCACCGCGTAATTCGGACGTTACGCGCGCGGCGGTGCGTTCTTCGGAAGAGAAGGCTTTGATGAGTGAGGTCGCCGAGAGTGATTCTTGCACCGTGCGCGAGAGGTTCGCTTGCTGTTCCATGCTTTGGTGACTCAGGATCCGCAACTTGGCGGAAAAAAAGCGCACGGTGAGGACGAGTGCGGGAAGAACGAGGAGCACGGCGATAGAGAGTCGCCATTCGAGATAGAACAGCAGCGCGATGCCACCAACGAATCGCACGATGTTGCTGGCGATGTAGACCAGGGTACTGGAGAAGAACCAACGCAAGCCCTGGACGTCTCCCAGCAAGCGCGACATCAAATAGCCAGTCTCTTTCTCGTCGAAAAACGCTTTGGGAAAGCGCAAGGTACGGTCGAGGAGATGTTGCTGGATATCGAGAAGAACGGCTTGCTCGAATCGCGTCGAATAGAACTGTCGCAAGGCGCTCGTCACAAGCGCGAGCAGTTTTACCGCTGCCATCGCGGCTATGACGATCAAGAGCAAGGAGAGTTCGCGTCCCAGAATGACGTTGTCTACAAGCGCGCGACTGAGAAGCGGCTGGGGAAACGTCAGCAGCGAATCGAACAGGACAAGGAGCGCGCTCAGCGCTCCCTTGCGCCAGTGTCGCGCGAAAAAGGGGTACAGATTGCCAAGGTTGGTCTTGGCGCCGGCGTAACCCTGTTCCCTCGCGAGCCGATCGTCGGCAGGAGGTCGGGAAAGCCCGCGCCGCAGGTACTCGAACCAGATACTCATCGAGAGTCCAGACGCGTGGACGCGAATTCAAAGGGGTGATGGAGAGACCCGTTTTCCGGAAGAAAACGGGTCTCGGCGACGAGCGCGCCTGGCGAGACTCGAACTCGCAACCGACGGATTCGAAGTCCGGCGCTCTGTCCACTTGAGCTACAGGCGCTCCCAGCGGCAATAATCTACCCTGGTTTCGTTTTTTTGTCAACCGCGCGCGCGGCTCAGCGAGGCAATTGCCTCCGGTACAGTGAGTTCGAAGATGATCGGACCCGCGAAACCGGCGCGCTCCAACCGTCCGAGCAAGCGCGCGACATCGAGGTCGCCGGCGCCGAGGGGCTGGTGGTCCTTGCCGTAGCCAAGTTCGTGCGTGCGCGCGTACGCCGGGCAATCGTGCAAATGCACTTCGGCCAGACGCGGCAGACAACGTTCGAGCGCGTCCCAGAAATCCACATCGCCCGAAAAACCGGCAAGTACGTGGCCGGTATCGAAGCAGATCGAAACATCGAGTTCGTCTGCGAGCGCGAGCGTCAGTTCGAGTGGAAACTCGATCGTCTCGATGGCGAGTTGACGGCTCGCGAGGCCCGTTTCGGCGAGGATCGTTTTGAGACTCTCCCGCGCGCCATTCTGAAAGATTTGCAGAATCAGCGCACGGCCTGTTTCCGGCAGCCGCATTCGATAGAACTCTGCCGCGAGCGCGCCGTACGCGTGCAGCACATAGACCTCTGGCGAAAGAGGCATCGTGGCGCGAATCGCGTCTATCACCGCGCGCACCGAGCCGTGCCGCACCGGTGTCAGCGGTGTGGAGGGCTCGACCGACCAGAGCGGCAGGTGCAAGGTGTAAGTGACGCCGATTTCGGTCTTGAGTGCGCTGAGTTTTTCGATCGCCGGCGGCGCGAAAGTGTGCGGGATGAACATCGCCAGATCGCCCCCCAGTTCGATAGGGTTGAAGCCGTACGACGCGAGTTGCCGCACCAGATTCGCATGGTCGAATCCGGCGACATGCGCCCGCGCGTTTTGCGGTGACACTTCTTTGGGAATCAGCGCGCCGATTTGCATTGCCATAATGCCGAAACGCATATCAGTCTCCTCCTCCTTCGAAATTGCTCTACGCGATTCGCTCACCAGGGAGGGGCGGACCGCCGGCGTACACTTCTTGCACGTGAATCGTCCCGCGCGTGTCCCAGGTCCCTTTGACCTGATACGAGATTGCCTCGAACGTCAGAATGTTGGTCGCGACGACTGCGCCCGGCGGCGGTTGCGGCAGACGCGCGTTCTTGGCGCAGACGAGCATCGTCGCGCCTGCCGGTTGCAGCGAGAGCGCGGGAATGATGATGGGATAACCATCGTCGCCTAGCCACGCTAGCACTTTGACCGCGATCATCTTGGCGAACGCGTGGCGCACTTGAAGCGGCATTGCCACGCCGCCGTTTGTACGCGTTCCAGACGTCGCGAGTTTGGCGCGCGCAAAGTCCAGGACGACTTGGGCCTTGGAGATCGCGAACGTGCCTTCGACTGATTTCACACGGATGATGCCGGCATTGCGGATGCCGGTGTACGCGTTGTAGCGCAAGAGCGAACTGCTCATCTGCTTGTCCACGTACGCGCCCGTCCGCTGAAACTCGATGAAATCGCCTTTGAGCATCCAGCCGCGCAGTTCCGGTGTGATCACCAGAATGCCGACGCGCGTGTCCTCGTTCAAATTCCGGATACTCTTGCGGAGCAAGAAATTTCCAAAGAACAGCGTATCGGGCTGATCGTCCGCCGGTTGCAGGGAAACGCACGGTACGACGTTCGGCGCGCCCGCCGCGCTACGCGTCGCCAAGAATTTCGGCGTCATTTCTCCGCGCAACGCATCGAGCAAGCCGGGCATTCGTTCCAACAAGGTCATTGTCACCTCCACCATTCCACTATCCTCTTCATCCTCTGATTGCCAATGTAGGTCCCGCGACGATCAGCGTCAGCGTGATGTCGCAGGCGATAAACACTGCCGACGCGCCGAAGATAGATTCGACGCGCTGTTTGCGAGTTCGCGTCTCTGGCGATCGGATGGCGAGCGCGCCGAGTCCGATCATCACAAGGGGAACGATGGCGGAGATGGCTGCGGACGCGAGTCGGCGCATGGGGATTGTTCTATTTTTCGACATGCGTCGTTTGCTCAAGCCAGCGCAACATCCGTTCCAATATGTCGAGCACTTGCGCCACCTCGTCCGCCTGGATCGTCAACGGCGGCAACATCTGATTCACCGATTGATCATAGTTCGCGTAAATCGTGAGCAAGCCCATCTTCAAACCGGCAAGGGTCATCAGCGGACCGAGCATCGGGCTTGCCAGTTTCAGCCCCATCATCAAGCCGCGTTGGCGTACCTCGACGAGGAGCGGATGGTTTTGTTGCAGGCGCGCGAAGCCGGCGCGAAACAACTCTGCCATTTGCCGTACGTGCGGCAGAAATTCCGGTTCCTCCAGGATATTCAACACCTCGAGCGCGGCATAGCAACCGACTTCCGATCCACCGAAGGTCGAAACGTGAATGAACGGATACTGGCGCCAAAATTCGTCGAGCGGATCGCGATAGATCGTCGCGGTGATGGGATAAATGCCGCCCGCCAGTCCTTTAGCGGTCACGAGAATGTCCGGAATGACGCCGTAGGTGTTGATGCCCCAGATGTCGCCGCAGCGCCCCAAGCCGGTTTGCACTTCGTCAATGATCATCAGCGCGCCGGCGCGATCGCACCGCGCACGCACGCCGGCAAAGAAATCGTCCGGCGGAACAACGATGCCCATTGTCGCCGGAATCGTTTCGAAGATCACCGCGGCGGTGTCGTCGTCCAGCGCGGCGTCGAGCGCGTCCAGATCGCCAAAGGGAATTTGGGCAAAGCCAGAGGGCAATGGTGCAAAGGGCTGGCTGTAGAATTCGTCGCCAGTGGCAAGCGCGAAACCGGTGTGTCCATGATAGCCGCCGCGCGCGGAGATGATTTTGCCGCGCCCGGTGTAACCGCGCGCGAGTTTGATGGCGGTGTCAATCGCTTCGCCGCCGCTGACGCCGAAGATGACGCGCTTTAAATCGCCGGGGCAGAGTGCGGTCAAGCGTTCGGCAAGGCGCGCGCGATGCTCGCTGACAAAGTGGTGGTTGCCGATGTCGAGTTCGTCGAGTGCGCGCTTGAGCGCGGCGATGACGCGCGGGTGGCGGTGTCCCAGATTGAAGACGCCGCCGTTGCAGTGGCAATCAATCAACCGCTGGCCGGACAAATCCCAGAGGTAGACGCCTTCGCGTTTGCCAAAGATCACGTCCACGCCGAATTGTTGAAAGAAATCTACCTTGCCGCTGGAGACGTGGCGCGCAAAACGCGCCGTGATGTTCGCTTTGGAGTCTTGGGCGATGAGTGACATGGCTGAACCTCAAGTCGAATAGTCACCTCGTCTGGACTATTCGATCACCTAGCCAGAGGACCACGAGACTATCGTTCGATCTTCTCCGGCAAAATGTACGGATACTCGCCGCGCAAAAGGCGCGTCCGCAAAAAGCGATCGATCTTCCGCATCGAAAAGTACAACGACCAGATGAGCGCGTCCTCTTGGTAGTACTCTCGCACCTCTTTTTCGGTGAGTGGGGCGACGCTCAGGTCTGCTGCTTCGTCCGCGAAGAAATCGTTGGCGGCGCGGATCGCGTCGGGAATCGCGTCGGCGCGCTGTTCCTTGTAAAAGTTCGCAACGAGGTCTACCGCGTTGCGATGAAAATCATAGTAACGATTCACCACATCTTTGACGAACAACAGGCGCAGAATCCACACGAGGAACGATGGCGCGCTCCGCAGGAACAATTCGGTGTCCAGTTGTTCGACGCCGTTGACGCGAAAAAGCGGCGTGCTGATGTCGAGGTAAGTGAGCGGGGTGTCCTCCACGCGCGACGGATCTTCGATCACCCAGTTGGAAATTTGTCCATCAATCGCGACCTGCACGCGGTTCTGCCGCCGATTGAAATCCCACACGCGGCGCGCCTCGCGCAGCACGCGCGTGACGAGCGCGGGCACGCCTGCGCGCGGGAGCGCGCCCAGCACGCGATTGCCGATGGACTCGGCGGGGAATTGCTGTTGGACGATGTAAAAGATGGGGCGACCGCGCGCACCGTCGAGGATCGCCACGTCGCGCGGCGGCAAGCGCAAGCCGATTTCTTGTTCCAGCAGGCGATCGTACTCGGCGAAGACCGCGCGATAGTTTTCGATTTCGGCGTGATCGTGGAACAGCGGCAAACGTTTGAACGCCCAACCGCGCAGTTCCGCCGCGTCAATCGCAAAAACGGTGCTGATTTCGCCATAGCCCAGGATGCGCGCGGGAATCGTGCTGCGTTCGGGATGCTGCGGATCGAGGGCGCGTTCGAATTCTTGCAAAAGTTGGAACTGGGTCGAGGAGAGAGCCATCGTTTTTCCTCCCTGTCATTTTCGGCGATAGGCCACGTAAATATCCGCTTCGATCATCCTGCCCTCTTTGAAAAAGTGATGGACGAAGTAAATGTTCCCCCGCGCGTCGAGGGTCGGCTCGCCGGCGAATTGCGAGTTGACATTTTCTCAATCCCGCGTTGCGCCCGACCAACGCGCGACCGGCACAATGTCGTGCGCCACGCGCCACACCGATTCCATTTCCTCGCGCGTGAGCAGCGGTGCGTTTTCCAGCGCGTACGGCAAATCGAGCCGATGGTACTTGGGCTTGCCGAGATTGGTGTACGCGAGCAAATCCCAGCGTTCGACGGTCGGCAGTTCAGCGCGAATGAATCGCGCAATCGCTTCGATGTTGGCGTGATCGTTGGTGTAGCCGGGGATGATGGGCGTGCGAATCCACATTGGCACCCCGCGCCGCGACAACAAACGCGCGTTGTTGAGAATGAGTTCGTTACCGACGCCGGTCGCGGCGCGATGCCGTTCGCAATCAATGATTTTCAAGTCGAACAGCGCCAGATCGATCCAATCGAGCACGCGTTGATAGCGTTCCGGCGAAACCGCACCGCACGTATCGAGCGCGATGTGTAGGTGCGCGTCTTGGAGACGCGGCAAGACCTCGCAGAGAAAATCGGTTTGCATCATCGGCTCGCCGCCGCTGAAGGTGATGCCGCCGCCGGAGGTTTCGTAGAAAACGCGATCCTTGAGCAGTTCCGCGACGAGTTCCTCCGCGTTCCATTCCTTGCCGATGATTTCGAGCGCGGCGGCGGGACACGCGTCCGCGCACTGGCCGCATCGCGTACAGCGCGCGCGGTCAATCGTCATTCCGCGCGGGGTGAGCGCGAGCGCGTTGGCCGGGCAAGCGCGCAGACACTCGCGCGCGGCGATGCAACGCGTATCGTGCCACACCAAATCGCGCTGCGGCGTGAGCCCCTCCGGATTGTGACACCACGCGCAGCGAAGCGGACAGCCCTTCATAAACACGGTCGTGCGGATGCCTGGTCCGTCTTCGGTGCTGAATTGTTGGAGGTTGAAGGTGAGTCCGGTTGTTGGCGAATAGTGGACGCTCATCGGATTTCTGCGATCACCGGGAGATGGTCGGATGCACGTGTCGAGAGGACGTTTGTCGAGACGACTTGCAAATCCGGCGTGACAAAGATGTAGTCAATGCGGCGCCCCGGCGTGGGTGTGGGGTCCCAAAAAGTGAATGCATCGTCCTTGCCGCCGGCGCGCAGCGCGTCTACCCAGCCGGCTTGGTAGATCGCTTGCAACTCCGGCTTGTTTGGCTCGGCGTTCAAATCGCCGAGAAGGATCGAACGCGGTGCGCCGTTCCAAAGCCCGAGCCACTGTGCGACTTCGCGCACGTTCTTGGCGCCGCTAATGTGATCGAGACATTAGGTTTCACCTCGATGAATGGATGTGCGTTGACGGACGACTGCCTTTCCGCCCTCCGTCATCGGTTACCCGTCATTTTGGCTTCGCGGTCGAATCTGCGCCACGCCGAGGCGTACAGCCAACCCGGATACTCTGTGCCCGCGCGCACCGCCACGCGTTCCGTCCATCGCTTTTCCGCCTCGTCGGCTTGAGCGAACGCGCGCACCGAGCAGGCGATTCGCTCTTCGAGTGGCTGCTCGCGGCACGCGAGCGCGTCGGCGATGAAACGCTGTTCGAGCGCGTCGCGTTCGTCGCGATAGAGGGCGAGGCAGGTCGCGTAATCGCGCAGGGTCGCGCGGTGCAATGATTCGTGTCGCCAAAAAAGTGTCGCTGGGTCGTACTCGCCGGTGGGTGTGGGTTCGTTCATATTCGGCACACCGGCATCGAGCCAAACAGGTTTGAAGATGCTCGTGCAAGGCGCAGCGGTGGCGGTGATGAAATGCGTCTGCGCGGTCGGGGTCAGATGGGAGACGAGCGAACCGGTCGTCTGGGTGCCGCGAATCGGACCCCAGCCCGCGTGTGCGCACACATCGAAACTGGCGATGCCGCGCGCGGGCGACCAGCGCGCGTTGTCGCTGTGGTCGCGCAGCGCGCGCAGCATCGTTTCAATCGTGATCTTGCCGCGTTGCGCGGCGAGCGCGTCGGTCGTACGGCATTGGCGGGCGCGGGAGCGGCTAAAGCGCGTGAAGAGAAAATCGGAGTAGCAGCGCGCAAAGTGAAAATCGTCGCGTCCTTTGCACCAGCCGCGTTCGACGGCGTACGCGACGAGATCGGGCGAAGCCAGATCGAATTGGTTGCCGATGGTAAGTCCGTTCGAGATCGTGCGGATGTCCTTGACGCGCTCGGCGGCCCAGTGTTTGTCAGCCGTCTCCAGCACCCACGCGTCGTGCGGATCGGCGATGAGGAAACTGTTGTGGTAGTACGTCGGGTGGCGAAAGCCGCAGTTGCCGCTCTGACCGTACTGCGCGAGCAGTTGCGTAATGACGTCGAGCGCGGCGCGCGCGGTGTTGGCGCGTTCGAGGGCGAGGCGCAGCAAATCCATGCCGATCAAGCCGGGGGTTTTGCCGTACGGAATCTTGGTGAAGACGGCTTCGTTGCCGATGACGACGCCGTGTTCGTTCGCGCCCATCTCCGCGCCCCAAATCCAGAAGGGTTTGGCGAGCAGAACGCGGTAGGTGTGTGCGACCTGCGGAATTTCAATGTACGTGCATTGGACGCGACGACCGGGCGCGTGGTCGGCGGCAGGAATGATGACGACGTGATGCGCCTCGTTCGGCTCGCGGTCCGAGTTCTTGCCAAAGAGGGTTGCGCCATCGGCGGTCACATTGCCGAGCGCGACGATGGTGTCACACATTGCAGTTGCCTCCTGGGTACTTTCGACAAATAAATAGGGCGCATAATTTGGCTCACAGCCTATGACTTTCCCGCGCGATGATCTCGTCTTGAATCTCCTTGCCAAGCCCCACAAAGTACGCGTTGTAGCCGGTCACACGCACGAGCAGGTTGCGGTACTCGTCGGGATGCTTTTGCGCCTCGCGCAGTGTGTTCGCGTCAATCACGTTTACCTGCAGCGCGGTGCCGCCTACTTTGCCGTACGCGCGCAACAATGCCATCAATTTTTGTTGATTCTCCGGATTTCGCATCAACGACGGGCTGAAACTGATCGTGTGGCTTGCGCCGTTCGGCGCGGTCTGCAAATCGAGATGCCCTACACTCTTGATGACCGCGGTCGGTCCCTTGCGATCCGTGCCATTCACCGGGCACACCGCGTTCGACAAGTATTGTCCGCGCCTGCGACCATCCGGCGTCGCGGCGGTTGTGGGGGCGTAGGCGATCCAATAATTCCATGACAAGTATCCGCCGCGATATTTCTTGCCGGTCGGCGAGGTGTGCTTGAACGCTTCCTCCGTCCACACCCGGCTGATCTCGCGCGCGAGGTCGTCGGCGTACGGGTCGTCGTTGCCGTACTTGGGTGCGCGATGAATGAGCATCTGCCGTAAATTTTCGTGCCCCTCGAAATTCGCTTTGAGCGCGGCAAGCAAATCGTCCATCGAAATTTGTTGCGTTTCGTACACCAACTTTTTCACTGCGGCGACGCTGTCCGCCGCCGTCGCCAGCGCGACTCCTTCGACGGTGAGAAAGTTGTGGCGCGCGCCGCCCGCCGCCGAATCCTTGCCCGATTCGAGACAGCCGCCGACGAGCGCGCTCAAGTACGCGCACGGCTCCCACTTGGCGCGCCCGGCATCGGCAATGTTGTTGACGCGAATGATCTGCTGCACGAGAAACCGCAGTTGAGTTTTGACCGCATCGAAAAATTGCTCGAACGAGGCGAACGAGCGCGGATCGCCGGTGCGCGCACCGAGTTGCTTCCCAGTTTGAATATCGCGCCCATCGTTCAGCGCGAGTTCGATCGCCTTGGCGATGTTCAAGTTCACGTCCACCGTGCCCGACCGATCATCGCCCGCGAGTGTATTTTCGAGGCAGCCGACCGGCGCGTAATCCCACAAGCGATCTTCGGGCAGACCCTGCCAGCGCAAGCCTGCCATCGCGTTTTCGTCGAAGTTGATGAGGAAGGGCGAGCCCTGCGCGCGTGACAGACTTTCGACGATGCGCTTGAGCAATTTGTCCGGCGTGTTCGCGTGAACGCGAATGTTCGGCTTGGGTTCGAGCAAATTGATTTCGTCCATCACATCGAGCATCAAGTACGTGAGTTCGTTCGACGCATCGTTTCCGTTCGCGTCCATTCCCGCGAGCGTGATGAGTTGACCGAACGATGAATTGATGCCCTGATTCGTGCCGACCCAGCCCTGATAATCGTACGCGTAATTGTGTTTGATCCACCAGCACTCCAGCCATTCCTTCGCTTGCTCGCGCGTCATTCGTCCCGCATCCAAATCGGCTTTGAAATACGGATACAAGTACTGATCCACGCGACCGGGCGAGACGCCGGGTCCGGGATACGATTCGGCTGCCATCAGGAGCATATGCGTCGTCCACAACGCTTGCAGCGCTTCGGGAAAAGTCTCCGGCGGATGCCACGGCACTTTGCTGGCGATGCGCGCGATCTCGCGCAGTTCGGCGCGGCGCGCGGGATCGCGTTCCGCATCGGCAAGACGCATCGCCTCCGCCGCGTAGCGCGCGGTGAAATCGCGGACGGCATCCGCACAGATGACGATGGCGTGCGCGAGGTCGGAGGAGTACGCGCGCGCTTCGTCCTGAATGCCTTTCCAACCGACTCGCAACACTTTGGGATAATCGGGGACGAGGTGTCCGGGGACTGCGCCGCAGTTGCCGACGCCGGTATCGTTGAGCGCGTGCCATTCCTTGAGAAAGTGATCTTCTGCCTTGTCGCGCGCGCGTTGTTCATCGCGCGTCAGGCAGCGCGAGAGCGCGGTGGAAAAATGCGAACCGACGATGAGTTCACCATCGAGGATTTGAATCGGCAGATATTTGCGGACGACCTCGCGGAAGAAGAGCGCTTGGCGGACGACGAGTGGCGCGTTCCAAAACTCGCGCGGCAATTCGACGCGCGTGGCTGCTGCGCCGAGGTAACTACGAAAGCCCTGCTGGAACATCGCGACTTCGGGGACGTTCGACCACGACCAGATCGAGTACACGCAATCCCAATCCGTTCCGGTCGTGTACGCGCGGACTTGATTAGTGAAGGGACGTTCGTAGAAATTCCAATACTCGTCGCGCAGTTTTTTGACACGCGGGGAAAGGGTGGGCGCGGCAGACCAAAGTTGGATAGGGGAGACCGGCGTGCAGGTGTCGGGCAGAGTGGACATAGATGCCTCCGTCAAATGGGAAACCTGTCACGGCGCGGCAAGACCGTGTGGCTGACAAGTGTCGGGGTAAGCGTGTTTCTTCCGGGAGTGCCAAGCCGCAGTGCTTCCATCGAGAGTCATTGTATCCTGAACTCGAGTCCTTGTCAACGCGAT
>DYLA01000025.1:0-11212 GCA_020722265.1 Anaerolinea sp.
CTACCCACCCTTTCGAACCTTGGACCTTACGATGGACGATCTTTATCGCGAACTCATTCTCGATCACTATCAACATCCGCACAATCACGGCGAAATTCCGGACGCGGACATTTCGTACGAAGATTCCAACCCGCTCTGCGGCGATCGAATTCGCATTGACCTCAAGATCCGCAATAATGTCGTCGAGGATGTGAAATTCAATGGCAGGGGCTGTGCCATCAGTCAGGCATCCGCCTCGATGCTCACCGATGAGTTGATGGGCAAATCGCTCGACGAGATCAAGAAACTCGACAAGCAATTCGTCCTCGATCTGCTCGGCGTTCCGTTGGGTCCCGTGCGGATCAAGTGCGCGCTCCTACCCCTCAAAGTCATCAAGGCAGGCATCTACGGCATCCAGACGTGGCCCGACGAGGAAGAGGAGGAGTGAGGCAAGCCCGGGCGACCAGATGAGGGGTGACAAGGAGAAAACTGTGGCTAACTTTGTGAGCGCGGCAAAAGTAACTGAGGTCCCACCGGGACAGATGAAATCGTTTGTCGTTGCCGGCACGCGCATCCTGCTCGCGAATTGGGAGGGGACGTTCTTCGCGACCCAAGACCTGTGCACGCACGATAATGGCACGCTCGGCGAGGGCGAGTTGAGGGATGGGGAGATCGAATGTCCGCGTCACGGCGGACGCTTCGACGTGAGGACGGGTGCGGTGACCGCGCTGCCGCCGCTCTTGCCGATCAAAACGTTCCCCGTCCGCGTAGAAGGAGAGACTGTGCTGGTGTCGCTCGACGGGTAGCCGCTTGAGCCCGCGCCGATGGCGCGGGCTTTCTGTTTGCCCCGGCCGGTTGACTTTACGCGCCAAGTGTGGTAGGGTAGAAGCAGATACATTATATATAATGTATCCTTTCCTATGTCTCCCCAACTCGATGGGCTTGCCCAAACTCAATTGCGTCATTTGATCGCCGAGCGCGTGCGTGCCGCGATACTCGCGGGCGAATTCAAGCCCGGCGAGTGGCTGCGCCAAGAGCAATTAGCGCAACAGTTCGGGGTGAGTCAGACCCCCGTGCGCGAAGCGCTCCAAGACCTCGTCGGCGAAGGGGTGGTAGAACGCGTCCCCTATCGCGGTATTCGCGTCATCGAATTCACGCTCACGGATCTGCACGATTTGTACGCCTGCCGCGCGTTCATGGAAGGTCTCGCCGCGCGCTACGCCGCGCAACACATCACCTCCCCCGACCTCGCCGAGTTACGTCGCCTGGTAGACGCTATGGCGACCGTCTTTGCGCGCAAAGAGTGGAGCGAGTACCGTGACCTGAATCGTCGTTTTCACGAGGTGATCTACACCGCCAGCCGACATCCTTTCCTCATTCGCACGCTGAATCAGTTGTGGACCGCTTTCCCGACGATGATGCTCAGTAGTTTTGCGGGGCCCATTCGCGAGCGGCGCGCCTTGAACACGCGCGAACATCGCGCGATTATCGCGGCGCTGGAGGCGCATGCGTCCGCGCGCGCGGAACGGCTGATGCGTCAGCACATCGAAGAAAGTGCGCGGCGCATCCGAGACCTGTTGCGTGCCAAGACCTAACCGGACAACCATAGAAATCGAGGTGTCGCTATGACGTATTCCACTCTGGCGTTATCTATCGCCGAATCGGCGACGCTGCGGCTCAACGAACAAGCGCGCCTGTTGCGCGAGCGCGGCGAAGCCGTTATCCATCTCGGCATCGGCGAGCCGAAAAATCGCGCGCCGATGACCGCCCTCTTGGGCGCGGCGTCCAAACTCAACACCGGCGACATCAAGTACGTGCCGACGGATGGTCTCCCCGGTCTGAAAAAAGCGATCATTCGCTACACGGAAGAAAACTATGATCGTCTCGTCGCGCCAGAGAACGTGATTGTCTCCGCCGGGGCAAAACAAAGCATCTTTAACATTCTCTACACGCTCCTCAATCCACAGGACGAAGTGATCATCCTCGCGCCGTACTGGGTCAGTTATCCGGAAATCGTCAAGATGTGTTACGGCATTCCGGTCATCGTGCGTCCCGAGGACGGCACGTTCCACCCGCGCGTTGAGGAGATCGAGCGCGCGGTCACTTCATCCACCAAAGCCATCATCCTCAACTCGCCCAACAATCCTTCGGGCATTGTCTTTTCTGACGAGTTTCTCGCCCAAATCGTAGATTTCTGCGAACGGCGCGGCATCTATGTCCTCGCGGACGACATCTATCACAAACTCGTCTTCGATGGCAAACAACCGACGCCGGCGTACCGCTTTACGACCAAGGATGTCGAAAACAGCAAGATCATCGTCATCAACGGCGTTGCCAAGTTGTACGGGATGACCGGTTTTCGCATCGGTTGGACGATCGCCCCGCGCAAGATGGTCGAGGTGATGACCAATGTGCAAAGCCAGGTGACGACGTGTGTCTCGCCGTTCCTGCAAACCGCTGCGGAAGCCGCGTTGATCGGTATGCAGAGCATCGTCGAGCAATTGCGCTTGACGATTCAAAACAATCGCGATGTGATTATGAACGAATTGCATGGCTTTACTGGGGTCAAGTGCGTCAAGCCGCAAGGGACGTTCTACTGCCTCCCCGATTTTCGCGCGTACAAACAAGATTCGGTCGAACTCTCCAACTTTTTGCTCCAGCGCGCCTACGTGGTCACGGTGCCCGGCAAAGAATTCGGAATGGAGGGACATTTGCGCTTGAGTTACGCCGGTTCGGTCAAGGACGTGACGGAAGGCATCGCGCGGATCAAATGGGCGCTCGACCCGAACTCGCCGAACGAAATCTACATCGGCGACAAAAAGATGGTGAGAGATTGGTTGTGAGCGTGAAAGGATGCCAGTGGGAGAGATTGCCGATGAATAACCTTCTGAACATCAAGACGCCTGCCGAAGCGCAGGCAGCAGCGTTGAAATCCGAGTACGGTTTGGAAAATGTAGGGCTGACGAATCTGCGGCAGACGTATTGGAACTTGCCCATCGAGGCGTTGTACGAAGAAATCATTTTCCGTGGGGAAGCCCAAATCACCCAGCAGGGTCCCCTCGTCACCAAGACCGGTCAGCATACGGGGCGCTCCGCCAGCGATAAAGTGATCGTGTGCGAAACCAACTCGGAGAATCACGTATGGTGGGGTGAGTATAATCGTCCGCTTGCGCCGGAGAAATTCGACGAGTTGTATGGGCGGTTGCAGGGATTCCTACAAGGGCGCGATCTGTTCGTGCAAGATTGCTACGTGGGCGCGGACCCAGAATACCAAATGCCGATTCGCGTCGTCACCGAACTGGCGTGGCATTCGATGTTTGTGCGGAATATGTTCCTCCCGCTCAAAACGAACGAGGAATATCGGCGCCACATTCCGTCGTTCACTGTAATCGTCGCGCCCAATTTTAGAGCCTTGCCGCAAATGGATCAGACGGCGTCGAACACCTTCATCGCACTCAATCTGGACCAGCGGTTGTGCCTCATCGGCAATACCGCGTACGCCGGCGAAATCAAGAAAGCCGTGTTTACGGTAATGAACTATTTTCTACCGCTCGACGGCGTGATGCCGATGCACTGCTCGGCGAATGTCGGCAAAGCCGGGGATGTCGCGCTCTTCTTCGGTTTGTCCGGCACCGGCAAGACGACCCTTTCGGCGGATCCGCTGCGTGGACTCATCGGCGATGACGAACACGGCTGGAGCGACAACGGCATTTTCAATTTCGAGGGGGGCTGCTACGCCAAGGTGATTCAACTTTCGCCGACGGCTGAACCGCAGATCTACGCGACGACGCGTCGCTTTGGCACGATTTTGGAGAATGTCGTGTTCGACCCAGTGACGCGTTTGATTGATCTGGACGATGCGACGATTACCGAAAACACGCGCGCGTCGTACCCGCTCGAATTCATTGACAATGCGCTCTCGGAAAAACGCGCCGGCCATCCCAAGCATATCGTCCTGCTCACATGCGACGCCTCAGGCGTGATGCCCCCGATCGCGCGCCTGACCCCGGAGCAAGCGATGTATCAATTCATCTCCGGCTACACAGCCAAGATCGCCGGAACCGAGGTGGGTTTGGGAACGGAACCGGAAATCACATTCAGCGCGTGCTTCGGCGGTCCGTTTATGGTGCATCATCCATCGGTCTACGCGGATTTGCTCAAGAAGAAAATCTTGCGCTACGGCGTCAACTGCTGGTTGGTCAACACGGGCTGGGTAGGCGGACCGTATGGGATCGGCAAACGCATCAGCATCCGCTACACACGCGCGATGTTGAACGCCGCGCTCTCCGGCGCATTGCAGAACGTCGAATACACCACTGACCCGATCTTCGGATTCCAGGTGCCGCAGCGTTGTCCCGATGTGCCAGCGGACGTGCTCGACCCGTCAAGTTCGTGGCACGACCAGAAAGCGTATCTGCAGCGCTATCGCGCGCTCGCTGTGCGCTTTGTTGACAACTTTAAGAAATTCGAACTCCAATGCCCGCCGGAAGTTATCGCCGCTGGGCCACGCCTCTAGACCGCTGGGTACGATTTGTCGCAAAAGGGTGGGACGATGCTGAAGCATCGTCCCACCTTTTTTATCTTTCTACAACTTCTCCCACCGCCCTTTGATCTTCTCCATAATCTGCGGCAACGAGGTGTACTCCATTTCCTCCAGCGGCAAGCGATGCGGCTCGAACGGTCCGTGTCGGCGCAGGTGATCGGCGAGGAGGTTCGCGTCGCGGCGCGCTTCGTCCCACGATGGGTCATCGAACATATCGCGCGGCCCAATCAGTTTGCCATCGGCGAGTTGAAAGCCGAGACAGATCACGCGCGGCGGTCCGTCGAAACGCGACGGCGTCGCCTGCTTTTGCGCGACCGGCATCAGCGGTCCATAGTGCGAGCCGCGCATCCACCCTTCGATGATCCAGGGGTAGCGGAACGGTTCGAGGATTTCACCGACGGCGGGGAACTGGTGTTGCGAACGCACGATCATCACCGGGTCGTCCTTGCCGACGTACTTGCCGGCGATGAGCGACAGGCGTTCGGTGGAGGACGCGGCGGCAATCGCACCATCGTGGCGCGCAAAGACGTGCTTGACGGTAAAGCGGCTCGGCGTGCCGATGAACATCAAGAGGTCGTACATTTCCTCCGGCGTGTCGAAGAAAATCTTTTTGTGCTCGCGGATGTCGTGCACTTCAAAACGGAACCCTTGATGCAAGGAGGGTGCGATGATGAGTCCGGCGGTGTTGAAGGGGTCAACGAACATCTTGAAGAGAGGGAGGTTCCACGACCCCGCCGAGGTCTTGTCCGCCATAAAGATCAAGACCGGCTCGGAGGTACGCTCTTCGATTTCCATTTCCGCGACGCCAGGACCCTGTCCCTTGACGTTGCCGGAGAACGCGTCGGCGAGCAAGTCCTGGCCCGCGCCATACAGTTTCAAGCGCTTGGCGACCTCGGTGCCGGTCGTGAACGTGTCCCACGCGAGACGGTGGATTTGCTCGTTGTCCACGCCGAGGGTGTGCGTGAGGATCAGCTGCAAATCGTCGCCGCACGAGGTCACGCAAAAGTCAATGATCTGACCATTCTGCTTGGCAACGGCGAGACTCTCACGCGCCGATTCTTCCAGCGCGGGATGGATCGCCGAATGTCCGACCCATCCGCCGATGTCGGCTTTGATAACACTGAGCGTCACTTTCATTTTTCCACTCCTTTGTGAAAAAGTTTTTTGGGGCGCATCGGCGTTGATGCACGGCTGCTCTGTGCGTCCGCAACATCGAAACGGGTGACACTATCCTACACCAAACCTGTCTCCGGCGCAAGGGGGCATCGTCCACTGCAAGTCTATTGAGCGACTTCGGTCGCCCGATTTCGACTTGGCAACAGCCCTGGTCCACTGCGCTCACTCTCCGACCACCAGCCACTGCGCGTGCAAGCGTTCCATCCGCCCGTCCTGCTTCATCGCGACGATGACCGCGTTGATGCGTTCCAAGAGCGTCGGCGAGTCTTTGCGGACAGCCATCACGACGTGCTCGTTGACGAGTGGCGCGCCAGCCGCGCGGACGCCGCCCACCGCGCGCGCAAAATCGTTGAACGCGATAAGATCGGTCAAGACCCCCTCCACCTCGCCCCGCGCCAGCGCGCGCAGCGCGTCCGCCGCCGTCTCGTACCACCGTACGTCGTACTGGAGCCGCCGTTGCCATCGCCGCGCAAACGCGTCGCCAGTTGACCCCAACTCCACGCCGACGCGCTGGCGCGCAAGATCGTAGGGCGTCTGGGTGCGCGTGTCGCTCGCTGGGACGACGACGACGGGACCGCCGTCGAAGTACGCGTGCGAAAAGCGCACGTCCTCCGTCCGGCGCGCATCGTACGGCAGCGCAGAGATGATCGCATCGAATTGTCCGGCTTGGAGCGCGTCGTACAACCCATCGAAGCCGGTGTAGACGTACTCGACGCGAATCGTCGTCGTAAGGTCGCGCGACCAATCCTGCGCTAACTCGTTCGCGAGCGCGATGTCCAGTCCGGTAAGATTCCCCTTGCCGTCGTCCGATTCGAAGGGCGGGAAGGAGGGGTCAATCCCGACGCGGAATTCGCCAGTCGCGACGATGCGCGCCCACGTCGCATCCGGCTTTGCCGGCGGCTTGGGCGCGAACGTCGCAAACGCCCACGCGGCGACGAGCGCGAGCGCGATGAGGACGACCGGCAAAGTTCCCGGTTTCAGTCTCCCGGTTTCAAGTGGCTCTCCGCGCCAACCCTGAACCTTGAACCGCGAACCGATACTAGCGCGTCGCATATTTCTGCACTTCGTAGTAAATCGGCTTGGCATCGAACTCGGGCGTTACGAACGTAAAATAATCCTGATACGTCTGTGCGGGCGCAGGATAGCGAAACGCCCAGAGCACGCACGCGTCCACCCAATCCCACTGCCGCGCCCATTCGTACGCACGCAGCGTGTACGTGATTCGCTCGGCTGGATGCACCGCCTTGGTCCAACGCGGGTGATCGTTCCAGCCCCCCTCGGTGATGAACACGCGCTTGGACGCATCGCCGTGGCGAAGTATGATCTCGCGCAGCAACTCGACGCGACGGAAGTTCACGCGGTCGAGTGCGGGCGGCTCATCCGCTGGCGACTTCCAACCGTACGCGTGCACCGCGAGCGCGTCGAAATACTCGCGCGCGCCGGCGGCGTACATCCGCTCCAAGTATTCGAGGTCGTTCATCGCATCCGTCGCGCCGGGAGGCGCAAGGACAGGCGCGAGCGCGCCCGCGAGAATTTGCACCGATGGATCGGCTTGCTTGGCGCGCGGATACACCGCTTGCAGCATCCGCGCATATTCCTCCGGCGAGACCGCGCGATAACCCCACTCGAAATTCACGTTCGGCTCGTTCCAGATCACGATGTGCTTCACGCGTCCCTGAAAATGCCGGACGAATTCGCCGACGAAATTCGCGAACGCGGGATAGCGCGCCTCGTCCAGATAACTGACGACCGAATCTCGCGGGCGCGCCCAATGCGGCGCAAAGCCGAGCCGCGCGATCACCGTCAATCCTTGCTGGCGCGCGTGATCCACGACGAGATCGGCATGCGCCCAATCGAAGCGCCCTTCTTCGTTTTCGATGTAGCCCCAAGGAAAATATTCGACGATCCACGCGGCCCCCATCTCGCGCACCATCGTCAGTGTCTTTTTGATTTTCCATTCTTCCACCTCGTCCGTCAGCCGCGTGTGGATGCCGATTTTGAGATTCGTCGTGCGAACGGTCTGCGGCGCGCCGAGCGTTACCAGAATCGGTGGCGGCGCGGCGAGCGCGACCGCGAGGGCGAGCAGCGCGAGCACCTTTGCCAATTGACAAATCTCACCGATTCGAGTTAGAATAGCCATCGCGAACGGCACCTTACCAACTGAAAACGTCGTTTGTGTCTCTCACCTCCAACTTGACAATGCCTTGAAGGAGGTTTTGGAAATGGTAGAAACTGGCGAAGTCGCGTTGTTCATAGACTTTGAGAACATTCGGTATGGGTTGAAAAACAACTACGGACGCGAACCTGATCCGCAACTGTTGATGGCAAAGGCGCGCAAGTATGGTCCTGTCGCACTGGCTGTCGCGTATGCTGATTTCACCGAGCATCCCGATTTCTTTCGACGCAAACTTGAGGTCGCCGGCATCACCCCGCGCGATATTCCGCGCCGCAGTCCCGATGTCGCGCACAAATCGTCGTCGGATATGGCGATGCTGATGGACATCATTGATTGTCTGCTCGACCGACCGACGGTGAACACACTCGTCTTGATGACCGGCGATAGCGATTTCATCCGCGTCGTCGCGCGCGCACGCCATCGCTTTGGCAAACGCGTCGTCATCGCCGGCGTCCCCGGCAGCGTGTCGAACGATCTCATCGCGGCTGCCGACAGCGCCGACCCTGTCGTCGAAGCGGATTGGGAACGCGTTCTGCCGATGCAATCTCCTCCCCCGCCCTCGCTTGATTCGACTTTGACCCCGGAAACTTTCGCTTCAGACTCGACCGAATTGTCCGAGGCTGAACGTCACCTCATCAAACTGATTGACTATCTCGACCGCAACCGACCGTATCTGACGTTTCTGTTTGTCAAGACGCATGCCTTGTCTCCAAACAGTCCGATCAGTTTGACTCCAATGCAAGTAGACGCCATCCTCACGCGTTTTAAAGAACTGGGCTTTTTGCGCGATGAAATGCGCGAGCAAGAGGGGCGTACGTTGCGTCTGTTGTACTTTGTCCGCGAACATCCGCTCGTGTCGCAGGTTTTGCGAGAAACACCTGTCTCGTCTTGATGAATGTCGTGGAGGCGAGAGGTAGGACGACGATTTCGGATACGCACAAGGGAGACCCGCGCGGGTCTCCCTTGTCATTTTTCTCACTGCCCCTTGCGCTGTCTCTGACGCCATGCCTGCGCCTGCTTCGCCAGTCCGATGCCAATCGTCAGCAGTTGCAACACATCTTTAGGCGTCCAGGTGCTGAGCCAACTTTTCCGCCCGGCGCCACGCTCATCTTCGGCAGGGGCGCGCATTGGCGCGGCGGCGCGGCGCGCGATCAGCGCCGCCATCAGCGCGCCGGCGATGCCCCCGGCGACCGCACCCAAAAGCGCAGGATACGCTTCGCTGCGACGAACGCGTTGGGCAACCTCATTCGCGCCCACGGCTAGCGTTTGCACATCGAATTGATTTTCCATCTTCACCTCATTTGAACGCGAGCACGCGCCGCGCCGTCGCACTCATCCGCGCCCCCGCACTGGACAAGGCAATCGGCAGCGCGGCGACGCGCGCCGACGCGCGCGCGGCGCCGTTCTGAATTCGCTTTGCCCACACCTGTGCGAGCAACAGTTTGGGTCGCAGCCAGCGCTTAGCCGCGCGTATCCCGCGCACCCCAAAGTAGAACACAACGCCCGGCACAGCGACGAAGAGAATCGTCAAGAGTCCGAGCCAGACGATAGCAAGATCGCGCCACGGCGCGAGGACATTCGGATCCATCGTCACCTCACCTTCGCATCTGGAGGAGAGCCGCGCGCGCCAACTCATCGCCCGCATTGGCGAATTCGGACAGCGACTCGCTTGCCAGCGGACTGTCGAGGCGCGCCAGCGCCTCGGCTGCCGCGGCGCGCACCTCCGGCGCGCCGGTCTGCAACTCGACGACGAGGGCGGGGACCGCCTTCTCCGCCCCGATTTCGCCGAGCGCGCGCGCGGCTGCCGCGCGCAATCGAGAGTCCACTTGACCGAGCCGCGCATCGCCGCGCAGCACGACGAGCAGCGGCTCGACCACGCGATCGGTTCGCGCGCGTCCGAGGGCGTGGATGGCATGCACGCGCACCGCCGCGTCCGGATCGCGGAGGCGCGGCAACAGGTACTCGATGCTGCGCTCTGTCTGCAACTGTCCCAGCAAGTCCACCGCGCGCGCCCGGAGCGTTGGGTCGGGCTCCTTCAATCGCGTGGCGAATTCGTCCACAGCCAGCGGATTGGGCATCTCCGCCAGCGCCGCCGTCGCGCGCGCGTCCATCTCCCACGCGCGCGAAATCAATTCCCGCGTCACGCTCTCGAACAGATCGGCGCGCGCGGTGCGCGCGTGTGCGAGCGCGTACCCGGCGAGGCTGAAATCGCCGCGCGCGACGAGCGCGTCCACGAGCGCGCTCGCGTCTCCCAGCCCGGCGTAGAACAAAATCGTCTCCCGCCACGCCGAGTCGGACAGATGCTCGGCAAGGGACGCAAAATCGGATGAACGGCGCAAGGCGCGCGCGGCAAAGTAGGCGCGCCACAGGTCGTGGACGAAATCGGCGGTACGATTTTTGCCGGCGCGCAGAAACCCGCGCGACTTGGCAAGGCAACCGTTTTGTGCGGGCGTCCCGCGCAGCGTTGCCAGAGCGGTCTCTTCGAGCAGCCGGGCGAGTTCGTCCGATTCGCCCAGAACGTCGTGCGCGACGGCTTGGAACAAATCGGTGCGACGTGTCGGCAGGGGTTGCCCGGCGCGCCAGACACGCGCCAGCAGGGTCAGCGTCAATGGATTCGCGGACAGTGAACGCGGCACATCCTTCTGGTCGAGCGCGGCGAGGAACGCGCTGGCGTTCGCGGCGTCCCAGCGTTGCGCGAACGTGCGGAGGTCGCCATCATTCCAGCCGGGCAGGGCGAACGCGTTCCAGCCAGCGAGCGTGGCGGCGCTCGTCGCGACCACACGCGCGGCAGCAAATTCTCCCAGCCACGCGGCGCGTGAGGCGGGGGGCAGCGCATCGAGATCGTCCACCAGCATCAGGACGCGCCCGTTGGCAAGGGCGGCGGCGAAGAAATCGCGCGGACACTGCGCGGCGAGGGTCGGGCTGATGTTCAAGGCGCGTGGCAAATCGCTGGGGCGCGGCAGCGCGTCCGGGTCGAGTTCGCGCGCGGCAAAGAAAATCGGCACGCGCGCGTGGGGATGTTCGAGCAAGGCGCGCGCCTGCGCGACGGCGAGATGCGTCAGCGTCGTCGTCTTGCCCGCGCCGGGCGCGCCGGTGACGATGAGAGGGGTCGCACCAAGCGCGCGGTTCAAGCCGCGCGGGGCAACCCAGACATCTTCCAAGAGGACGTGCGCGCCGGGACAGGGTAGGTACCGGAAGCGATTGAGAAGATGTTCGGCGTACTGGCGTTGAAACCGGACCGTTGGATCGAAGTATGGAGCGAGAGGATTCATCGGCTTCCTTTCGCGAGGGATTGTAGCATGAGCGCTAGGTTTAGTCAAAAGCGAAAAAAGCGCGCC
>DYLA01000025.1:11312-23122 GCA_020722265.1 Anaerolinea sp.
CACCCAGATTTCGGTGTACGCGGCGATGTGTCCGCGATCGGATGAGAAAGCGATTCATTCGTCCAAAACTTTTTTGACGGACACTCCCTTCGATTTTGCGCGATTTCTCGTTTGGTGTTACACTTGGCGTGGCTTGGCGAGGCAAGCCGTTCCGCGCGAGAAAAAGGAGATTTGCTTTTCGTGTCCGCACGTCTGTGGTATTTGCGCCGACGCTGGCAACGCCAGGGGGTCCATCAGCGTACGACGCCCATCTGGCTGCGCTTGTCGCTCAGCGGTGTCCTGCTCATCGCCGGCTTGATCTTCACGGCGTTTGGAGTCGGCGCGGCCTCTCTGGTTACTGTCTACAACTCGTATATCCAAGACCTCCCCGCCCCGGGCGAGATCGTCACGCAAACACAACAACAATTCAAGACGACCCGCATTTACGACCGCACGGGGACTGTTTTGCTGTACGAAATCATTGACCCGCAAGGAGGCAATCGTACCGTCGTTCCGCTCGACCGCATCCCCGCGCCTCTCAAGAACGCGACCGTCGCGCTCGAAGACCGGAATTTCTGGACGAACCCCGGCTTCGACTGGTACGGCGTGCTGCGCGCGGCGTGGACGACCTTGCGCGGCGAGCAGGTTCAGGGCGCGAGCACGATTACGCAGCAGTTGGTCAAGAACGTGCTGATTCCGCCGCAAGAGCGGTTGGTGCGCGACCCCACCAGTCTAGCGACCTACAATCGCAAAGCCAAAGAGATCATCCTTTCAATCGAAATCTCCAACCGTTACGACAAGAAGCGGATTCTCGAGTGGTACCTCAACAACAACAACTATGGGAATCTCGCCTACGGCGTCGAGGCGGCGGCGGAAACGTACTTTGGCAAGCACGTCTGGGATTTGGATCTCGCCGAGTGCGCCACCCTTGCCGCGATTCCGCAATACCCTGCGCTCAACCCGATTGACAATCCGCAAGCCGCGCTCGAACGTCGCAACATCGTGCTCGACCAGATGTTTCTGCAGGGGTACATCACGCAGGACGAAGCGGTCGCGGCGAAATCCGCCAAGATGCGCGTGACTCCCAAGCGATTCGACATCCGCGCCCCGCACTTTGTCTTCTACGTGCGCCGCCAACTCGAAGAAAAGTACGGCGCGGACGTGTTGTATCGCGGCGGTTTGAACGTCTACACCACGCTCGATTTCAACATCCAGCAAATTGCCGAGCAGGTCGCACGTGAGCAGGTCAAGAAACTGACGGCGGAGAAACGCAACGTCAGTAACGCCTCCGTCGTCGTCATCCGCCCCAGCACCGGCGAAATCGTCGGAATGGTCGGTTCGGTAGATTACTTTAATCAGGACATTGACGGGCAGGTGAACATTGCGCTCGCGCCGCGCCAGCCCGGTTCGTCGTTCAAGATTTTCACTTATCTCACCGCGTTTTCGCAGGGGTATACCGCCGCGACGATGCTGATGGATGTGCGAACGGTCTTTGACGATTCGCCCAATCCACCCTACGTGCCGGAAAATTACACGCGCAAGTACTATGGTCCGGTCCGCTTGCGGACCGCACTCGGTTCGTCGTTCAACATTCCTGCCGTCAAGTTGCTGCAACTCGTCGGCGTCAAGAACGTCGTCAACACCGCGCACCGCATGGGGATCAACACGCTGGACCGCGAAAAGTACGGCCTCGCGCTCACGCTCGGCGGCGGCGAGACGACGCTGCTCGATATGACCTACGCCAACAGCGTGCTCGCGAATCGCGGCGTGATGGCAGGTGTGCCGGTGCCCGCCGATCAACTCAAGCCCGGCTATCGCACCCTCGACCCGGTCTCGATTCTCCAAGTGGTGGACGCGAACAACCAGGTGCTCTACGAATTCACACAGCCAAAGCAAGAGCGTATCGTCACCGAACAACTGGCCTATCTGCTGAGCAATATTTTGTCCGACAACGTCGCGCGCACCCCGGCGTTCGGTTCGAACAGCGTGCTCAAGTTGTCTCGCCCCGCCGCCGTGAAAACCGGCACCACCTCCGATTGGCGCGACAACTGGACGATTGGCTATACGCCCGATTACGCCGTCGGCGTGTGGGTCGGCAACGCGGACAATTCCGAAATGGAACACATCAGCGGCGTCACCGGCGCGGGACCGATCTGGCGCGACGTGATGGAAAAAATCCACGCGACGCTGCCCATCCATCCTTTCGTCGAACCGCCGGGGCTTGTACGCGTCGAAGTGTGCGCGACCAGCGGACTCTTGCCCACGCCGTACTGCCCGGAACGCGTCAAAGAACTTTTCATCGCCGGCACCGAGCCGAAATCGTACGACAATATCTGGCAGCCCTTCCGCATCTACAAGCCGACCGGCAAACTCACGACCGTCTATTGCGCGCCCGACCAAGTCGAGGAAAAAGTCTTTCCCATCTATCCGCCCGAAGCCGCCGATTGGGTGCGCGAGAACAACATTCCCCAACCCCCTAGCGAATACGAAACGAGTTGTCGTTCGTCCGCGCAGGGCGGCGATGTCGCCATTACCGCGCCGGCGTCGTACTCGGCGGTGCGCGGCATCGTCACGATTGTGGGCAACACGCGCGTGGACAACCTGGCGACCTATCGCCTTGCGTTCGGCAAGGGGATGGACCCAACGCAGTGGACGCAAATCGGCGGCGACCATCACGAGCGCGTCGACAACGGCTATCTCGAACAGTGGGATACGTCGCAACTCGATGGCTTGTACACGCTGAAACTGACGGTGGTGGATCGCGCGGGGCAGTTGCGTGAAGCCGCGATTCAAGTCATCGTGGACAACCAACCCCCGACCATCAAAATCATCCACCCGACGATTGGCGCGGTGTACAGTCCGGAAAAAGATGAGTGGGTTTCGATTGGCGTGGACGCGGTGGACAACGCCTCGATGAGTCGCGTCGAGTTTTACGTGGACGGCGCGTACATCGGCGCGAGTACGGTCGCGCCCTTCAACAAAAAGTGGACGATCAAAATGTCCGATCACCTGACCAAGACGCTCGCGGCTGCCGCCAACGTCACGCCGACGCTGCCGATCACGGTCACACGCGCCATCACGAATCCGGACGGTACAGGCGGCGTCGAGCAGTTGATCGGGCAGGTGGACAAGTTGACGGCACCGACCCCGGGCGTCCGCGCGACCTTTACCGCCGGGCTGGGTCTCATCTCGTACACCGTGCCGATTCCCAACGCCCCCGGCTTTGTCGAGCGGCATGTCATCCGGACGGTTGCCATCGACGCGGCGGGCAATCGCACCGATAGCCCGGAAGTCGAGATCGTGGTGCAGCACGCGATAAAAAAGTGAGCCGTCAGAGGTCAGACATCAGAGGGCGGAGGACGAGGAGTTGGGGCGAGCGGTTGTTGGATTGGCGATTGTTACGCTGATGGCGATTGCGTTGGCGGCGTGCGTGAAGGGTGGGAACAGCGCACCCCCGTTGAACGTCACAGTCGTCGCGACAGAATTCAAGTTCGAGCCGGCGGTGATCGCGGCAGCGGCCGGGCAGACGATCCACCTGGCACTCCAAAACGCCGGCAACGTCGAACACACGTGGGTATTGGAGGCGGCGAATGTAAGAATCGTCGCGCCGCCGGGCAAGACGGAGAGTAAGACTTTTGCCGCGCCGACGGTCGCCGGCTCGTACCCGATCTTTTGCGATGTGCCCGGCCACAAGGATGCCGGGATGGTCGGGCTGCTAGTTGTCCAGTGAGAAAAAGCGATGTACATCCTCGTCACCAACGATGACGGCATAGACGCGCTTGGTTTGTTCGCGCTGAAAAACGCGCTGGAAGCGCTGAGCCCAGTCATCGTCGTCGCGCCCGACCACAACTGGAGCGCGTCGGGACACACCAAGACGATGCACAAGCCACTGCGCGTCGAGACGCGCGCGCTGCGCGACGGCTCGCCAGCGTACGTCACCGATGGCGCGCCTACCGATTGCGTCGCGCTGGTGATGCTGGGTTTGTTGCCGGAAAAACCCGCGCTCGTCGTCAGCGGCATCAACCCGGCGGCCAATCTCGCCCACGACATCACGTACTCCGGCACTGCCGCCGCGGCGATGGAGGGGGCGATCAACAACGTCCCTGCGATTGCCGTTTCGATAGACGCGGGGCATAACGCCGAGATTGACTTTGCGCCCGCTGCCGAAATCGCCGTGCGCATCGCGCGGCGCGTTCTCTCGAACGGCTTGCCGCCGGGCACTTGGCTCAACGTCAACGTTCCCGCTGTGCCGCGGGCGCAGATTCGCGGCGTGCGCGTCACGCGACTCGGCACGCGCGTCTACCGCGACCAACTCATCGAACGGCGAGACCCGGCGGGCAGACCGTACTACTGGATCGGCGGCGAGCCGCCGGCAGGCATCGTCGAAGAGGAGGGCACCGACGTGTGGGCGATCGCGCAGCGCTACGTTTCGATTACGCCGGCGCATCTGGATTTGACGAGCCACGCGTTTATCGAACCCCTGCGCGCGTGGGAAAACGATTCTCTCTGGCTGGATATACACAAAGACGTGAAATCACCCAAAGGAGGGTAAAGGATGGCACAAACGATGCAAGTCCCGATTCTGGCGCGCGCCCAAGCCAAAACGCATCCGCAGTGGGCATTCTTCAAAGGCGAATTCGTGCCCATCGCCGATGCCAAAGTAAGCATTATGGCGCAAGCGATCAACTATGGCATTGGCGCGTTCGGCGGAATCCGCGCCTACTGGAACAGCGAACAGCAACAACTCTACGTGTTTCGAATCGAGAACCACATGCGCCGCTTTCTCAATGCGTGCCGATTGTTCAACACGATGCCGCCCTATTCTGCCGACGACATTCGGCGCATCATTCTCGAACTCTTGCGCCGTGAAGAGTATCGCGAGGACGCCTACATTCGTCCCTTGCTCTACAACGCGACCGAAGACATCACGCCGCGCTTTTACGACGTCGCGTTCGAGTTCGCTTGCTTTTCGCGACCCCAGGGGGATTACATCCGGCTCCAAGTGCGCGCTTGCGTCTCGTCGTGGCGACGGCTGGACGATAACATGGTGCCCTCGCGCGGCAAACTCACCGGCGCGTACGTCAACTCGGCTTTTTCGCGCAGCGAAGCGCACTGGAACGGCTACGACGAAGCCATCGTCCTGAACCACGATGGGCATGTCGCCGAAGGGAGCGCGATGAATCTCTTCATCGTGCGCGACGGCACGCTCATCACGCCGCCTGTCACCGATAACATTCTCGAGGGGATCACGCGCCACACCCTGCTGCAACTCGCGCGCGATGAATTGAGCCTTCCGGTGGTCGAGCGTTCGATTGATCGCACCGAGTTGTACATCGCCGACGAGGTGATTTTCTGCGGCACCGGCGCGCAAGTCGCTTCCGTCGTGGAGATTGACCACCGACAGATCGGCGATGGGCAAAGCGGGCCAGTCGGTCGCGCGCTGCAGGAAACCTACTTTGCCATCGTGCGCGGCAAGAACCAAAAGTACGCCAGTTGGCTGACGCCGGTGTACTAGACGACTGACGGATGACCGCCGACCCCCGCGCCGCAGAAAATCGGCGGCGGTCATCCTTCGAGAGAACGCGTGTCCCAGATGCCTCCTCTTCCCAGCGAATTTCCGCCCGACGCGCCGGAATCGCTCGCCGCGCCCGCGCCGCCCGCGCCGAGCGCGTTCGCGCGCTTGCGGCGCGATCGTGCGCTGCAAGGGCTGCTCGCGCTGACGCTCGCCGCGAATCTCGCGTTGTTCGGCTATCTCGCCCTGCGCTTCGCCGCGTTGCCGGACCCGCTGCCACTGCATTTCGACGCGACGGGCTTGCCGGACCGCATCGAAGCCAAGAGCAAAATCTTTGGCTTGCCGATGATCGGGCTCGTCGTGCTGTTGCTGAACACCGCGCTGGGAATTCTGGCGCATCGCCGCGAGCGCGCGGCGACGTTGTTGCTGGCAGTGAGCGCGCTGCTGACGCAGGTCTTGCTGTGGTTGGCAACCATCTCCATCGGCGGGTTGTTCTGAAAACTTGGCATCCTCCCGTAGTTGTGAAACCGGCGAGAGGATCGGTGAACGCTTGACACTCCTCAACTTTGCTCTCGGCCTGCTTCTCAGTGTGGTGATTGCCGCGCTAGCGTACTGGCGCGGCGCGTTGTCGTCCAGCGGAGCCGTCGGCGCGAGCGTGGTTGGCACGCTGATCTTTTCCATCGGCGGTTTGACCTGGGCAATCTTGCTCATCGCGTTCTTTGTCACTTCGTCCGCATGGTCGCATTATCAGGCGCGCGCGAAAGAGTCGCTCGCCGAAAAATTCCAAAAAGGTCATCGGCGTGATCTGGGCCAAGTGCTGGCGAATGGCGGCTGGGGCGCGCTCCTCGCGCTGGCGTACGCGTGCACTCCCCAGCCGATTCTCTTCGTCGCGTTCGTCGGTGCGATGGCGACGGTGAATGCGGACACGTGGGCGACGGAGCTGGGGGTGTTGAGCCGGACGCCGCCGCGCCTCATCACGACCGGGCGCGTCGTCGCGGTGGGGACGAGTGGCGGGGTCACGCCGCTGGGAGTGTTCGTGGCGTTTGCCGGCGCGCTGCTCATCGGTATCCTCGCGTCCGTGTCACAGGTAACAAGGGTTAATCGTCCATTGTTCATTCTCGTCGCCGCGTGTGCTGGTTTGCTCGGCTCGCTCTTCGACTCGCTTCTCGGCGCGACGGTGCAGGCAATCTACTTTTGCGACGCGGATCAGAAAGAGACCGAGGCGCGTGTGCATCGTTGCGGGCGCGCGACGCGCCGGGTGCGCGGCTGGCGGTGGCTGGATAACGACGGAGTGAACTTTTCGGCGAGTGTGGTGGGGAGTATGATCGCGATGGCGCTCTATCAGGTCATTGGTGGATGGACAGGTTTTTGACAGTGGGCGCGAGACGGGGTAGAATCGAACCGTTGAGTGCGTAGAACAGTATGTTGTACCTCCTCTCCACCCCCATTGGTAATCCCGAAGACATCACCCAGCGCGCGCTGCGCGTGCTGCGTGAAGCCAATGCCATTATTTGCGAAGAGCCGCGCGAAGGCGCACGGCTCTTGCGTCGTTATCAGATCGAGAATACTCTCATTGATCTCAACGAGCATACCGAAGGCGCGCGCGTGCCGGAACTCCTCGAACGCTTGAAGCGCGGCGAGCATCTCGCGCTGATTTCCGATCACGGCACCCCGCTCCTTGCCGACCCCGGCGGGCGGCTCGTCCGCGCGGCGATCGCGGCGCGCCTACCGGTCACCGCCGTGCCCGGCGCGTCCAGTCTACTCGCCGCGCTCGTCGTCAGCGGACTGCCGCTGGAGCGCTTTCGCTTCGTCGGTCTCTTGCCGGCGAAGAAAGCGGCGCGCCGCGCCGCGCTCGCACAACTACGCGACGAGCGCGACACTTGGGTCGTCTTCGACGTGCCCTATCGGTTGGATGCACTTCTCGCCGATTTGCGCGAGGTCCTCGGTGCGCCGCGGCGCATCGTCGTCGCGTGCGCACTGACGACGCCGGCGGAAACCATCGTGCGCGGGACGGTGCGCGAGGTCGTCGAGTACTTTCGAGCGCATCCGTTCAAGGGTGAGTTTACCATCGTCGTGGCGGGAAGACCTTGAGGCAGTTTCCGTTTTTGCCTTTGCGGTGAGAGCCATCCCTTGAGTGGCGGCTCTGCCGCGCTAACTGGGAGTCGAAATGAAATCCATCATCCTGCTGGCAGGTCTGGGCACGCGCCTTCGTCCACACACCTACAGCAAGCCTAAACCGCTCGTTCAAGTCGCCGGCAAGCCGGTGCTCGGGCACATCCTCGATAGTCTCGCCGGCCTGGACATCGGGGAAACGATCTTCGTCGTCGGCTATATGGGAGAGCAAATCGAAAAGTACGTCGCCGAACACTATCCCCGTATGCAGGCGCGTTACGTCGAACAAACCGAGATGAAGGGGCAGGCGCACGCGATTCGGCTGGCGCAACCGTTCATTGACCAAGACGTGTTGATCATTTTCGGCGATACGATTTGGGAGACCGATTTCACGCGGCTGGCGCGCGTTCAAGGCGATGGCTTGATTTACACGAAGCAAGTGCAAGACCCACGCCGCTTTGGCGTTGTGTTGCTCAAAGATGGCTTGGTGACGAAATTCGTCGAAAAGCCCACGACGCCGATTTCCAACCTCGTCGTCGTCGGCGTGTACTATTTTCGCGATTGGCGGCGGTTGATGCGCTCCATTGACACACTCATCGCGAACAACATCCAGACCAAGGGAGAGTTCTTCCTCGCCGACGCGATGCAATTGATGATCGAGTCTGGCGCAAAATTGGAAGTCGAGACGATTCCGGTGTGGGAGGACTGCGGCACGCGCGAGGCGATTCTGAAGGCGAATCGCTATTTGCTCGAAAAGTGCTGCCACGCGCCCGCGATCGAAGGCTCGGTCATTTTGCCGCCGGTCTACATCAGCGACCGCGCCCACATCGTCAACTCGATCATCGGTCCCTATGTTTCGATTTCCGAAGACGCGCGCGTAGAAAATTCGCATGTGCGCGATTGCATCATCAGCGAGAACGCGACCATCGAGAACGCCACGCTCGAATGGTCACTCATCGGCCGGGACGCGCGCGTGCGCGGCGCGTTCGAGCGGCTGAATGTGGGCGATTCGTCTGAAGTGGATTTCAGTTCGCCCACCAACAACGGTCAATAACATTTGGGAGGATCGAAGATGATCATCGGAGTACCAAAAGAAATCAAAGACAAGGAACATCGGGTCTCCCTCACGCCGGGAGGCGCGCACACGCTCGTACAAGCGGGGCACCGCATTCTGGTCGAGCGTGACGCGGGCGCGGGCAGCGGCTTTGCCGATGAAGAGTATGTGCAGAGCGGCGCGGAAATCGTTGCGACGCACGCGGAGGCGTGGACGCGCGCGGAGATGGTGCTCAAGGTCAAAGAGCCGCTGCCGTCCGAGTACGAATTCTTGCGCCCGGACTTGGTGCTCTTTACCTACTTGCACCTCGCGGCGGAAGAACGCTTGACGCGCGAGTTGATGGCAAAACGCGTCGCCGCCATCGCGTACGAAACCGTCGAACTGGCTGATGGCTCGCTCCCGCTCCTGACGCCGATGAGCGAAGTCGCCGGCAAAATGTCCATTCAAATCGCGGCGCACTATCTCGAAAAGACGCACGGCGGGCGCGGCAAGTTGCTGGGCGGCGTGCCGGGCGTTCGCCCGGCCGACGTCGTCATCATTGGTGGTGGCGTGGTCGGCACAGCCGCCGCGCGCGTCGCGCTGGGAATGGGCGCGGACGTGACGATCATTGACATTGACCTCGACCGGCTACGCTATCTGGGCGAAATTCTGCACGGCAGTCTGACGACGCTCGCCTCGAATGCGTACAACATCGCCGAGGCGGTCAAGTTCGCGGATGTGGTCATCGGGGCGGTGCTCATCAAGGGCGCCAAGGCGCCGCGACTCGTGACGCGCGAGATGGTGCGAACGATGACGCCCGGCAGTGTGATCGTAGACGTGGCGATTGATCAAGGGGGGTCGGTCGAGACGATTCACCCGACGACGCACAGCGACCCTATCTACGTTGTGGATGGTGTGATCCACTACGGCGTGACGAATATACCGGGTGCGGTGCCGCGTACTTCGACCTACGCACTCTCGAACGCGACGCTGCCGTACGCGCGCAAACTCGCCGATCTGGGATTCGCCCGGGCAGTTAAAACCGATCCCGCGCTCGCGCGCGGCGTGAACGTTTTTGCCGGACACATCACCTACGCGGCGGTGGCGGACACGTTCGGAATGAAGCCTCGTCCCGTGAGTGAGTTGCTGTGATGGCTGGCACGCTGGCACTCGACCAACTGATTTGGCTGCAAGGCAAGCGCGCGCTGATCACCGGGGCGGGCGCAGGCATCGGTCAGGCGATGGCGTATCGCTTTGCCGAAGCGGGCGCGGCGCTGGAACTGGTGGACCTTGGCCGCGCCGCGCTCGCGGCGACTCAACGGCGTCTTGAGCGCGCGGCACACCTCCACGTCGTTGACTTAAGAAGAAGGCGATAGACCAAATTGCGCGGATGACGCTCGTCCTAGCGAGCGATCTAGCGAGTTACGTGCATGGTGCGGCGATTCCGATTGACGGCGGTTTCTTGGCGGTATAGCGCGGCGTCGAGACGCGCAACAAGAAACGGCGGACGCGCGTCCGCCGTTTCTTGTTTTTTAGATGGGTGCGGCAAGACTATGCCCAACCGCGCGCCTGCATGGCTTGGACAACGCGAGTGATTGCCACGAGGTAGGCCGCGAGACGGTTGTGCACCTTGCGCTCTTGGGCTTCCTTGTGAACGGCTTCGAAGGCGGTCACCATCTTTTGCTCGAGGCGTCGCCGTATGGCGTCCAAATCCCAGTAATAGTTGTACGTGTTTTGCACCATCTCAAAGTACGACACGGTGACACCGCCGGCGTTGCACAGGAAATCGGGAATAACGTAGACGCCGTTCTGGTAGAGGATGGGGTCGGCTTCGGGGAGTGTGGGACCGTTCGCGCCTTCGGCGAGGATGCGCGGCTTGATGCGCGGTACGTTGTGCGCGCCGATTTGGCCTTCCTTTGCGGCAGGCACCAGAATCTCGCACGGCAGTTCGAGCACGGCAGGCTCTTTTTCATCGTTTTGGATTTCCTGACCCAGTCCCGGAAAACCCCTGATGAGGCCGCCGTTCTTTCTGGCGTACGCTTGCAGTTCGCGTGCATTGATGCCGTTAGGATTCGACCAGGCGCCGGAGACATCGGCGACGCCAACCAATTTGCAGCCCAGTTCCTCCAGCAGCACCGCGCTGAACGAACCGACGTTGCCATATCCCTGCACCACCATCCGCGCGCCCTCTAGATTGAGTCCGATTTTCTTTGCGGCTTCGCGCACCGTAATCATCACGCCGCGCCCAGTCGCATCCTCGCGACCGAGCGATCCGCCCAGCGACAAGGGCTTGCCGGTGATCATGCCAAATTCGTTGTGGCCGTGCAGCGCGGCATACTCGTCCACCATCCAGCCCATGATTTCCGGATTCGTATTCATGTCAGGCGCGGGTACATCTTTGAGCAAGCCAATATCGTGACCGATAGCGCGGATGTAGGCGCGCGCTAGGCGTTCTTTCTCGCCGCGTGACAACTTGGTCGGGTCGCAAACGACGCCTCCCTTGCCACCGCCTAGAGGAATGTCCAAAAGCGCGCATTTCCAGGTCATCCATGCCGCCAGCGCGCGCACAAGGTCAATCGTTTCGTCCGCAGCGAAACGAATTCCTCCCTTGCATGGTCCACGGGCATTGTTGTACTGGACGCGGAAACCTTGAAAGACCTTGGTGGTGCCGTCGTCCATTCGAACAGGGAGCGTAACGTGGATTTCGCGCTGGGGCCATCGCAGTAACTCGTGGAGTGCAGGGTCAAGTTGAAGCAGTTCTACGGCCTGTTCCACCTGCTTCTGTACGACCCGAAACGGATTGTCAGTAGCGAACGAACTGACACCGACGGCGTGGTGATCCACCATCTCATGACGGAAACCATTTTTGTTCATCTCGTTCTCCTCTTTGAGAAATTTCTCTTCGCGGACAAACGGATCACGCGACATCGTGGGCGCGGATCCCCCCTAACCGGTCTAAAGTATACTGCGATTTGTCGAAAAAGCAACTTGCGGTTTTACGGCACTCAAGGCTTGTGGCAAGTAGGGGCGCGTCCCTACGCGGCAAAGCGCCCCCGTACACCTACACTTGCGCGCCCACCCAATCGGCTTGGCCGATTTTCGCCTATTGAGCCGTCGAATTGGGTAACGCTACATTCAATCGTGGAGACGTCAAAACTGGTGCACTTGATGCCC
>DYLA01000026.1:0-16530 GCA_020722265.1 Anaerolinea sp.
CGGATCCATCGCACCACACTCGTCGTCATTGCTGAACGATTCGCGCACCATCCGCCCACCAACCCAGACGAGGAGCGCGAACGCGATCCAGTGATCGTACGCGGCGAGAGCCTGCTGCACGGCATCGCCGATGAACCAACCGATGAGCGGCATCAGGAATTGGAACAAGCCAAAGTGAAACGGCAGCCGAAAGAGCGGGCGCCTCGAAGTGAACGGCAGACACGCGCCCACCCCCAATGCGACAGCAAACGCGTCCATCCCCAAACTTGGGGCGATGAGCAGAATCGAAAGCCAGTCCATCGTTGCGAATTGTCATTGGAAGGAGCATCGTCTGCGACGAAACAATCCCCAATTCGCGATTGGGGACACCTGCACTTGCGTTACCTCGCGAAAAACGCTCGCAATGACAGAACGGCTACACGCCCCGCTTGAACGCGGCGCGCCCGGCGTACTCTGCCGCTTCGCCCAATTCTTCTTCGATACGGAGCAACTGGTTGTACTTGGCGACGCGCTCACTGCGCGCGGGCGCGCCCGTCTTGATTTGCCCCGTGTTCGCCGCAACGACCAGATCGGCAATCGTCGTATCCTCCGTCTCGCCCGAGCGATGCGAAACGACCGCCGTCCATCCCGATTTGTGCGCGAGTTCAATCGCCGCGAGCGTTTCGCTCAGCGAGCCGATTTGATTCAACTTGATCAAAATCGAATTCGCGGCTTGGAGGGCGAGACCTTTTCGCAAGCGTTCGACGTTCGTCACGAATAGATCATCGCCGACGATTTGGATCTGGTCACCCAGTCTTTTCACCATCGCGACCCAGGAGTCCCAATCGTCTTCCGCCAGTCCATCCTCAATCGAAATGATCGGATATTTTTTCACCCAGTCCGCGTAGAACTCGATCATCTGCTCGCCGTTCAGGACGCGGCCCTCTTTGCGGAGGTGATACTTGCCCTCTGCGAAGAATCCCGACGCGGCAGGATCGAGGCAAATGAAAACTTGCTCGCCGGCTTTGTAGCCCGCTTGGTCAATCGCCGTCAGAATCACTTCGATCGCTTCGGCGTTCGATTTGAGCGCGGGTGCGAATCCACCTTCGTCGCCGACGTTCGTGCTATAGCCCTTGTCCTTCAAGACTTTTTTCAGCGACTGGTAAATTTCCGCGCTCCAGCGCAGCGCTTCGGCGAACGATGCCGCGCCTGTCGGCGCCACCATAAACTCTTGCAAATCGGTGGATTGCCAGTTGGTGTGTGCGCCGCCGTTGAGGATGTTCATCATCGGCACAGGCAACGTGCGCGCATGCACCCCGCCAATGTACCGATACAGCGGGAGGCGCAATGATTCCGCCGCGGCTTTGGCGACGGCGAGACTGACACCCAGGATCGCGTTCGCCCCCAAGTTCGATTTAGTCGGCGTGCCGTCGAGTCCGATGAGCAGTCGGTCAATCGCCTCCTGCTCGCGCGCATCCCAACCGATCAATTCATCGGCGATGGTCGCGTTGACGTTCTCCACTGCTTTTAGAACACCTTTCCCACCGAAACGATGCTTATCGCCGTCGCGCAGTTCCAGCGCTTCGTGCGCGCCAGTGGACGCGCCGCTCGGCACTGCCGCGCGCCCAAACGATCCATCGTCCAACTTCACGTCCACCTCGATGGTGGGATTGCCGCGCGAGTCCAAGATTTCGCGCGCGGTGATTTCTTCGATAAGAGACATTGGGATTACTCCTTGAGTTATGGTGTAGTACTCTGGCTCTCCGCCGGCATCTCCCGCAGCGACTTGGCAAAGAAAAAGCCGACGACGGCGAAGGTGATGACCGGCGAGGCCCAGCTCGGAATCTCAAAGCCGAAACTATCCAGCAGCATAATGAGCCCGAGAAACAGAATCGAGTACATCGCCCCATTCTTGATGTACAGGTACTTTTTGATCCGCTCGATGTTGCCGATCGTCACTTGGCGCACGACGAACGCGCCCAAGCCATTGCCGATCAGGATCAGCGGCACCGCGAGAGTGAACGCGAACGCGCCCAGCACGCCGTCAATCGAAAAGGTGGCATCTATCACTTGCAGGTAGAAAATCTTGCTCATATCCGAGAGCCCTGCCTGCATCAATTGCCTTTCGGTCTGCGCCGCGTTTTCCTTGAACCCGTGCGTGATGAAGAACGCCGTCGAACCCACCACCGCGCCGAACGCCATCAGCGGGGTTTTCTGCAGCGCGAACCAAACGATGATCGTGAGCAGAATCGAAACGACGGCGAAGAACCAGACCCCCTGCCGCTGAAAGAACCGCTCGCCGCGCAAACCAAAATGCTTGGGCTCAAGGAACAGCCAGTTGAAAAACAAAAAGACGAGGAACGTGCCGCCACCGATGAGCAGAATCGGCGCGGCGTGTTCGACCGCTTCGAGCACGTGCGGGTCGCTGCTGAAGGTCGCCGTCAGCGCGCCCAGCGGACCCAGCGATGGCGCCGCCACCCAGACGATTAGCCAAGGCAATAGACCGCGCACGGCAAACACCGCAATCAGCAAACCCCACGTAAGGAACCACTGGCGCGCTTTGAGTTGCATCGTCGCCAGCACTTCGGCGTTGATGATGGCGTTGTCAATGCTGCTGATCGTCTCGAACAGGCAGAGACCCGCGATGGTGAGGAAGATAGTGGCGAGATCCAAGATTCACCCCTGGCAAGACGCGTTCACACCCAAATTCCCGCGATCTTCTCTCCGCAGGTGGGGCACACGCCGCGCCCGGTCAACTGATCGCGCAGGATGCGATACGCGTACCGCTCGACCAGCACCGTATTGCACTTGGGGCAGTACGTGTTCTCGTAATTCTTGACGCTGCCCGGCAAGTTGCCGGCGTAGACATAGTTCAGTCCCGCCTCTTGCCCGATTTCCGCCGCGCGAATCAACGTGGACGCGGGCGTAAACCGCGCCGCGGTCATTCGATAGTCCGGATGGAACGCCGTGACGTGCCAGGGAATGTCGGGCGAGACGGAGCGAATGAACGTCGCCGCATCCATCAACTCTTCGTTCGAATCGTTGAAACCGGGGATCACCAGCGTCACCACCTCCACCCAAAAGCCCATTGCCTTCGCCATCTTGATCGTGTCCAGAACGTTGTTGAGCGGCGCGCCGAGTTTGCGGTACTGCTTGTCCTGCATCGTCTTCAAGTCAATCTTGTAGCCGATCACGTAGGGGCGGATGAATTCCAACGCCTCGCGCGTGGCGTTCCCATTCGAGACGAAAATGCCGCGAATGCCGTACGGCTGGGCGAGCCTTAGAATCTCGATTGCCCATTCGCTGGTGATGAGTGGCTCGTTGTACGAACTGCCGATGAGTTGCGCGCCGGTACGCCGCGCGATCGAGACGATTTGCTCCGCCGTCACGCGCTCGGGCAGACTGCCCGCCGCCGCGTCGCGCAGCGCCTGCGAGATTTCCCAGTTCTGGCAGTTCGCACAATGCAAATCGCAGCCGAGCATCCCAAAGGTCAAGGTGATCGAACCGGGCAGGATGTGAAAAAAAGGTTTTTTCTCCGTCGGATCGGGATTGAGCGCGGAGACGTACCCGTGCGGCACGAACAACTTGCCGCCGCGATGGTAGCGCACCTGACAGATGCCGCGCGCGCCATCGGCGATGACGCAGCGGTGCGCGCACGCGACACAGCGCACGCGCGCGTCATCGAGTTTCTCGTACAGCGTGCCTTCGCGCGTCATCGTGTCGAGCACACGCGCGAGCGGCACATCACCGGCAATCGGTTGGCGAATCTCGGACATCGTTCTCACCGCGAATGGAAGCGTCGCTCGCTCCGGTCGAGGCGAAGTTCAACCTCGCCGCCGAGCGTGTTCTGAATCACCCGCCAGTATACTTCGTCCATCATCTCTTGGCGCAAACGCACCTCGCGATCCACGCTGTAGAGCAGCGCGTTGTACACTTCGAGTCCGCCGTAATCCGCCATAAGCAAATCCAGAATCGGCAGGACCACGCGCTCATCCAGCAAACGCTCCTCTTCGACCGCGCCGATCGTGTCGCGCCGACCAAGGCACGACGCCGGCACGTCCACGCGCAGCGCGTCGTCGAAATCGGCGAGTCGGACGAAGAACGAGACGATGGCAGGCGCATCCTGAATTCGATTCAACAGCGCGTGGCGGCTTTCGGCAGAGAAAGAGCGCGTGCCGAACAGAATCGGCGTCGAAAAACCTGCCGCGCGTTCCGTCCAACGGTAGATCACTTCGCTGTCGGAAATCTCGAACGGGAGTTTCTCCTGCGGATGTTCAGCGCGCCACCAGACCTGGCTATGGGCGGCTTCGCGGCTCGTCTTGGCGATCGAAATGAGGACGAGTTGGCGCGTCGCGCACAGCCGGAAGAGATCGAGATAGTGATCGAGGATGCGTTCCGGCAAATCGTCGTCGGGAATGTCCTGCTCGGTCACGCGCAGTGGATACAACTGCGGCAGTTGCCCGTACAGTGCGCCGTCGAGATAGAGGACACTGCCGGACGGCGCCTGGGTGGCTTGCGCGCTGGCGAGACGCGCTTCGAGGCGGTGCATCATCAACTCGGCGAAACGTTCGACGAGGGGCGCCGGCGTGGCGCCCGGCAAAATCGCCACATCGGCGCTGGTTTCTTCCAGACGCGCGCCGTTTACGTCGCCGATGATGAGCGACTGGGCGACGAAGAGGTACGCGCCGTTCGCCAGATGCCGCACCGCGCGCGAGCCATCTACCGCGAAGGCAGGGCGACGCGCGCTCGCTTCCGTCTTGGGTAACTTGTGCCAATGCGCCTTGACCAGTCGGCGCAGCGATTCTTCGCCCGCGCTCGCATCCTGCCGCAGCGTCTTTTTCAAATCGTCGCGTTTCTGCACGACCTGCTCGCTCAACCGATCAATGAAATTCGGCATCCCCTCGCCTCCCCAATCTCTGCGCCGATTATACCCCATTCCCGATGAGATGTAAACTTGTTTTGGAATGCTAATCCCGCTCTCATTGCCGTTTAATCTCATCGGACGATAATCACGCGTGCAATCTCCTCTGTGAGGAGCACGCGATAAGGCAATTCGAGTGAGGTGAAATATGAGCACACGCGGAACGATTCTACTCGCTGTCGGTATGCTGATTCTGGGATTGGCGCTAGGAGTATTGACCGGTGGCGTCGCGGGGTTCTTCATCGGACAAGGGACTGGCGCGGCCATCAGTCAGAGCGTACCCCCCACGGCGATCCCGGCGTCGCCAAACCAGCCCACGCCGTTCTTCCCACGCGGTCTCGCGCCGTTCGCGAACGTTGCTGGCGGGGCGCGCATCGAAGAAGTCGAAAAAGACAGTCCGGCGGAGAAAGCTGGCATCAAAGTAGGCGATATCATCACTGCCGTCAGTAGCACCAAGGTTGACGCCGAGCACTCGCTCAGCGATTTGATTCAGGCGCGCAAGCCGGGCGAGAAGGTTGACCTGGCGATTACGCGCGGCGCGCAGACGCTGACCCTCACCGTCGAACTCGGCGCGTCGGTGCAAGACAGTACCAAGGCGTACCTGGGCGTCCGCTACACGCCCCTCATCCCCGGCGGACGATTCCGTTTTCCCGGCAGTTGAGCCACGACTTGACCCGCACGCTTGCATAAGCCAACCAGCAGAGACGCCCCGGCGGGGCGTCTCAACACCCCGGCGGGGCGTCTCAACATTGCCGAATGGAAACGCGGAGCCGGTGTCGTATCGGCTCCGCGTAGTTTGTTGTCGCGCCAAGGTTCGGCGCCCGCCTACCCCTCGTAATGCGTGACCCGGACGCGCGGCTGGATGCGGCTGGGCCCGCTAAAATAGATGACCATTCGCTGTCCCGCGCCCAACCGCCGCACCCGTAGCGTCGCGAACGATTGCTGCTCCCCACCGCCGAGCATGATGTACTCCGCGTCGCTCACCACCTGGAGGTTGCGAATCCGGTCACTATTCGTGTCCGCGTACTCGAGCACGATCTTGACGTTGTTCGCCGGCGCGTCGCCGCGATTCTCCACAATCACACCACCAATGACGATGAGATCGGGAATCTCGTAGGGCGGGAGGATGATGGATTTGAGGTCGGGCACGCGCGGGTGGCGCGGTCCCCAAAGCGACACGGTCTGCCTCCTCGCAGGAATTCACTCACCCCTATTTTATCACGAACACGCGCAAGAAACAAATGGGACTGCAGGAGGCACCGCCGCATCGAGTCTTGAAACGCCTTACCACTCCGCCGCGATTTTTTGGTACTCACCAATCATCGCATGATAGCGTTCGTGTTCGCCAGGACCGATGCGCGTCTGCTCGATTCGCTCGAACGCGTCGAAAAGTTGGCTTTGCTCCGAATCCGATAGCACGCCATCCGCCATCTCGAAGAGGACGTTGTTCTCTTTGTCAATGTGCGCGCGCAGCAGGTTGACGTACCCCAGCGTGTTGCTCACGAGCGCGGGGACAGCCGCCGTCTCTCCTGCAGCGTAACGCGCTGCCGCCTCCCCCATCCCGCGCACGAAGGCGCGCCCCTCGTCGTGCTCCGCCAACATCACGCCGATTGGACCGCCTTCTTTGGGGATGCCGCGCGCGACTAGCGCGGGAAACAGTTCGCCTTCCTCTTTGCCATGATGACACCGATCGGCGAAATTGCGGAAAAAGCCGACGGCGTTCGTCATCAAATCGGGCGGCACGGGCTTGCCCTCGCGCAGTCGCCGTGCCGCCGCTTCGACTATAGCCAGCATCGCCAGGATGCCATCGTGTTCGTCGCGCAAAACTTGGGTTGCTTTCATCTCTTTCTCCTCGCGGTATTTGTGCGCCTATGATCGCGCGAATCGGCGCGCCAGGCGATGACCCAAGTCATTCAGGTCGCGCTTTCTAACGCAAGATTAATGTCCAGCCCGCCGAATTTGTCTCGCCGCGCAAACTCTGCTATACTGCGGCAATCAGAACCCTTTCGCCATCCGAGCGCATTCGCACCGGCGGGAGGACGCACAGTGGCAAACTCGGCATGAAGAGCATACAAGCAAATTGTTGGACCATCGTTGGCGCAGCGACGATTGCGCTAGTCACCCTCGTCGCCTACCTGCCCGCGCTTCGCATCGGTTTTCACGATGGCTGGTGGTACCTGCTCTGGTCTGCCACGATGGACCCGCCGCGCTACCTCGTCCAGTTCTTCGATCCCGCGAACATCACGCAGGGGTATCGTCCCGTGCAGGGACTCTATATGTACTTGCTCTATCACCTGTTCGGATTCAACCCCGATGGTTATCACTGGGCGCACAACCTCCTGCACGCGGCAAATGCAACGCTTATGTTTCTCATCGTGGCGACATTGGGCGGTAGAGGCAATTCGGCGAATCGCCCCTATCATCCCCATCGTCTCGCGTTCGTCGCCGCGCTCCTCTACGCAGTGCTGCCGAATTACTCGCTCGCGGTCTTCTGGCACGCGGTCGTTGACCCACTCGCTGGATTCTTCTATCTGCTGACAATTTGGCTGTGGACGCGATTTCTGGACACGCGCCGCGCACGCACTTGGGCGCTCGCGTTCGCCGTGTTCCTCCTCGCGCTCCTCAGCAAAGAGATTGCGATCTTTCTCCCCCTTTTCCTCTTCCTGATCGAATGGTGGTTCTATGGCGAAAAACCGAGTTGGCGCGTGGACGCGCCCCGCTATGCGCCGTTCCTGATCGCGTTCGTTCCGTACCTCTGGCTGGTTTATCAGGTGCAAAGCCACGGCGAGTTCGCCGGGCAATTCGGTTTTCGCATCGGAACGCATAATCTCTATCTTTCGACGATGGCGTCCGCGCTCGTCTTCGCGCTCGTTCTCGAAACGCTGTGGCGACGCATGAGCGCGCGGCGCGTGGCGTCCGTCGCGCTGGCAGGGCTCGTCGCGTGCGGCGTGCTGGTGAGCGGCGCGCGCGTTGCCGACGCGGCAGCCGGGCTCGCCGAGTTCACGCGTCAGATTCGCGTCCCCTTTCGCGATATTTCGCGCGCCCATCCGACTTTTCCGCCGGACACGTACGTCTACTTTGTCCACTCGCCGATGACTTCGTACTGGGATTTCGAGGGGCTGTTCTTTGCGCGTTATGGCAAGAATGTCACTGTGAACGCAACCGATGCGGGACGCCCCGCGAACTTGCGCGCACACGCGCACGCTTACGTCTACTATTTCGATTCCACCGGCAAGCCGATCGAACTGCCGGTGGATCGGGCGATCACGACGCGCGTCACACCGGCGTTGCCGGCGCAATTCGAAGCGCCCATCGTGCTGGCGCAGTACGAGGTACCGTCGAACCGATTGGAACGCGGCAAGGCGCTCGTCGTGATTCTGAACTGGCGCGCGGACGCGCAACTTGAAAAGGATTACACCGTGTTCGCGCACCTCGTTGACCACAAGGGCGCGCTGATCGCGCAAGCGGACAGCCAGCCCGGCAACGGCAAATCGCCCACGTCGGAGTGGACGCCGCACCGAACGTTCGTGGACGCGATCGTTCTGCCCATCCCGGACGATGTGGGCACCGGGGCAGATTTGCGGCTCGAACTTGGCTTGTACGATTCCGACACGATGCGCCGCCTCAACCTCGTGGGCGCGAACGGCGCGCCCATCGGCGACAAGATCGTGATCGAGCCGTTCACCGTCGTCGCGCAGGAGAAGTGATGGAACGATCCGCGCGCCTCACTCTCGCCGGCGCAATCGTCATCGCCGCAACGATTTTCGTCTCGTACCATCCCGCGCTGCGGATGGGTTTCTACCTCGATGACTATAACTACCTCGAACGCGCCGGACGCACCGATTGGTCGAACGCGCTCGCGCAGATTTTCGATCCGCGCCTGCAAACGATGTGGTATCGCCCGGTGCAGGCAATCCAGTTCTTTCTCGAATTCCAAATCTTCGGCAACAATCCGAACGCCTACCACATCGTCAACATCGCGTATCACGTTGCGAACACACTGCTGCTTGCCGCGCTCGTGTGGCGCGTCTCGCGCCAGTGGCTCTTGGGTTTCGCCAGCGCGTTTTTCTACGCGACGTTCACCGTCTACATTTCCGGCGTCAACTGGGTTGGCATCGTGGATCCGCTCGCGACGATTTTCTATCTCGCGACGTTCTGGTTCTGGTGGACGTATCTCGAGTCCGGGCGTGCGCGCGATTATGCGCTCGCACTGGGCGCGTTCATCCTCGCGCTGTTGTGCAAACAAATCGCCGTGACGCTGCCTATCGTCCTCTTCCTCGCCGAATGGTGGTTGATGGGCAAGCCGCTGAACATTGTCCGCGCGCTGGCGCGCTACCTTCCGTTCGCGCTCGGCGCGGTCGCATTCTCGCTTATTCAATACGCGACGCCAAGCACGCACACCTTCGCCGGCGTTTTCGGTTGGCAAGCCAGCTTGGAGATGGCGCGCATCTTCGCCGAGTACCTCGTCCTCCTCGCTTTCCCCTGGGGCGACTTTCCTTCGATTGACCTGAACCCGGTCTTCGTTGGCACTCCACCGACGTACCTCTGGCTTGGCCTCGCGCTGATTCTGTTCATCCTCGCGCTGACTCGTACGCGCAGTCGCATGCTTCTCTTTCTCGCCGCGTTTGCGACCTTGAACCTGCTGCCGGTCTTACCCTTTCCGTTCCTCGAACATCGCTACACCTATCTGCCGATTATGGCGTCGGCGATTCTGTTTGCGCTGGTGTTGGCGCGCACCCACGCGCGCGCGGGGCAGCGCGCCTGGTTCGCGCCGGCGTGCGCGCTGGGACTGGCTCTGCTCGCGTTCGGCAACGGACTCGCCCTGAACGCCTCTGCGCTCTCCGCCGCCGAATGGGCGCGGCAACTGCGCGTGCCGTTCCGCGACATCGAACGACAGCACGCGACGCTGCCACCGGAGACCCTGCTCTATTTCATTGACCCGATCACGCCGACGACCGGCGGACTCGGCGGAATGTTCTTTTTGCGTTACGGGCGCGACATTACGGTAAAAAACTGGACCGAGTACGCGCGTCTGCGCGAACACAACGCCGCGTTCGTCTACTATTTCGATTCGACGCGCCGTCCGCACGAAATCCCGGTCGAACGCGACGCCGTCACGCAAGCCACACCGCCGCTGCCGGCACGCGTCGGCGCGTCCATCGAACTCGAAGGATACGAAATCGCCCAGAGGACGCTGCGAGGCGATACGCCGCTCGTCCTGATTCTGTACTGGCGCGCGCAAAAACCAATCGAACACGACTACACGACCTTCGTGCATCTTGTCGCTCCCGATGGCAGCCTCGTCGCGTCGCTCGATTCACCGCCGCGCAAGGGCACCGCCCCAACGAGCGAGTGGCGCGTGCATCTGCTCACCGCTGATGCGATCGTGCTGCCGATTGGCGCGGACGCGCCGCGCGGCGCGGGCTATCGCATCGAGTTCGGGCTGTACGATCCGCGCACGCAGCAGCGGCTGCCGATCGTGGACGCGCCGGGTAAGGTCATTGCAGACAAGGTAACGATTTCGCCATTCACTCTCGAATGAGCATGCCAAACTTTTCAAGCGAGAACACCTACTTGAACACGCGCCGATTCGCATTCGGTGCAGTCGTGCTTGGCATCATCGTCTTCATCGCGTACTTTCAGGCATTGAAATTGCAATTCGTCGGCGACGATTGGATTTTCATTGACCTCGCCGGACGGCTGACCCTGCCGGATTATCTGGCCAAGTATTTCGACCCGTATGCCCAGACCGCGTGGTATCGCCCGGTGCAAGGCGTTCTGATTCGCCTGGGCTATACGTTCTTCGGCGTTGACCCAATGCCGCATCACCTCGTCAACGTGCTGATTCATCTCGCGACCGCGCTCGCGCTCTTCGTCGTCGTCAGCGATGCGCTCGGACGATGGCGCGTCGGTTTCATTGCCGGCTTGCTCTTTGCCACATTCCCCATCGCCGTCGAAGGGGTCTTCAGGACCGGCGTCATTGATCCGCTCGTCGCGCTCGCGTTTGCGATTTCGATTGGGTTCTGGCTGCGGTATCTGCGCGGCGAGCAAAGCCGCGACTATTGGTTCGCGTTTGCCGCGTTCCTCGTCGCGCTCTTGAGCAAAGAAATCAGCGTGACCCTGCCGGTCACGCTGTTCCTCTTCGACCGGTTTCTTGTCGCGAAACCGGTCACGCTGAATCGGTTGCTGCGCCGCTACTTTTGGTTCGGCGTCACCGGAATTTTCTACGCGCCGATCGAGTACATCGTCACGCAGCGCAGCGTCTTTGTCCATCGTGAAGGATACGCGGCGAGTGCGCCGCTCCTCCCCAACTTTTTCGATTACCTCAGCGGACTCGCATTCCCGTGGGGATTCTTTCCGCCCGCGAGTTACGTCTGGCTCGCGTTCGTTTCGATTGTGCTGGCGTATCTCGTCATTGCGAAGAAGCAAGTCGCGCTGATGCCGGTGATCGCTGGCGCGGTGATGGCATTTCTGCCGATTCTGCCCTTCCCCCAAGTCTCGTTTCGATTTCTCATCGTCTCGCTGTTGGCAACCGCGCTTCTCTACGCGCTCGCGTTCGATTGGGTGTGGCAGCGCGCGCCGCGCGGCTGGGCGACGCGCGTCGTCGGCTGGAGCGCGCTCGCCATCGTCGCGGCGATTGGCAGCGCGCAGGTCACGCAAGCCGCACTCGATTTTGGCGAGTTTGGGCGCGTGTCGCGCGTCACGTACCGCAATGTCTGGCAAGCGCATCCCACTTTTCCCGACGACACGTACCTCTACTTTTTCTACCCGCCTGTCCCCGGTCCCAACTTGTCCGGAATGTTCTTCACGCGCTACGGCACGCGCGTCACCGTCGGTGCGACCGATTCTGGACAACCCGCGCGCCTGCGCGACCATGCGGTTGCGTACGTTTACTATTTTGACGCGCAGGGGAACCAGAGGGAACAGCGCGTCGAAACAGAACTCACCGTGCGCGCCACGCCCGCACCGCCGCTCACCCTCGCCGAGCCGATTCGCCTCGAAGGGTACGAACTGGCGCGCGCGCGCGTGTCGCGTGGGGAAGCATTCCTGCTGATGCTGTACTGGCGCGCGCGCGCGCCGCTCGCGCACGATTACACGATTTCGGTACGATTGGTTGACGCCGCTGGCAGAACCATCATCGAGTACTTCAAAGAGCCGCGTCTGGGCGCCGCACCGACGAGCGCGTGGCGCGCGGACGAACTCATCGTAGACGCGGTTCAGTTGCCGGTTCCGAGCGACGCCGCGCCCGGCGCGTATCGGCTGGAGGTCGCGCTGTACGACGCGGCGACGCAGCAGTACATTGGCATCGTGGATGCGAGCGGCACGGTCCTCGCGGAGCGGATGACGATCGAGCCGGTGAGTGTGGTGGAATGAATTCGACCAGAAAGTGGACGCTCGCCAGCGCGCTCGTAATCGTCTGCGTCGGACTGGTCGCGTTCCGAAACGCGCTCGACATCGGTTTTTGGACCGACGACTATTTGTTTCTCGAAACCGCCGGGCGGTTGAGTTGGCAAGAGTACGTGCGCGAGTATTTCGATCCGCGCGTGCAGTGGCATTGGTATCGCCCGATGCAAGGGCTGTTGTGGTGGTTCGGCTACGCGCTCTTCGGCGTCGCGCCGACTGGCTATCACCTGGCCCAGATCCTGCTTCATCTCGCCAACTCGCTGTTGCTCTTTGCGCTGACCGCGCGCGTCGCGCGGCGATGGCGCGTCGGCTTGCTCGCCGCGTTGCTGTACGCCACTCTCCCGGCGCACAGTCTCGCCGTCTTTTGGCTCGGCGTCGCCGATCCACTCGCGGTGGTCTTGTTTCTGCTGACACTCTGGCTCTGGTTCGACTATCTCGAACTCGAAGGCGCGGCAAGATACGCGCTCGCGTACGCGGCGTTCGTCGCCGCGCTGGGGTCGAAAGAAGTGTGCGCCGTCTTGCCGATCGTCTTGTTTCTCGCGGATCGGTGGGTTGTCGCCAAACCGGCATCGCTGCGACGATTGACCATGCGCTATGCGTGGTTCGCGCTCGGACTGGCTGTGTACGGACTGCTCGAATGGAATGTGCTGACGCGCGGCGTGTTCACGCGGCAACTCGGGTACGGTCTCGGCGGACATATTCTCGATTCGCTGCGGCATCACCTCACCGTGCTGGCGTTTCCATGGGGCTTGGAGCCGCCATGGAGTTACGCCTGGCTCGCAGTCGTTCTGATGCTGTGCGCGTACGCGGCATACCGACGCGAACGCCGCGCCCTCTTTCTCGGTGCGGTGATGCTTCTCACGTTACTGCCGATTCTGCCATTCCAAGCCAATATGGCTGCCGCGCCGCGCTATCTGTACCTTCCATTGATGGGTTCGATGATCGGCGTGGCTCTACTCGCCGACAAAGTGTTCACCGCCGCGCGCCATCTACACCGCCTCGCTGTGAGCGCGCCGGCGTTGCTCGTCGCGCTCGTCCTCGCGTGGCACGGGGGACTGATCGCCGAAGACGCGATCAGTTTCGCCGGCACCGCGCGCGTGGAACGACTCAAGTTTCGCCCGGTCTTTCAGCAACATCCGACACTGGCGCCGGGGACACTGTTGTACTTTATCGAACCGGATTTCCGCGAATTGTCCGGCTTGATTTTTGCGCGCTATGGCAAAACGGTGCGCGCCGACAGCACCGACACCGGGCATCTCGTCCGCTTGCGCGACTACCCAGCCGCCCTCGTACTCTATCGCGATGAGCGGAACGAATGGCGCGAACAAACGGTGACCGCAGAGATGAACGCGCGCGCCGCGCCATCGCCACCGCTCGCGTTCGCCGAGCCGCTCGTGCTCGAAGGGTTCGATGCGGCGAGCCATCGCGCCAAGCGCGGCGACGCGCTCATCGTGATTCTTTACTGGCGCGCCAACTCACCCGTCGGCAAAGACTATACGCTGTTCGCGCATTTGGTGGATGCCGCCGGCAGAACAGTCGCCGGCAACGATTGCCCGCTGCTTCAGGACGAACGCCCAACGACGCGCTGGCGCCTGGGCGAGTTGGTCGCGGAGGGCATCGTCCTTCCGATTGACGCGGGAGTCGCGCCGGGTGAATACCAACTCCAGGTCGGACTGTACGATCCGGCAACGCTGCAACGACTCTTGATCGTGGACGCGCGGGGGCAACCGTTCGCCGACAAGGTCATCCTCGCGCCGATCGAAATCGTCGAATGAATCTTCGTCATTCAATCGCGACCTCGCTTCAATCGCATCGCGCGCTCGCCATCGTGCTCGCGCTCTTTCTCGCGCTCGGCGTCACGTACTCCATCGCCACACCGATCTTCGAAGCCGGCGACGAAGTGTGGCACTATCCGTTCGTCCAGCATCTCGCGACCGGGCACGGCTTGCCGATTCAAGACCCGAATGTCGAAACGCTGTGGGAACAGGAGGGCGGACAGCCGCCGCTCTACTACGCCCTCTCCGCGCTCGCGACTTGTTGGATTGACACGCGCGATTTGCCGGAGCGGCTCTGGCGCAATCCGCACGCGCGCATCGGCATTCCACTCGATTTCGGCAACAAGAATCTGATTGTCCACACGAGCGCGGAGAATTTTCCGTGGCGCAGCACCACGCTCGCCGTTCACCTCATTCGTCTCTTTTCGATTCTCCTCTCGACGATCACCGTCGCGCTGACGTATCTCTTCGCGCTCGAAATTCGGAGCGACAAAACGCTCGCCGCGTGCGCCGCCGCGATTGTCGCGTTCAATCCGATGTTCCTTTTCATCAGCGCGTCGGTCAACAACGATAACCTCGCGACGATGCTGGCGACGCTGTCGCTGCTCCTCCTCGCGCGTCTCATCAGGCGCGGTGCGACGACGCGACGATTCGTCGCGCTCGGCATCGTGGTGGGGCTGGGCGCGTTGACGAAAGTGAGTTTGCTGGGGCTGTTGATTGTCGCGGCAGTTGTCTTTGCGTATTTGCTCTGGCGAGAAAAAAAGTACGGAGACACGGAGACACGGAGACACGGAGAAGCACACCTTGTCACCTTGTCACTCCGTCACCTTGTCACCCTCTTGAAACCAATGGTTCTCTGCGCGGGCATCGTCGTCGCCATCGCGTTTTGGTGGTACGTCCGCAATTGGATGTTGTACGGCGATTTCTCCGCGTTCAACGTGTGGGTGCAAATCGCGGGCGGGCGACCGACGCCGGTGACGCTGGCAAGTCTGCTCGACGAGTTTCAGGGTTTTCGCATTTCGTTCTGGGGGAACTTTGGCGGCGTCAACCTCATCGCGCCCGAGTGGGTGTACCTCGCGCTCGACGCGTTCACCGCGCTCGCGGCGATCGGCTTGCTTGTGGGACTCGCGCGCCGTGTGCTGCCGCGACTCCTCGCGCTCCCCACACTTTGGCTCGCGCTGATCCTGATTTTGCTCGTGCGTTGGACGCTTCTCACGATGGCATCACAAGGTCGCCTGATTTTCCCGGCGATTGCGGCGGTGGCGGTGTTATTGGCGTATGGTCTTGCCCAGTTCCAAGTTTCAGGTTTCAAGTTCCAGGTTTCAAGTTTCGGGTTTCTCCTTCTGCCTTTTGTCTTTTTGCTTTTCACTTTCGCTGTCCTCGCGCCCTTCACGATCATCGCGCCGGCGTACGCGTTCCCGGCGCGCGTGGACGTCACGCGCGTACCAAACCCCACGCACATCACCTTCGATCACCAAGCCGAACTGGTGGGCTATGCGCTGCCGCAAAAATCAGTCAAGCCGGGCGACGCGCTGCCGCTGACGATTTACTGGCGCGCGCGCGAACGCCTTGGCGAAGATTTCTCGGTGTACCTCCGGCTGTTCGACGGCAATGGCACGGTCGTCGGCCGCTGGGAAGCATTTCCGGGCGGCGGCTTGTATCCGACGCGCGTGTGGCAGCCGGGCGAAGTGATTGAGGACCAGTACCGCGTGCCGGTCGCGCTGGACGCGAGCGCGCCGAGCGCGGGGCGAATCGAAGTCGGATTGTTCCGCCGCGTTCCGCTCGAAGCGCTGACCGCGCGCGATCCGCAAGGCAACCTCGTCACGCCGACGATCGCACGGTTCAAGATCGTCGGCGCGGCGCCCCGCGTGGAACCAACCGTGAATTTCGAGTTCGCGGACCGCATCGCGCTGGTGCATTACGACGTACAGGAAAGCACGCACCCCGGCGGATGGCTGACCGTGCCGATGTATTGGCGCGCGCTCGCGCCCATCACCGAAGATTACATCGTCTTTCTCCATCTCGTTGACCGCGAGGGAACGCTCGTCGCACAGTTGGACGAACAACCGCGCGGCGGTGCGTACCCCACTTCATTCTGGGAGACGGGCGAAATCGTCCGCGATGCGCATATTTTGGAAATCCCCTCCGACCTGAACGCGTGCGAGTACTCGCTTTACGGAGGATTGTACCGCGCTAGCGATGGAACACGCCTCCCATTGAAAAGCGGCGGGGACCGTGTCTATCTGGCAAAAGTGTGCCTGTCCGCAAATTGACAAATCGGAGTGATTGTGCTATAAACCTGCCGCAATCGAATAGAACTGGACACTCATCCAGAGAGGTGGAGGGACCGGCCCTGTGAAACCTCGGCAACCTGGCAGTCGCCAGTAGCCAGACATCTGAACACTGACTACTGAACACTGACTACTGATTACTGAAATAGGTGCCAATTCC
>DYLA01000026.1:16630-22086 GCA_020722265.1 Anaerolinea sp.
CTGAACACTGACTACTGAACACTGACTACTGATTACTGAAATAGGTGCCAATTCCGGCAAGCCCACCGGCTTGAAAGATGAGAGGCGCGTGCTTTGAATTCTCTCTCATCGAGGGAATTTTTTGTTTTCTCCAAAACCTCTCTGCGTAGGGAAGGGCAGGGTCAGGGCGCATGCGAACGATTGAACTGGATGTCAAGCGCGGCATCGTCAAAATGATTGACCAACGCCAACTCCCGCACCAGTTCGAGATCGTCGAGTGCCGCGACTGGCGCGCGGTCGCCGACGCGATCAAAGAGATGACGATTCGCGGCGCGCCGGCAATTGGCGCGGCCGCGGCGTTCGGGCTCGCCCTCGCGGCGCGGGAATCGCGCGCGACGACGCGCGACGACCTGCTGAACGATCTCGACGCAGCCGCGCGCGGCTTGCGCGCCACGCGTCCCACCGCCGTCAACCTCGCGTGGGCACTCGACCGCGTGGTGGGCGCGGCGCGCGCGGCGAATCTGGATGCGAACGGCACGCGCGAGTTCATCGTCGCGGAAGCGCAACGCCTCGCCGACGAGGACGTGGAGATCAATCGCGCGATGGCACAGCACGGTGCCGCGCTGATCGAAGATGGCGACAGCGTGCTGACGCATTGCAACGCGGGTGCACTCGCGACGGTGGATGTTGGCACGGCGCTCGGCGTGATTATCGAAGCGCATCGGCAGGGAAAAAAGATTCACGTCTTTGTGGACGAGACACGCCCGCGCTTGCAAGGCGCGCGCCTAACCGCGTGGGAATTGACGCAAGCCGGCGTCCCTATGACACTCATCGCCGACAACGCCGCGGGATTTTATATGCGGCGCGGCAAAATCCAAAAGTGCTTCGTCGGTTCGGATCGCGTCGCGGCGAATGGAGACGTGGCGAACAAAATTGGCACGTACAAAAACGCCGTCGTCGCGCATGCAAACGGTATCCCATTCTACGCCGTGATGCCGACCTCGACGATTGATATGAATCTGGCAAACGGCGATCTCATTCCCATCGAAGAGCGCGACGCGCGCGAGGTGACGCACATCGAAGGTATGCCGATCGCACCAGAGGGTGTGCGCGTCGGCAATCCGGCGTTCGATGTGACGCCGCACCAGTACATCACCGCGCTGGTGACGGAACGCGGGGTAGTGTATCCACCGTTCGTTGAAAACCTGAATAAGATTATGACTCTTTAGACGGGGTCAGGGTACAGGGACCAGCATCCCGTACCCTGGCCCCTGCACCCTGACCCTTGAGGCAACCATGAGCGTTTTGATCACCGGGTCCATCGCCTACGATTACATCATGCAATTTCCCGGCTATTTCAAAGAGCACATCCTGCCGGAGAAAATTGACAATCTCTCCGTCTCGTTCCTCGTGGACTCGATGAAACGGCAGCGCGGCGGCGTCGCGACCAACATCGCCTACAACCTCGCGCTTCTGGGCGAGCGTCCGCGCATCATGGCGACGGTGGGACAGGATTTCGCCGAGTACCGCGCGTGGCTCGAAGCGAACGGCGTGGACACCAGCGCTATCGTCGCCATCCCGGACGAGTTCACCGCGTCGTTCTTCGTCAGCACCGATGGTCAGCAGAATCAGATCGCAATGTTCTACACCGGTGCGATGGCGCACGCGCACAAACTTTCGTTCAAGGAGCAAGTGCGCGGCGAACCGATTGACCTCGTCGTGATTTCGCCGAACGACCCACGCGCGATGGTGCAGTACGCACGCGAGTGCAAGGAACTAGGCTTGCAGTACATCTACGACCCCAGCCAGCAAATCATTCGCCTGAGCGGCGACGAACTGCGTGAGGGCGTGCGCGGTTCGACAATGACGATTGCGAACGAGTACGAGTTCGAGATGCTCAAGCACAAGACCGGTTGGGATGACGCGCGCGTCGCGGCGGAAACGCGCACACTCATCGTGACGCTGGGCGAAAAGGGCTCGCGGATTCACGTTCGCGATCAGGTCGTTCCCGTGCCCGCCGCGCCGCCGCGTCGCCAAGCCGATCCGACGGGTGTCGGCGATGCGTACCGCGCCGGCATCATCAAAGGGTATCTGAAAAAATTGCCCTGGGAGACCATCGGACGCTTGGGCAGTCTGGCTGCCACCTACGCGTTGGAGGAGCACGGCACGCAGAATCATCGGTACAGTTTGGAAGAATTCAGCGAACGCTTTCGCGAGTCCTTCGGCAGTTCACTCGCATGGTAATCAAGAATCCAAAGAATAACTCGTGACTGGAGGAAGATTTATGCCATCTCAAACATCCTTGCCGGAAATCGACTTGCAAATTGAGATGAGCCTGGAGGGCGATCTCAAAGTGCTGGGCGGAGTGCGCGCGTTCCTAATGAGCACTTCGTCCTTTGCCGATTTACTGGACGACTTTTACCTAGTGCTGGGGGAACGTTTCGTCAACGCGCGACTGTACATGGGGGGTCGCCGCGCCGGTGCGCGCACCGCTGCCGCGCTCGTCTCGCTCTTCAAACTCGACCCGAACGACAAGCCGGCGGTCGAACGACTCCTCGCCGGCGTGGACGCAGCCATCGGTTGGGCGCGCTACGAGTTCCACCTCGATTACGCCGCGCGCAGCGGCTATGTCATCGCCAAAAATTCGTTCCTGGCGCAAGGCGCACTGGAAAAATTCACGGCGAATGGCAAAATGACCGCCGTCCAAGCTAAAGATTCGTTCGCGCGCTGCGCAATGCTCGCCGGCTACCTCGCTGGCCTCGTCTCCTATCTACTCCAACACGAAGTGGATTTGCAAGAGACCGAGTGCCTCGCGCTGGGGCACGCCGCGTGTCGCTTCGACGTGCTACCGCATCGCATTTACGTGACCGAAAAATCCTGATGGGAGCCAATAATGCCTAAGCGAGATTACGACATCAAAGACGTCGCGCTGGCAGATAAAGGACGTTTTCGCATCCAATGGGCAGAGAACGATATGCCGGTGCTGCGGCAGATTCGCGCGCGCTTTGAGAAGGAACGACCGCTCAAGGGGTTGAGAATCGCCGCATGCCTGCACGTCACGACCGAAACCGCGAACCTCATGTGGACGCTGGTCGCTGGCGGCGCGGAAGTGATGCTGTGCGCCTCCAATCCACTTTCGACGCAAGACGACGTGGCGGCGTCGCTCGTCGCACATTTCGAAGTGCCGGTCTTTGCGATCAAGGGGGAGGACAATGCGACCTACTATCGGCACATTCACAGCGCGCTCGACCTCGCACCGAATATCACGATGGACGATGGGGCGGACCTCCTCTCGACGCTGCACAAGGAGCGCACCGACTTGCTGCCGAACGTCATCGGCGGGACCGAGGAGACGACGACCGGCGTGATTCGTCTGCGCGCGATGGCAAAGCAGGGCGCGCTCAAGTACCCGGTGATTGCGGTGAACGACGCCCTCACCAAGCATTTCTTCGACAATCGCTACGGCACCGGGCAATCCACGATTGACGGCATCGTGCGCGCGACGAATGTGCTTTTCGCCGGGCGCGTGTGCGTCGTCGGCGGGTACGGCTGGTGTGCGCGCGGGATCGCGATGCGCGCGCGCGGGATGGGGGCGCGCGTCATCGTCACCGAAATCAATCCGCTCCGCGCGCTCGAAGCCGTGATGGATGGATTCGAAGTGATGACGATGGTTCAAGCCGCAAAAATCGGGGACGTATTCGTGACCGCCACCGGCGATAAGGATGTGATTGACGCGCGGCATTTCCCGCACCTCAAGGATGGCGCGATCCTCTGCAACTCTGGACATTTCAACGTCGAAATCAACATTCCACAGCTAGAATCACTCGCCGCCGAAAAGCGGCGCGTGCGCGAATCGGTGGATCAGTACATCTTGAAGGATGGCCGACGCATCAACTTGCTGGCGGAGGGTCGCTTGGTGAATCTCGCGGCAGCCGAAGGGCATCCCTCGTCGGTGATGGATATGTCGTTCGCGAACCAAGCCCTCTCGTGCGAGTATCTTGCCCAACACGGTCAAGCGTTGTCTCGAAACGTCTTCCCGGTGCCCGCCGAGATTGACAAGGAGATCGCGCGGCTCAAACTCGAAGCGATGGGCATCCGCATTGACACACTGACCCCAGAGCAAGAAGCGTATCTGGCGAGTTGGGAAGAAGGGACGTAAACTAATCACCGATTGGCAATTCAAACAAGGAGCAGCGATGAGTACTACTTTTATGACCGCCCCCAAGTTGCTGTTGACTTCCGAGTCAGTGACCGAAGGGCATCCGGATAAACTGTGCGACCAAATTTCGGACGGCGTGCTCGATGCGATTTACGCGCAAGACCCTATGGGGCGCGTCGCGTGCGAGACGGCGGCGAGCGGCGGGTTGATCGTCGTGATGGGCGAGATTACGACGACAGCGCACTTTGACCCATACGAAATCGTCAAACAGACCATCGAGAAAGTTGGCTATACCGATTCCAAGTACTGGCTGGATTACAAGACCGCTGGCATCGCGACCGCGATCAAAAAACAATCGCCCGACATCGCGCAAGGGGTGAACGACGCGCTCGAAGAGCGCGGTGGCAGCGGCGACCCCATTGACAAGGTCGGCGCCGGCGACCAGGGGATGATGATTGGCTTTGCATGCGACGAGACACCAGAGTATATGCCGCTGACGATTTCGCTCGCGCATCAACTCGTCAAGCGACTGGCGCAGGTTCGCAAGAGCGGCGCGCTCCCCTACCTCGGACCCGACGGCAAATCGCAAGTGACCGTCGAGTACGCGTTCGGCAAGCCGGTCCGCGTGGACACCGTCGTCATTGCGACGCAACATATCGACGCGGTGGACCAGAAACGCATCCGCGAGGATGTCATCGAGCAAGTGATTCGCACCATCGTGCCGGCGTCCCTGCTCGACGCCAAGACCAAGTACTATGTGAATCCGACCGGGCGCTTTCACATCGGGGGACCGGTGGGCGACGCCGGCTTGACCGGACGCAAAATCATCGTGGACACGTACGGCGGCATTGCGCGGCACGGCGGCGGCGCGTTCAGCGGCAAAGACCCCACGAAGGTGGATCGCTCCGGGGCGTATATGGCGCGGTACGTCGCCAAGAACGTCGTTGCGGCGGGGCTGGCAGAGCGGTTCGAACTGCAGGTGGCGTACGCCATTGGCGTTGCGCGTCCGCTCTCGATTATGATCGAGACATTCGGCACGGAAAAAATCCCGCACGAGAAAATCATCGCCCTCATCCACAAGCATTTCGATTTTCGTCCGGCGGCGATTCTGCGCGATCTGAACTTGCGACGCCCCATCTACCAACCGACGGCGGCGTACGGTCACTTTGGACGGCACGACATTGACGCGCCCTGGGAAGCGATGGACAAGGTGGAAGTGCTGCGGAGTGAAGCGGGGTTATGACCATCAAGACCCGTCGGGTTCGGAAAACCCGACGGGTCTTTTGACGCCCCCCGCAAGACAGTGGTATAATATCAT
>DYLA01000027.1 GCA_020722265.1 Anaerolinea sp.
AGAATCTCCTGGTTCGAGTTGAGACATTTTCAATTGTTCAATTCCGTTTTCTTTTACTTTGTATCGGTTATTCATCGCCACCGTACCATTTTTAGATTAAAGACATTGTACGCAGAAATTGTTCCTACGCAATACCTCGACTATCGAATGGGAAGACGGTGCAATGGGAGAAAGGCATGACGCCAAACATCCGGCGTGGCGTGATCGCGGAGCAATGCGTTGATGATCGGCATTGGACTATCCCTCCGCGACTGAGCATAATCCTTTATCGGACAAATGACAGATTGTGAACCTCAGCCCCCATCCAGGTCACTGGTCGGTTTGAGGCGAAGCTTCGCTGGGGTGCGAAAGCTTGGTTGAAAGTTATGCTTGCGTTTCCAGCACCGCGCGCGCCTCTTGTTCGCGCGCCTTCGGCACGAGCACTTGCGCTCTGCCCAGTCCGTTCACGGTGAAAGGGATAACGTTCTGCGCTTCCGCTTTGACCATCGCCGGGATTCCCGCGCTCTCTAATTTGCCTCGGATGATTTCCGCGCGCATCGCCCCCAACGTTGTGTAAACGACGACAAGTTCCCCGCCCAAGTTATTCGTTTGCATCGGCTGCTCCTTCGGCTTGCCACGCTGGGCTTTCCTCTTTGGTCTCTCGCACCACCGCCCGCGCGAACGCGAGATAGCCGGTGTGTGCGACCATCCGATCTTCCGGGCGCAAGCGTTCCGCGACCGCCTTGTAATAGCGCGTCAGAATCTCGACGACCTCCACATCAGCCCACCCGCCGAGCCGTTCCATTTCCGCGAGGAGGTCGCTCACCTGATTCGTCGTTGGGACGAGGGCGCCGAAAAAGCCGCCGCCCTTGAGCGCGGCGCGCGCCTGCGCGAGAAAGAGCCACGGCTCGCGCACGTCGAGGAAGAGCGCGTCCACCGCGCGCTCGTCAAAGCCGGCGCGAATATCGCGCTGCTTGAGTTCGACCACATCGAGCGCGTCGACGCGCGCGAGGTTCTTGCGCGCGAGTTCGAACATATCGCCGCGTTCTTCGTACGAGTAGACGCGACCATCCGGGCGAACGAATCGCGCGAGCGCGAAGGTGAGCGCGCCGCTGCCGGTGCCGGCTTCGATGACGCGCGCGCCGGGGCCGATGTTCATCCGCAGGAGCAGGTAGCCGATTTCCTTCGGATAGACGATTTGCGACGCGCGCTTGACGCGCATCACCAGATCGAACGTCGAGGGCTGCAAGAGGAGGTACGGGTGACCCAGTTGCGTCTTGACCGCGCTGCCAAACGGCTGCCCAATGAGTGCGTCATGCGCGAGGTAGCCGTGATGCGTGTGATGCTGTTGCCCCGGCGTTAGCCGGACGAGAAAGCGTTTGCCGTCTGGGCTAAGGAGGAGGACGAGGTCGTTGGGTTGGGCTGGGTTTGCTGTCATCTTTCTTCTTGGAGCCGCGTCAGCGCGAGTTTCCGCGCGCGCGACATCCGCTTGATGGCGCGCTCGCGACGCATCGCCGCGCGGCGCGACGGCAAGCGCTCGCGATACACCAACTCCACCGGACGGCGGGCGCGCGTGTAGCGCGCGGCGCGCCCTTGCTGGTGCGCGCGCACCCGCTGCGCCAAATCGAACGTCCAACCGGTGTAGAACGTCCCATCGGCGCAGCGCAGGAGGTAGACGAACGCGGCGCGGCTCAGATGTACAACCTCTGCGGGTCAATCTCCTCGCGCAACAATCGCAACTCAGTCTCGCTCGGTGGCTCGTTCACGCCAACCTTGTCCGGCAGGATCAACTCAAAGCCGGTGTTCGCGACGACCTCCGCGACGCTCACGCCGGGGTGCGTCGCGACGAGACGCATCCGGCAAGTCTCCGGCTCATAGTCCATCAGGGCGAGCGTGGAGACGACGTTGATGGGACCGCTGCCGCGCGGCAAGCCTGCCGCTTCCCGCGCGCCGGGCCCAGTGAGAAAGCCCGGCGTCGTGATGAAATCCACCTTCGGCACGAAACGCCGTTTGTCGTGCTGCATAATCGCCACCGTCATCCAGCACAAACTGCCCACGTCGTTCCCGCCGCCGCTGCCGGGGAGCCGCGCTTTGGGGCGATCGTGATTGCCAATCGTCGTGCTATTCAGATTGCCGTACTGGTCAATCTGCGCGCCCCCCAGAAAGCCGTAATCAATGAAGCCGCGCTGCCCAGTTTCCATCGTATCGCAGATCCCGGAGGCGACGACGGCTCGATGGAACGTGCGCGCTTCGCCCACCGCGCGCGGCAGTTTGTCGAGGATCGCACCGGTGCCGCCGAACTCGAACACCGGGATGACGCCGGGCGCGTGCGTCTTGGCTGCCAGCATCGCCGCGAGCATCGGGATACCGGTGCCGATGAACGCGGTCGTGCCATCCTGAAACAAGCGCGCGGCGACGCAGATCATCAGTTCCGTCTTGGAATAGGGTTGACTCGTCATTGTGCCTGCTCCGATCACTCGCGCCTCTCGCGCTGTTCGACCAACTGCGCCAAACGTTCCTTACCGATGAGGGCGAGGTACTCTTGATGAGTCTTGACGCCGTACACGTACTTGTCCAGGTACGCCTGCGCGCCTTCGGGAGTCTTGCTCGCTTCGATCCATTCGCGGTACACCGCGTCGTCGCGTTCGTACAGATACGCCATCTCGCCGGGGTGCGAGCCAAAGGGCGCGTGCACCACCGCATCCACGAGGTAGTACGGGATGAGGGTACGATCGGGTGATTTGCGAATCTCGGCGGTGGGGACGATTTCTTCCGCGCTGATGATGAGCCGTTTGCTCGCGCGCGCCATCTCGGCGGCGAAGCCGCTGATGCCATCAATCTGCGCGTTGCCGTAGCAATCGGCGCGGTGAACGTGGATGAGCCCCACATCGAGGATGAGGGCGGGGAGGAGACATAGTTTCATCCCGGTGAAGGGGTCCGCGACGACTTTCGCCGCGCTGTACTTGAACGTATCGGAGCCGAGCATCGCGCGCACCGGGAGGAACGGCACCCCCATCGCCGCGGCTTTCATGCGCCACGAGATCGCGCCGTTCGACCATTCGACACACGTCTCCACCTCGCCCGATTCGACCGCGCGGCGCAAGGCGTGCGACGTACCATACACCTCTAGTCCGATGTAGGTGATATCGAGTTTCTTGACCAGACCCGCCGCGAGCCACAAATCAAGTTCGGCGACGCCTTGACCGCAGACGCGCAGATTCTTTTTGCGCTGACGCACCACCTCGCGCGTCAACGACATCGGACAGCGAACGGTACCGTACAGTTCCGTGCCGATGTAACAGCCATCGGTCACAAAGCGGCTGATGGCTTCCGCTTCGGTCATACGCTTGTCAATCAATCGGCGCGATTTCTGCGTGCGATTCCACTCGCGAAATGCTTCGAGGTCGGGCGGCTGAATCAGTTCGCCGAGACCTTGTTCGATGATTTGCATGCGAACAACCTCCCCCTTGAGGAATCTCGCAACAATCTGCCCAGTCCGACGTGAGGGCGCGGCACTGGGCAAACCAAGCGGGAGTGGATGGGAGTCGAACCCACCAGAGCCGTTTCAACGCCTCTCAGCGGTTTTGAAGACCGTGGACCCCACCGGGAATCAGCCACCCCCATAATTGACTAAAATCTATCACACGAACGGCGTTTTGTCAATTGAATTGGCGCGACGGATTTTCCTTCTCCTTGCCCTTGTGCTATAATGCCGCCGCGACTGTCGCGCCCCCCTCTCGGTTTCGAGGCAAGTTCACGCCGCGGACGTTCGATGGAACGCCCCTACGCGCCGGTCGCATTTCCGGAGGTATCCCAACCCGATGGCTGAAACAACCCGACCGCTCGCGCCGCTAGGCGATTCGAATCCCCTAGCGGTCGCGGCGACTGCTAGACGTGCGCGGTGAGGTCTCCTATGTTCCAACGCGAAAAACGACGACCGCGCCCGAGCGTGCGCGAACGCTTGCCGCTGCTGAAACATCTGGGGGATCGGGCGCGCCTCGCCCAAGTGGTGCGCGACACCGCGTTCCGCGTCGCGGATAATGTGACGCGCGCACTCTCTGCTGGACTGAGCCTCGCGGACGTGCGCGCGCTCTTGCGCGGCGAGCCGCTTCCGGAAGGTCGCGAGGTCGTTTTTACGAACGCGTTCTTCGCCCACTGGCGCCCGCGCGCGTACGCGCAATCGGCCAGCAAGTTCTCCAACACCTTCGCACTCGGTTTTCTTAGCGTTCTCACCCTGTTCGTCCAAGCCATCACCGGCATCGTGCTGATGTTGTTTTACAATCCAAGCGCGGACGCCGCGTACGCGTCCGTGTGGAGAATCGTCGCCGAGATTCCCTTTGGGCAGTTTGTTCGCGATCTGCACCGCCTCAGCGCGGATTTGCTAATTCTCTTCGCCGCGCTCCACCTCTTGCGCGTCTATTTCGCCGGCGCGTTCAAACCCCCGCGCCAGTTCACGTGGGTGACCGGCGTGCTGCTGCTCGTTCTCGTTCTTGGCTCTGCGCTCACCGGCTCGCTGCTCCCGTACGATCAAGCGGCATATTGGGGCGTGACGTGGGTCACGGACGCGCTGAAAGCCGCGCCGCCGCGCGAGGGTATTGGCGTCGCGTTCACCCGGTTCGTGCGCGGCGGCGACACGGTCGGCGCGGCAACGCTCTTGCGCTTTTATTTCGCGCATATCGCGCTCTTGCCCGCGCTGACGCTCGCGCTTCTCGCCGCGCATTACTATCGCGTCGCGCGTCTGCACGGCATCAGTCTCCCAGCCGGCGAGGAAGAATCACCCGATCCTGAGGTGCGTGCGGCGGCGCAAGCGCGCGTGGATTTTTTGCCGGGCATTTTGACGCGCGAGTGGCTGTGGATCGCGATGGCGGTGTGCGCGCTGACGATGCTCGCCGCGTTCGGCTATCACGCGCCGTTGGGGAGCGCGGCGGACGCGACGCGCGCACCGTCGCCAGCGACCGTGTCGTGGTACTGGCTGTGGCTGCAAGGGATGCGCCAAGACCCCATCGTGTTGCCGCTGTGGCGCGCCTGGTGCGACGCGTTCGGCGTTGACGCGCTCGACTGGTACGATAGCGCGGCGTGGCAGGGCGTTCTTTTGCCCAGCGCGCTGTTCCTGCTGCTGCTCGGCGTACCGTACCTCGACGAGGTGTGGGATCGGTGGCGCGGACACGCGTCGAGTCGGCTGGGGCATAACCGCAAGTTGGGCGTCACGCTCGGCTTGCTTGGCGTCGCGGTGTTCATCTGGTTCACCTACTTGGGTACGCCGATGGCGAGTGCGCCCGTGTCGCGCGCCGCCGAAATCGCGCAGGCATTTCTCCCGGCCGAGTGTGTGCCCGCGCCGATTCCGCTCTTGCCGGCGGACTGTGGCGTGGCGCGACGGCTGGGTTACGACGGGCTGCCGACGGGGGCGTATGAACTCGAGCAATTCGCCGACGTACCGCCATCGGCGAGTCGTTTTGAAGTGATGCTCGCGCAAATGTACGCACGCTTGCGACGACAAACCGATTTGCCGGACGCCAAGGGCTTTTTCATCGTCGCCGATTGGCAAACGGATTTGAAGAAAATAACGCTCCGCATCACCTGGACGCCGCGCGCGCCGGACGAGGTGGGTGTGTTCGAGCGGACGATGTTTTTGCATCGCGATTCGGTGGACTGATGTCAACGCGATTTCAGATTCTGGTGGGCTTGCTTTTCACGCTCTTGACCGGCGTGCCGCTCGCGACGATTGCGGTCAACGATTTCGGCATCGTGCCGTCGAGTGAGCCGATGGGGTTGGAACGGCGCGCCGCCGCGCGGCGCGGACGCGAAATCGAAATGGGCGCGGAGACGTTCGCGCGCTGGTGCGCCGGTTGTCATGGCGTACTGGGCGAGGGGATTCCCCAGGTCGCGCCCGCGCTCGCGCGCGGCGATTTGCTCGATGGGCGGCGCGCGCGCGCCATCGGTTGGACGGCGGGCACGGACGCGCTCATTCGCCACACCATCGTTGCCGGGCGTCCGATTCCCTCGCGCCCGGATTTGTACGCGGCGCGGATGCCCGCCTGGGGGAGCGAGTTCGGCGGAGCGCTGGGCGCCGAGCAGGTGAACGCGCTCGTCGCGTTCATTCTGAATTGGCGCGTGGCTGCGCCGGAGGTGAACGCGTTTCCGCCTCTGCCGCCCACTGTCGCCGCCACGCGCGTACCCGCGCTTCCCCCAACGCCGACGCCGCGCGTCCAGGTGTTGCCGGTGTGCCAAATGATTCCCGCGCCGTACGCCGGTGCCAAAGCGCCGTTCCCGTCCGACGACAAGGCGGTGCTCGCGTCCGGCAAACAGATTTACGAGGCGCGCTGCGCGGCGTGTCACGGCAACACCGGCAAGGGAGACGGTCCCGCGGCTGCCGCGTTGAATCCCAAGCCGGCGAACTTGACCGACAAGGCATTTATGCGGATGCTGCCGGTGGATTGTCACCTGTACGTCATCGCCGAAGGAGTGAAGGGCACCGGGATGCCGCCCTGGAAGTCGCTCGGCAACGACGCGTTGTGGAAGGTGCTGATTTACACGCGCGCGTTCTCTGGCACGCCGTAGCGCAGGTTCAAGGCTTGTTTGCCGAGTGACCGGCAAGGAGAAGTGCGTTTGAAACTCACCGCTCGCCTTTTCTGTTTTATGCTCATCCTCATCGCGCTGGGGGCGTTCGCTGTCTTGGGGTGGACGCTCGCCGGCTGGGTTGAAATGGACACGCCCGTACTGCCGGCGTCTCCCCCGCGCGTGATTCCGGATACCGATGTGAATCCGTACGGCGCGAACTTTTTCCTCGACCGCGAGGTGGAGGATTGGAAGCGCGACCGCACGGTGCGTATGGCGCGCGAAGCCGGCATCGTTTGGGCAAAGCAGCAATTCTCGTGGGAAGAAATCGAAAAGCGCAAGAACAGTTTCGATTGGGACAAATCGGATCAAATCGTGGCGACGTTCGAAAAGTACGGCTTGCAGATCATCGCCCGATTGGACCGTCCGCCGGCATGGGCGCGCAAGGCCAAGTCCATTCCGCAGTCACCGCCAGCAAATTTCGACGATTACGGCGATTTCGTGGATGCGTTCGTGCGACGCTACACCGGGCGCATCCACTATATCCAAATCTGGAACGAACCGAATATCTTTCCCGAATGGGGCGACCAGCCGGTCAACCCGACGGAATATGTCGCGCTGCTCAAGATAGCCTACGCGCGCGCCAAAGCCGCGAATCCAAACCTCCGCGTCCTCTCCGCGCCGCTCGCCATCACGCTCGGCGAGTCGTGGTCGCCCGGCTCGACGCAGTGGCGGCATATGAACGATTTGCAGTATCTCGACGCGATGTACCAAGCCGGCGCAAAGGATTATTTCGACATCCTCTCGGCGAACGCGTTCGGTTTGCGCGCGACGCCGGACGATCCGCCGGACGCGCAGCGGTTGAACTTTCAGCGCGTCGCGCTCGCGCGGCAGGTGATGGAACGCTACGGCGACGCGAACAAGGCGGTCTGGATCAACGAATATGGCTGGAACGCCTCCCCTTCCGATTTCCCGGCGGAGGAGTTGATGTGGGGACGCGTGACCGAGCCACAGCAAGCCGAGTACACCGTGCGCGGCATCGCCGAAGGACGCGCGCGCTGGCTGTGGGTCGGCGTGTTCAACATTTGGTACTTTCGCCAGGTGGGCGATATTACGCCAGACCGTTCCGATTACTATTTCCGGATGGTGGACGTGGATTTTACGCCGCGTCTGGTGTACCTACGCGTGAAAGAAGCGGCGACCTTCCCGCAGGTTGCCCAGCCGGGCATACATCAAGAAACGAACATGGCGGTGGAATTGCGCGGCAGTTGGCAGCCCCATCTAACCCTCGCGGCGAGTGCGGGGCGAGAAATAGTGACGCGTTCGCCCGGCGCGCGCGTCATCATCAAATTCTGGGGCGATGGCTTGGAACTGTTGATGCGGCGCGGTCCGACGGATGGACGCGCCTGGGTCACGCTCGACGGTCAGAGCGTCGCGACGCTGCCGCTCGATACGAACGGGAATAGTTACGTAGACCTCGCCGCGCCGAACGAATCGTGGCAGGTACGCGTTCCGGTCGCCGAGAACATCCCCCGCCGGACACACACCGTCGAACTCGTGGTGGGACAGACGGGCGAAGTCGCCTTCGATGGATTCGTGGTACGCGCGGACGGCGCCCACGAATTTCCCTGGCAGACCGCCGGTGCTTTCGGCGCGCTCTCGCTCGTCTCGTTCGCGTTGTGCCTTTATCTCTGGCGGCGCTAGTGCAGGAGAAGCGAATGGAGAGATCGCGGCTAACCAACATACTGCTTGTGCTGCTGATCGTCATCGCGATTCTTGCGCTCGCACAAATGCTGGCGCAGTGGCTCAGTGGCTATGCGGATTTGCTTCTTTTGTTCTTGCTGGGCTGGTTCGTCTCGTTTGTGCTGAATCCGCTGGTCTTTCAATTGACTCATCAACCGATTCCACGCGCGGTCAAGCCGGCGTTGAGCGCGGCGTTCGGCGCGACGCGTGCCAATCAGTTGGTTGGGTTTCGTTTTTCGCGCCCGGCGGCGGTGGTGATCGTCTATCTGGGCTTGCTGCTTGCCATCCTCCTTGCGGTCGCGTGGCTCCTGCCGCCGACGGTGGTTCAGTTATCGCAATTGGCGCTGCAGTTGCCGGAGTATATCAAAGGCATTCCCAAAGCCAGCGCGTGGCTGCAGAACGAACTCGCCCAGTTTGGCATCTACGTTAACATTCCCCAAGCGGCCCAAACCGGCTTGGCGAGTCTGCAAACGTATGCGGCGATGCTGATTCAGAACGCGTTGAACATTCTCACTAGTCTGCTCAGTTTCTTCGCCAATTTGTTCCTCGTCCTCATCATCAGTTTCTTTATCGCGCTCGATGCTCCGCGTTTGCAAAGTGTGATTCTCCGGGACCTCGTGCCCAAGCAGTTCTACGACGAGTATCGCTTTTTTTCGCAGAGCGTAGATCGGACTTTTGGCGGGTTCATTCGCGGGCAATTGGTTCAGGCGGCGCTGGTTGCCATCGGGACGGCGGTGGCGATGACGGTGTTCGGATTGGACTTTGTGCTGGTCGCCAGTTTGTTCGCCGGGGTTTTGATGCTGATTCCGCTGGTCGGTCCGATTCTCGCGCTGATTCCGCCGCTGTTCGTCGTTCTGCTGCAATCGCCTCATATGGCGTTGTGGCTGACACTGGTGTTGTTCGTTTATCAGTTCATCATCGTGAATGTGTTGATGCCCCGTCTGTTGAGCGAAGCCGTTGGGTTGCATCCTTTGCTCGTTTTGGCGGCGTTGCTCGTAAGCATCAAGGTCGCCGGGTTCTGGGGCGCGTTCTTTGGGATTCCAGTCGTGGGAGTGCTGTGGGCGATGGGGGTGTTCTTTTTCGAACGATGGCAGCGCGCCCATCCACCGGGCGCGTCGGGAGATGGCGAGGAGATGGATTAGCGCGGGTGCACGCCGGAGCAGGGGTATGCCCTTTCACTTCCATTCTCTACCCAACCAAGTTCTCCTCATCGAAACGCGCGCGGCGCGCGACGCGCGCGGCTTGTTCCGCGAGACGTATCGCCAAGCGGAGTTTGCCGCGCACGATATTCCGCCTTTCGTTCAGGACAATCATTCCCACTCGACGCGCGGGGTGTTGCGCGGCTTGCATTACCAAAAATCGCCCAAGGCGCAAGGCAAACTCATCATCGTCGCGTCCGGCGAAATCTTCGATGTCGCGGTGGATATTCGCAAGGGCTCGCCCACGTACGCCCAGTGGGTGGGTCAGACCCTTTCCGCCGAAAACGGCTTGCTGATGTACATCCCGCCCGGTTTCGCGCATGGGTTCTGCGTGTTGAGCGCGCACGCCGATGTCGTCTACAAAGTGACGGCTGAATACGCCCCCGAACTGGAGCGCGGGATTATTTGGAACGACCCGGACATTGGAATCCGCTGGCCAATCGCCGACCCGCTGCTCTCCTCCAAGGATGCGGCGCTGCCGCACTTGCGCGAGGCAGACAACGATTTCGTGTTCGAATTGAGAGGTTGAAGCAGCTATGATCCCTACCGTCGGTCTGTCATCAAGAATCACCCGCCGCGGTGCGATGGCAGTTGTGTTGTCATCGGATCGCCGCCAGGTGTTGCTGCTGCGCCGCGAAATTCCGTTCCTGTGGGATTTGCCCGGCGGCGGAATCGAACAGAACGAAGACCCGGCCGATGCGGCGGTGCGCGAAACGCGCGAGGAGACCGGCTTGGAGATCGCGATCGAGCGATTCGTTGGGCAGTACCTCTGCCAGTCGGTTTACGGCACGGGCGATCAACTGACGCACGTCTTTCGCGCGCGCGTCGTCGGCGGCACGCCCAAACGGTTCGGCTTGGAGATGACCGAGTTGCGTTGGTGCGACGTAAACGCGCTGCCGCGCCGGGTCGAACCGTTGCACCGGCAGATGATTGCGGACGCGCTCGCCGATGCCTCCGCAGCCTTCACGCGGCGGATTGATTTCCCGCGCTGGAAACTCTATCCGGCGCGCGTGGCATTCTTGGTGATGCGCGTGGCGAACGAAGCGATTAAGCGGATTTTTGGGAAAACTTAACCTGCAACCTGAAACGAGGCAACATGCTACTACGCGGTCGCGTCTGGAAGTATGGCGATGATGTGAATACCGACGTGATTTTTCCGGGCAAGTACACCTACACCGTGACTGATCCGAAGGAACAAGCACGGCACGCGCTCGAAGACCTGGATCCGAATTTTGCGAGCCGCGTGCAGCCGGGCGACATCATCGTCGCCGGGAAGAACTGGGGCAACGGCTCGTCGCGCGAACAGGCAGCCACATGCTTGAAGTACGCGGGCGTGAAGGCGATCATCGCCCAATCGTTCGCGCGCATTCATTTTCGCAATCTAGTGAACAACGGCGTCGTGCCGATTGTCTGTGCGCCCGCGGTCGAGGCGATTCAAAACGGCGAAATGATTGAGATTGACCTCGCCGCGCACACGATCCATTGCGCGGCAGGCGTTTTCGATTTTCCCACCCTTTCGCCGTCGCTGCTCGCCATCATCGAAGCCGGCGGACTGATTCCGATGCTGCGCCGCAAACTCGGCACGGAGCATTTGCCGATGCCGGAGATCAAGTCGGGAGGAGAGTAGACGAGCAAATGTACCGAATCGCTTGGCTGCCCGGCGATGGCATCGGCAGAGAGGTGATGGAGGCTGGGCGCGTGGTGCTGGACGCGCTGAAACTGGACGCGGAGTACGTTCCCGCCGACATCGGTTGGGAGTTTTGGCGCCAAGAGGGAGACGCGCTGCCGCCGCGCACGATTGACATTTTGAAATCGTCGCATTGCGCGCTCTTTGGCGCGATCACCTCCAAGCCGAAGGAAGAAGCGGAGGCAGACCTCGCGCCGCATTGGCGCGGCAAGGGGCTGGTCTATCGCTCGCCCATCGTGCGCTTGCGCCAGATGTTCGATTTGGGCGTGAACCTGCGTCCGTGCAAGGCGTATCGCGGCAATCCGCTGAACTATCGCGACGACATTGATCTCGTCGTCTTTCGCGAGAACACGGAAGGCCTGTACGCCGGCGTCGAGTTGCACCCACTGCCGGACGATGTGCGCCGCGCGCTCGAAGCGCACAGCGCGCCGATGCGCGCGTTCGCGGCGATCGCGTCGGACGACATCGCCCTCACCGCGCGCGTCATCACGCGGCGCGGTGCGGCGCGTATCATCCGCCGCGCGTTCGAGTACGCGCAGAAACATGGCTACCCAACGGTGACGCTCGTCGAAAAGCCGAACGTGCTGCGCGAGACGAGCGGTTTGATGACGCGCGTCGCGCGCCAAGTCGCGCTCGATTTCCCGCACATCGAGTTGTGGGAGCGGAACATTGACGCGATGGTCGCCGAGTTGGTCAAGCAGCCGCAACAGTACGGCGTACTCGTCACGAGCAATCTGTTCGGCGACGTGATTTCGGATTTGACCGCGCAACTGGTCGGCGGACTGGGTTTTGCGCCGAGCGGCAACTTGGGCGATTCGTTCGCGGTGTTCGAACCGACGCATGGCTCCGCGCCGGACATTGCCGGCAAGGGGGTCGCGAATCCGGTGGGGATGCTGCTCGCGGCGAGACTGATGCTCGATTGGCTGGGCGAAAGCGAAAGAGGAACGCGGCTCGAAAACGCGCTGGCGGCGGTCATCGCGGAAGGACGCGTGCGGACGCGCGATCTGGGTGGCGGCGCGACGACGTTGGAGATGGCAGACGCGGTGGCGCGAAAACTCTGATGGAGGACGAATGACGAATCGTGAAGAGCGAAGCGTGACGGCCTGGGAGTGCTTGGCGCGCCGACCGTTCGGAGAGCGCGAGATTCAAGACGCTATCGCGTGCTTGCGCGAACATGCGGTCGCGCGCGGTGCCGAGAATCCAATTGATGCTGCGTCCCTCGCGCGCGTGTGTGCGCGCGACTGGCGATTGTTCCACACCGTTTACGACAACACCGTCACGTTGGAGCGAGTGCTCGACCACTATCTGCCGGCGGAAGAAGCGCGGCGGGTGTGGCAGCGCGTTGAGGTGATTCAGAGTGAGTTGGATCGCGCACCCAAATCGCTGATGTGGATGTTGAATCAAGTGTTCCGCAAACCGACTCAGGTGCCAGCCTAAACCGTGGGCGCGGCTTGGTCCTTCTTGGTGTTCTCTGGTTCAGCCGATTGACATCAGAACTGTTGTTCGCTATAATGCCGTTAGATGACAATGGATACCTTGCAAAAACTCGATTTGCTGGGCGAAGGGGCACAAGCCGACCTCGCGTGCGGCTCGTGTGGAGAAGGACAAAAGCGCGTACGCGATGACGTGGGGCGTTGGATTTACCCGGCGGTACGTCCCGATGGCAAGACGATTCGGATGCTCAAGGTCTTGCAGACGAACGCGTGCGAAAAGAATTGCTACTATTGCGCGACGCGGTGCGGACGCGCGCAGCCGCGCACGACGTTCCAGCCGGACGAACTCGCGCGCGTCTTTGACGAAATTCATCGCGCGCGGTTGGCAGAGGCGATTTTCATTTCGAGTGGCGTGGTCGGCGGCGGCACGCGCACGATGGAGCGAATGATCGCGACGGCAGAACTCTTGCGCGGCAAATACGCGTTTCGCGGCTATTTGCACCTCAAACTGATGCCGGGGGCGGAAGCGGCAGCCATCGAGCGTGCCCTCCAATTGGCGGATCGCGTGTCGGTCAATCTCGAAGCGCCGTCGTCGGAATATCTGGCAAAACTCTCCCCTACCAAACGCTACGCCGAAGAACTCCTCGCGCCGCTGCAACTGGCGCGGCGAATGATCGAAACCAATCCCGCTCTACACCGCAAGACGATGACGACGCAATTCGTCGTCGGCGCGGCGGACGAAAGCGATCGCGAGATCGTCGCGACCACCGCGCGGCTGTACCGCGACCTTGCGCTCGCGCGCGTCTATTTCTCCGCCTTCCAGCCGGTCGAGAACACGCCGCTGGAGAACCACGCGCCCACGCCACTGTTGCGTGAACATCGGCTCTACCAGACCGATTTCCTCCTCCGCCAGTACGGCTTTACCTTCGACGATCTGATCTTCGATGCGGCGGGCAACCTGCCCACCGAAAGCGATCCCAAGACGGTGTGGGCGATCAATCATCCAGAGGCGTTCCCGGTCGAATTGAACCGCGCGAGCAGGGAAGAACTGCTGCGCGTCCCCGGCATCGGTCCGCGGTCTGCCGCGCGGATCCTGTGCGCGCGCCGCACGCGCCGGTTCCGCACCATCGAGCAACTGGCGCGCCTCGGCGCGGATGAGCGCCGCGCCGCGCCGTTCGTCCTGTTGGATGGGCGGATGCCGCCGCATCAACTGGCGCTGCCGGTCTAGCGATGTACGAAGACCTATCGCGGGTACGTTACTATCGCGTGACCGAGTCCAGCGTCGCGGCGGCGCAGGTCGCCCTCATCGGCGAGAGTCGCTGGGTGCTGTTCGTGAATGGAATCGAAGTGGTCACCTTGGCGGCGACGCCGCGCCACTTGCATCACCTCGCGCTCGGATTTCTCGCCTCGGAGAATCTCATCGCGGGGTTGCACGAGATCGCGTCCTTGCGCGTGAACGAGGCCGCCGATCGCGCCTACTGGTACATTCCCGCGCTCGGCGTGAACGAGACGCGCCCGACGCCGATGTGCGAGGAAGGAGTCGGCTCGATTCACGTTCGGCTGACGCGCGACGATTTTCGTCTGCCGCCACATCGCACCCTGACGAGTGGGTGCGCCGGCGGTATCACCTTCGACGATTTGTCGGCAAGACAAACGCCGCTTGCATCGAACCGGACGGTGCGCGCGGCGCGACTCTTTGCGCGGATGAGCGACTTGTACGCGCAGGCGCAACTCTATCGCGAGTCGGGGGGCGTGCACACCTCCGCGCTGACCGACGGTGAATGTCTACTGGCGGTGGCGGAGGACGTGGGACGCCACAACACGCTCGACAAGATTCGCGGTGATTGTATGTTGCGCGGCATCGAGACGCGCGATCGGATCTTGCTTTCGACGGGGCGCATTTCGTCGGAGATGATCACCAAGGTGGCGAAGATGGGCGTGCCGATCGTCGCCTCGCGCACGTCACCCACTTCGCTGGCGTTGGAACTTGCGCGCACTTGGAACATTACTTTGATTGGCTATCTGCACGGTGGCGAGATGCGCGTGTACAACGGTGTCGAAAGGATCGTGGTCAGTGACGCCCCAGTCTCCAGCGCTCGCGAAACGTCGCTCCGTCCGGCGCATCGAGAGTGAAACCTGCGGGAGGCTGAACGGTTCGTTATGATTCCTATCTTGTTTCTTGCCCAACTCATTCTCTTCGCTTTGGGCATCCTTGGTCCCTGGCGCGACGCGCCGGCATTAAAGACCACCGGCCGCTTGCCGCGCCCAATCCGGATGCTGCTCAGCGCGTCGCTCGTCCTCGCCGCGTTCGTGCTTTGGTCGCGCGGCGCAAGGTACGCCGCGTACGCGCAATGGGTCGCGTGCGGGATGCTTGCCTCCTTCATCGGTGATTTGGTGATGGCGAAACTCATCCCGCTGCCGAACCGCTTGATCGGTGGGATGGTCGCCTTCGGCCTCGCGCACGCGCTCTATATCACCGCCTATGTGCAGACCGGCGGCGCCGCGCTCGTCAACGTCGGGTTGGTGTTTGGGGTGGGCGTGTACGCTCTGGTTTCTCTCGGCGGTTGGTGGTTCTTGATTCGCAATCCGGCGAAAGCGTTGGTCGTCAACCTCGGCGCGCTGGGGTACGGCTTGTGCATCGGTGCGATGGCAGCGGGCGCGTTCGCGCTGGCGGTTGCTCTGGGGGGCGCGTTCTGGCTCGCCGCGCTCGGCGGCGCGCTCTTCGTCGCTTCCGATTTCCTCATCGGCGTTACCGATATTCGCGGCATCAGAATCGCGAACGCGAACGATTGGATCTGGCTGACGTATGTGGCGGGGCAAATGGGCATCATCTATGCTTCGGCGTTGGTCGTTCCCTAGTAGTGCATCAACTTGACACCTGCCCTAGCGGGCGGTGCTAGGGAAGTGCGTAGTCCAACGTGGATTTTTCGGCGCATTTACCGATATATTCCAGCGGGGTTGGTATGCAACTCTTTCAAGTTGCTGCACTAGCCCTGCGACGGTGAGTGAATCTTGACCTTGCTAATCCGCGCGTGGAACCGCGCTCCGATTCTCCTCCGCGTCCTCGCGGGCAATGCGATCGTCATCCTGGCGGGCGCGATCGGCGGTACGGTGCTGACGCAGCACCTGCTGACCCTTTCGGTCTTTTGGCTCGCGCTCGGTTTCGCGCTCGCCGGCATCGTGCTCAGTCTCGCCATCAACTATGCGATTCTGCGCGACGCGTTGCGCCCGATGGACGCGCTGCAACGCGCCGTCGAACAGATTGACTGCGGCGATACGATCGTGCGTGCGCCCGCCGAGGAGATTGGCGATCCGCAACTCCAGCGTTTTGCGCGCGCGCTCAATACGATGCTCGAACGTCTTGCCGCGCGGACGCGCCAGATCGAAGCGAACGAGGCGCGGCTGCGTCAACTTTCGGGACTGGTGCTGACGGCGCAGGAGGAAGAACGCAAACGCCTCGCGCGTGAACTGCACGACGATACGAGCGGTGCGCTCGCGCGCGTCTTGCTCAATATCGAAATGTGCGAAGACGCGCTGCCGGAAGAATGGACCGAGATTCACGACAAGATGCGCGCCACGCGCGTCCTCACCGCGCAGACGCTCGAAAACATCCGTCAGATGATTTTCGATCTGCGCCCGACACTGCTCGATGATCTGGGGCTGGCGGCGGCGGTGCGTTGGTACGCCAAGAACAGTCTGGAGCCCGCGGGCGTGCAAGTGCAGTTCGAAGCGAGCAGCGATCTGGGGCGCGCGTCGCCCAGTATCGAGACCGCGCTCTTTCGCATTGCGCAGGAAGCGATCACGAACATCGTGCGCCATGCCGGCGCGCGACACGCGCGCATCCAACTGACGCGCGAGAACTCGCGCTGGGTGTTTGTCGCGCAAGACGATGGACGCGGGTTCGACGCCCGCGCGCCGTTGGGCGAGCCACACTGGGGCTTGTTCGGCATCCGGGAACGCGTCGAGGCACTCGGCGGCGCGGTGGCGGTGGAATCGGCGGTGGGCAAGGGAACGACGCTGCGCGTTGAAATACCGATGGCGTAGAGACAAGTCGAGATGTCGAAAATCCGCGTCTTGATCTGCGATGACCATACCATCCTCCGCGAGGGCATCCGTCTGCTGCTCAATGCCCAACCCGATATGGAAGTGGTGGGCGAAGCGGTCAATGGGCGTGAGGCTGTCGAACAGGCGCGCACGCTCAAGCCGGATGTGATTTTGATGGATATCGCGATGCCGCGCCTCAACGGACTGGAGGCGACGCGGCAGATTCGCCGCGACTATCCGCGCGCGCGCGTCCTCGTCCTGACGATGTACGAAAGCGATGAGTACATCGCGCAGATGCTCGAAGCCGGCGCGGCGGGCTACGTCCTCAAAAAAGTCGCCGGCAGCGAACTCGTCTACGCCATCCGCGCGGTTCATCAAGGCGAAGCGTTCCTCTACCCTTCGATTACCAAACGTTTGGTCGAAGACTATCTGCGCCGCGTCGAAGCGGGACAGGAACGCGTGACGTTCGATGGCTTGACCGATCGCGAGCGCGAGGTGCTGCAACTGATCGCCGAAGGATACACCAGCAAGGAGATCGCCGACGCGCTGAACTTGAGTGTGCGCACGGTGCAGAATCATCGCACCCACATCATGGACAAACTCGGTCTGCACGATCGCGGCGACCTCATCAAATACGCGATCCAAAAAGGGATTATCGAACTGACGTAACGATGCAATTCTATTTCATTCGACATGGACAATCCACGAACAATCGGCTGTGGGACCTCACCGGCTCTAGCGATGGGCGCGTTCACGATCCGGATTTGACCGAAATGGGCAAGGCGCAGGCGCACGCGCTGGCGCGCTTTCTCGCGCAAACCGATTTGCCCCTGTCGGTCAAGGGGCACGATCGGCAGAACCGCGCCGGCTTTGGCATCACCCATCTCTACACGAGTTTGATGGTCCGCGCGGTGGCGACCGGCGCGATCGTCGCGCGCGCGTTACGCCTCCCGCTGCACGCGTGGGAGGATTTGCACGAGGAGGGCGGCATTTACCTGACCGACGCAGAGACCGGGGCGCGCGTGGGATTGCCGGGGCAGGATCGCGCGTACTTCGAAACGCATTTTCCGGAACTGGTACTGCCGGCGTCGTTCGGTCCCGCCGGGTGGTGGAATCGTCCCTTCGAGGAGTACGACCAGGTGCCCGCGCGCGCCGAACGCTTTCTGAACGACTTGATCGTGCGCCACGGCGGAACGGAAGACCGCGTGGCGGTCATCAGTCACGGCGGATTCTACAACCAGCTGCTCAAAGTCCTTTTCAGAATCGGCAGAGAAGATGGCTGGTTCGGGTTGAACAATGCCGCCCTCACGCGGATTGATTTCCTTCCCCAGCAAGTCAATCTGGTGTATCTGAACCGGCTGGACTTTATGCCGAAAGAATTGATCACGTGAACCGCTTCGATTCGAGAGCCCACGGATGAGCGACGAGTGGCGCCATCGTTTGCGCGGCGACCCGACGAACTGGCTGCTCGACCCCGACGATAATCCCTCCGTCTACTTTTGGTTTTTGCGCGACATCGTCGGACGGCCGGAGGACGCGCCCGCGCTGCTGGAGGCGCGCGAGCGCATTCTGTACTCCGCGCCCGTCCAAGCCCTCTTCGCCACGCAGTCCGAAAGTGGATTCTGGGAAGACCCCGCCTCGCTCGACGAGCCGCGTTATCGCGCAACCCTTTGGCAACTCGCGCGCCTCGCGGAACTGGGCGCGCCGCGCCGCAGTCGCCGCGCGCGCGCCGCGTGCGAGTTTGCGTTGCAAAACCACCTGGCCTCCACAGGCGCATTCCAGTTGCGCGACCCCGCGCTTGCCGGATTGCTCATCCGCGCACTGCTGTACTTTGGCTATGCCGACGACGCACGTCTCTCGCGCGCGCTCGATGGCCTGTGCGCGGACGCCGCGCGCGGCAATCTCTTTGCGCTGTGGGCGCTCGCCGAACTGCCGCCCGCGCGGCGGGACGCGCCCCGCGTGGACGCGGTGACGCGCGGCGCGGCGATTCTGCTCGACGCGCTTGCACGCGGCGAGTGGGCAACCTTCGGCGCGTTCCCTCCGTTCGATGCGCGCGACGCCGTCCTCGCGCTGCGCGTGCTGGCGATGCTGGGACGTGCGCGCGACCCGCGCGCGCGTCCAGCCATCGAGGAACTGTGGCGGCGGCAGGAAGAAGGGGCGCGCTGGCGATTGGAAAAAAGTTACGACGGATCGCTCACGGCGCTGCGGGAGGACGTGAGCGCGCCGAGCAAATGGGCAACGCTCGACGCGCTGCGAATCGTCACGCGCACGTAGAAAAACCTCCCGCCGGTTCAAAGACCGGCGGGAGGTTTCTTACTTTTTGTCCCACGAGAACTTGCGCGAGACAATCGGAATTTTCTTGATGTCGGCGATCGTCTGCACGCGCTCCCCCTCGAACGAATCGTACCACGCCGCCCCCTCCATCTGGCCGGCGAGAATCCAGGGGCAGAACGCGAACAAGTAATCCGGCAGTGGCTTGCCATCGGAAAGTTTGCCGCCCACGAACCAGCGGAACAGTTCGACGTGGTATTGGGCGTGCAACTTGTCATCAATCATCGGAAAGCGGTTGTCGTCTGTCGCTTTGTATTTCCAGCCTCCCTCGCCCGCGATGAATGGCGGCACGAACCCAATCTCCTGTTGGAACACATCGGCGAAGACGCGAAAGCCCAGCACCCCCACTTCGTCTTCGACGTAGGCGGGGGGATGATTTGCACCGTACGGATGCGGAACGAAAAACATTCGCCCGAAGAGACGTTCTCCCTTTTGCGCTTTGACGCGCTGCAACCACTCGCGCAGCCATTCCGGGTCAAGCACCTGAACGCCGACGAATCCGCCGACGTTGTACACGTCTTTTGCCATCTGCGTCATATAGGCGAGCCACTGCTCGCGGTCAACCGCGCGCCCGTCCCATTCCTCCTCCATCTCCGGTTCGTTGTAAATCTGAAAGTACGGCGGCAGTCCCACTTCTTCCAGAATCTTGATATCACGATCCCAGGCATAGTGACGCTGGTACGCGCGCAGCGTTTTGCGCCAAATCGGCACAATGCCGGCGGCTTTGAAGCGCGGCGCGGCGAGGCGCAACTGATTTTCGTCGGCGTAGAGCGCGAGCACCCAACGCATTTGCAAATCCACCATTCGCGGCAGTTGAATTTCGAAATCACGCGGCGTGTAGTAGCCGGTCGGCAAAAAGTGGACGCAACGCCCGTTGTCATTCGCCGGGCGCGGAAAATCGCGCAGCGTGAGCGCGGGTAAATCGGTGCGGAGCGGCAAAGTAGGTGGCGTCGGTGATGGCACGGGCGACGCCGTCGCGCTTGGCGGTGGCGATGGATTCGCACGCGCGGTGGGCGAGGTGGTTGCGGTCGGTGTTGCCGGGGCGATAGGCGTCGTTGTCGTCGCCGCGGCGACGCGCGTGGGGGGCGGCGTCTCCGCGCCGCCGATGATTTCGCGCACGATGACCGAGGGTGAGCACGCCAGCAACACGATGGCGAGCGCGAGCATCACCTTGAATCGAACCAGTGAAGGTTTTCTCATTCGGCTCCTTTCTCGCCCATTATAACCGCGTTTGCCTCGCCGAACAAGCGATTGAAAGCCAAGCGCGCGTGTGCTATAATAGGTGCACGCTGGACGACGCGATTCGAAGCGGGAGGATGTATGCCAATCAAGGGAACTCTGCTCGTCGAAGGAACGTACACCGTACAGTACGGCGATGCCGTCAGCGGGTACGAAATGTGGAAACTCTCCAAACTCGCGCACGGCGGGATGCTATTCACGACGCAGCGCGAAGTGACCCAGCCGCAGCCGGCGATCTGGAGTATGACTTTTGAAATCACTCAACACTGGGCACCGACGCGTCTCTCGCTGCGCGTGGACGTGGAGGGCAGGACGCTCATCAGTGAGCAAAGCGGTACCGAGACGCAGTGGCTCGCGCGCGTGGAGACGCGCGGCAAGCCCCCGCGCGAGTACGCGCTCGATTCGGATAGCAGCCGAGAAATCGTCTGCGCCTCGCCGGTCTTGGGCACGGTCACCCTCATGCGCTTGGGCTTGCAGGTCGGACAATCGCGCGAGGTGAACGCGATCGTGATTGATCCGCTGACTCTGGAACCGCGCGCGCTCAAGCAAACGTGGTTGTGCGTGGGCGACGAAAAAATCGAGATTGCCGCCGGCAAATTCTCCGCGTGGCTCTACACCATTCGCACGGCGGACACGGCTGTGGAAGATCGGTTGTGGGCAGATCGTCAAGGTGTCGTCTTGCGTTACGAAGCCGCGCAGGGAGAGGGCACGCGCCTGACGCGCTATCGCCGCATCGAGCGACGTTCGGAGCGGCGATGACCGACGATCAGATTCACGCGGCGATGCGAGTGCTGCGTCGCGTCACGCGGGCGTGGAGGACGCCCTACGTCACCGCGCTGTCCCGCCGATCGCGCGATCCGTTCCGCGTGTTGATTTCGACGATGTTGAGTTTGCGAACGAAAGATGCGGTGACTGCCGAAGCATCGCAACGATTGTTCGCGTTGGGCGATACGCCGCGCGCGCTGCTGCGCCAAAGTCCGCGCCAGATCGAACGCGCGATTTACCCGGTGGGCTTTTACCGCGTCAAAGCGCGTCATATCCTTGGCGTTTGCCGCGCGCTGGTCGAGCAATTTGGCAGCCAAGTGCCCGACGACATTGACGCGCTCGTCGCGCTGCCCGGCGTCGGACGCAAAACCGCCAACCTCGTCGTCACGCTGGGATTTGGCAAGCCGGGGATTTGCGTGGATACGCACGTCCATCGCATCACCAATCGGTGGGGTTATGTCAGGACGAAAACGCCGGAGCAGACCGAAATGGCGTTGCGCGCGAAACTGCCGCGCGCGTACTGGATCGAAATCAACGATGAACTGGTCGCGCTCGGACAAAACATCTGCCATCCGATTTCCCCCCAATGCTCACTCTGTCCGGTGCGCGCGTACTGCGCGCGCGTCGGCGTGACGCGGAGTCGTTGAGTGGAACGTCTTCGATCCGCCGGAGGCACGACCGCGAGCGGTACGACGCAAGTCGTCGTGAAAAAAGCGGGCGAAGAAACCGGCCTGAACGTGACGCCTCTGTGCATCGCGGCATCTGTT
>DYLA01000028.1 GCA_020722265.1 Anaerolinea sp.
CATTTGCGACAATACGATTGACAGAGTAATCAACGGGCAACGGTTTGGCAAGTTATGGAAGCATCATGTCCGTAACGCGCAACAGGCCTTGAAGAAACGTGGGGAGATCACGCGAATGGGTGAACGTTGGCAATTAACTGGAAAAGTGGGGTGATTGTTGACCACGACATTTACCGCAAGCATTTGCCTGGCATTGGACATCATATGCTCAAATGGGGTACGGATACGCCCATCCCCGAACACGAAGATGCTGATGCACAATCCTTCAATCCCAATCTGATCCGTGGCTTCACACTCAACCACGAGTTTGGACGCAAGTATCCGTTTGGCACATTTCACTTCTTGCTGGCTTGCTACAGCGCGTGGGGCGATCTCGATTATCGTCCCGCGAAGGAGTTTTTGCCGGTATTTGTGCACGTTGACTCGTCGCTGGAAAGCGCGTTTACTTACGAGAAGAACGCGTTGGACTGGCTGGAATGGCTGGGTGGTTCAGACGACGCGGCTTCCCCCATTTACCCCCTCTGCCGTGCCATTGCAATGGCATCGTCAAAACGTCTGTTGCAATGGCAAGCGCAGCTGGGTGACCAGATCGAGGCTTTGGGTTTCAAACGACATTCGCAATGCAAGACAGACAATCCATCGAACCCAGAGCAGTGGCAACGCTTACAGGAATTGCTCGCGTGGCTGACGGAATTGACAGGATGGGATGCAAAATTTCCTGACTTTCCAAATATGGAAGTCGTTCGTCTCGACATCGTGCGCGGTAGCTGCAAGCCCATCAAAGCCAACTTCAAGAAGGTGATTGCACAACAGCCTTTCTCCTACGCGCTAATATCCAAATCCGAACATGGCCTGAACTACGGGCATCTACCCTGACTGGAGTCCCCCATGCCCATCCCCCTCGTTGACCTCAAAGCCCAGTACGCCGCGATCCAGCCGGAAATTGACGCCGCGATCCAGCGCGTCATCGCCAACACGTCATTCATCCTCGGCAAACCAGTCGCGCAGTTCGAAAGCGACTTTGCCGCGTTCTGCCACGCCCGGCACTGCGTCGGCACCGATAGCGGTACCGCCGCGCTCCACCTCGCGCTCTTGCTGTGCGATGTGAAACCCGGCGACGAAGTCATCACGACGACACACACGTTCATCGCGACCGCCGAAGTGATCTCCATCATCGGGGCGCGCCCAATCTTTGTGGACATTGACCCGCGCACGTACAACCTCGATCCGAACCAAATCGAGCGCGCGATCACGCCGCACACGCGCGCGCTCATCCCGGTCCACCTCTACGGTCAGCCCGCCGAGATGGATCCGATTCTGGAGATCGCGCGCCGCCACCGCCTGCGCGTCATCGAAGACGCGGCACAGGCGCACGGCGCGGAATATCGCGGCCGCCGCGCCGGCTCGATGGGCGACGTCGCGTGCTTTTCGTTTTACCCTGGCAAGAACCTCGGCGCGTACGGCGACGCCGGCGCACTCGTCACGAACGACGCCGAACTCGCCGACCGCGCGCGGATGCTGCGCGATCACGGACGCCGCGCCAAGTACGAACACCTCATCGTCGGCTACGGCTATCGCCTCGACGCGCTGCAAGCCGCGATCCTCGGCGCCAAATTGCCGCACCTCGACGCGTGGAACGCGCGCCGGCGCGCCATCGCCGCTTACTATACCGAATTGTTTTCGAACAGTGACATCGTCACGCCGTACGTTCCACCGCACATCGCGCCGGTGTACCACCTCTACGTGATCCGCGCGCGGAACCGCGAGGGCTTGCGCGCGCACCTCAAGGCGCGCGGCATCGAGACCGGCATCCATTATCCGATTCCACTGCACTTGCAGCCGGTGTACGCCGCGCTCGGCTACAAACCGGGGGATTTTCCGCACGCGGAGCAAGCCGCGCGCGAGGTGCTCTCGTTACCGATCTACCCTGAACTGACGGACGCGCAGGTCGAACAAATCGCACAAAGCGTAAAAGAGTTTTGCGGGTAGACGCAACAAGACCTTCGCGGTCTCGCAAGACCGCGAAGGTCTTGATTCCATTCCAGGAGCCTCTTATGCCCGCCCCCGACCTTCAACAAATGACTTGTTCTTTTTCGAAACGCGCGCCGGCGTCAAAATGCTCAACGAGATGCGCCCGGGCGAAATGGGCGAACTCGTCGTCTCGACGCCGATCCTCCCGCGCTACAAAATCGGCGACTTATTCGCGCGTACACGCCACCGTACTTTCGCTGCATCGGACGCGCGCGCTGGTACACCCCCATCGTCTACGCGTGGGAAGAACTCCAAACGATGAATCTGGGACGATTGTAGAACGATTCAGCGTTTCCACCCGATCGCGCCGAGCAGAATCACTACGCCGATGCCGATGAGCACGAGGGGCCAGACGACGCTCCAGCCAATCCACGACCCCAGCCCGATGCCGATGAAGACGAAACCGAGAATGACCGAGCCAACAGCCCCGCGCCGATACGATGGCACGATGTAGCGAATCGCGGCTTCGCCCAGCACGAGCACGCCCGCACCGAGAAAGATGAGCGCCCACGCCTCGAGGCGCGCCAGAAAGCGAAAACCGGGAAACGCGGTATCCGCGAATTGCAGAGTAGCGAGCATTCCCAGATTATCCGCCAGCAACACGAGACCTGCCCAAATGACGATCAAGCCCCAGACGATCGTGCTGAGCGGATCATTGCGTCCCTTTTCTTCCTTCTCGTGGTGTTTTTCCTCTTTCTCTTCTCTGTCTTTGCGTTCTTCGTCTGCCACTTTTTCCTCCCCGTGTCTCGATTCTCCCCGCAGGACGCCTCCAAACCGGCGAGGGAGCACACCATCAGTATACACGCTTTTTGGACTTGTTCAACTGCAACCTTTCGAAGGATGGGTAATCTCATCAGAAATTGGCGTTTGACGCAACCCCGGTTATAATTTGTACTATGCAATCCAAAGATTTTTCGCGGCGCACGCGCTTTCCCGGCACCGTCACTAGCCCCTTCGATGCGCTGCTGCGCTTGGACGACGCGGTGCGCCGGGTGCCGCCGCCGCTTTTCGCCGCGCTACTCTTCGCGCTCGCGCTCGTACCCACACGCGCCGATGGGTTGCTCGCCTTCGGCTTGTGGCTCTTCTTCCTCAGCGATTGGGGACTGATGGCTGCGCTGCCGCGCGCCGGCAAATCGTTCGGTCCCAGCAAGCCGCCCACGCTTTTGCTCGCGCTGCCGCGCGCGCTCTGCGCTGCGCTGCCACTCCCGTGGAGCGCGCTCGCGCAACTCGTCGGCACCGCACTCGTCGTCTACGGCTTTTGGATCGAGCCGCACCGTGTCGGCGTGACGCGCCAAACCTTCCGCTCTGCGAAACTCAAACCCGGCGCGCCGCCGCTGCGCGCGCTGCATCTCGGCGACTTGCACGTCGAGCGCGTCACCGCGCGCGAACACCAACTCATCGAACTGGTGCGCGCGCTCGAACCGGAGGTGATTCTCTTCTCCGGCGATTTCCTCAACCTGTCGAACGTGGACGATCCAATCGCGTGGGAACAGACGCGCGCGGTTCTGCGCCAACTCACCGCGCCGCTCGGCGTCTTCGTCGTGACCGGCAGCCCGCCAGTGGACAAGCCACAGATCATTCCGCGCTTGCTCGATGGCTTGGACAATCTCCGCTGGCTGCGCGACGAGCGCGTGACCATCACTCATCACGGGCAGCCGATTGACATCGTTGGCATCACGTGCACGCACCAACCGCCGGTGGACGGCGCAACGCTCAATTCGATTCTACGCGGCGATCCGGACAATTTAACGATTCTCTTGTATCACACGCCCGACCTTGCGCCGGAAGCCGCCGCACAGGGGGTTGACTTGCAACTCTCCGGGCATACGCACGGCGGTCAAGTGCGCTTGCCGCTTTTCGGCGCGCTGTACACCTCATCGCTCTACGGCAAACGCTTCGAGATGGGACGCTACGCGATTGACCAGTTGACGCTCTACGTCATGCGCGGCATCGGGATGGAGGGACGGGGCGCGCCGCGCGTGCGGTTCCTCTGCCCACCGGAAATCGTGTTGTGGGAAATCGCAGCGGAGGAGGAGGGGAATGACCAAGGCTGATCTGTTCGCCGACGCGCTCTGGCAGTTTCACGCGACCGGCAAAGCCGATTTGCAAATCGAACGCGAGGACGGCTATCGCCGCCGCGAGGAGGTGAGTTGGTATTTCACGCGCCATCGCGAATTCCCCTCGTACGAAAAGGACGCGCTGCGCTTGGCGCGCGGACGCGTGCTCGATATCGGTTGCGGCGCGGGGCGACACGCGCTCTACCTGCAGCGACGCGGACTGCGCGTCACCGCGATCGACCGGTCGCCGCGCCTCGTCGAGTTGGCGCGCACGCGCGGCGTACGCGACGCGCGCGTGGCGAACGCGTGTGGCAAATTGCCGTTCCGCGACGGCGAATTCGACACGGTAATCTTGTTCGGTAACAATCTGGGCATCGGCGGCACGCCGCGCCGGTTGCGACGGATGCTACGCGAGTTGCATCGCCTCACCACACCACGCGGACGCATTCTGGCTACGACGCGTATGCCTGGCGCGACGAACCCAACGCATCGTCGTTACCTGCGCCAGAATCTGGCGCGTGGGCGCGCCCTCGGACAGATTCGTCTGCGCCTCATTTATGCGGGCTTGCGCGGCGAGTGGTTCGACCTGCTACTGCTCGCGCCCACCGATGTGATGACCATCGCCGCGCGTGAAGGCTGGGAATTGGCACACGTCTTCACGGCAGCGAACTGGGAAGAAGGGTATGCCGTGGTGCTGGAGAAAAGATGATGGCGAGGATGCTTTGGACGTGACGTATCAGGTTTGGGAAACCTGGCCGGTCTTGCCCCAAAACAAAAACGCCCACTCTCCCGGAGTGAGCGTCCTTTTTGCAACTATCAAACCATCCAACTAGCCAACTACCGCACCTTCCGCGTGTATTCCGGCAAAATCACCGGCGCGGTGCGCTCGTCCGTTAGCCCTGCCTCCGCGCGCGCCTGGTTCCATCGCACAACGTGCTCGAGCGATAACGCCGCGCCATCCTTCCACTCTTTCGCGCGCGCAGCCGCCGCCACCCCCGCGCGCCGACCGAACACGCACACATCGAGCAGGCTGTTCCCCATCAAACGATTGCGCCCATGCACACCGCCCGACGCCTCGCCCGCGACGAAGAGATTTGGAACGTCAGTCGAGCAATCTGCTTTGATGGCAATGCCGCCGTTCTGATAGTGCAGCGTCGGATAAACTAGAATCGGCTCTTTCGCCATATCAATGCCGAAACGTTTGTACTGGCGCACCATCGCGGGCAATTCTTTGGCAACGGTGCCGGTGCCGTGAATCACGTCAATCAGCGGCGAATCGAGCCACACACCCCACTGCCCCGTCGGCGTCTGGATACCGCGCTTGCGCTCGAGGCACTCGCGGATGAACGCGGCGGCTTCGACATCGCGCGTTTCGAGCGGATAGACGAATTGTTCGCCGTCCACGTTGCAAACCTGCGCGCCCAAGCCGCGCACTTTTTCGGTGACGAGTTGCCCAAGAATCTGTTCGGGATACGCCGCGCCGGTCGGGTGGTACTGCATCGTATCAATGAACGCCAGTTTCGCGCCCACGCGATACGCCAGCACGAGTCCGTCCGCCGTCGCGCCGTAATGATTCGTCGTCGGAAAGTTTTGGTAGTGCAATCGTCCGCTGCCGCCGGTCGCGATGATCGTCGTCTTGGCTTTGACGAGCAATCGCTCCCCCGTTTCGAGGTTTTGCAGGATCGCGCCCGCGCACTCGCCGCGCGTGTTCAACACCAACTCGATCGCTGGCGCAAACTCGACGATGCGGATGTCGGGATGATTGCGAACTTCGTCGCGCAGGGTCCGCATAATCTCCGCACCCGAATAGTCGCGCGCATAATGCATCCGTTTGCGCGAGGTGCCGCCGCCGTGAATCGTCACCATCTCGCCCGTCGGAGTCTTCTCGAACATCATGCCGAGTCGTTCCAGCCACGCGATCACTTCCGGCGCGTCCATCACGAGTGCCTCAACCAGATCAGGGAAATTCACGAATCTGCCGCCGCCGATGACATCGAGATAGTGGTGCGCGGGCGAATCGTTCTCCTTGTCCGCTGCCTGGATACCCCCCTGCGCCATCATCGTGTTGGCGTCGCCAAAACGCAACTTGGTGACGAGCAAAACGCGCGCACCATTCTCCCGCGCCATCAACGCCGCGCTCGCGCCCGCACCGCCGCCGCCGATGATGAGCACATCGGTCTCCAAATCCACCCGGCTCAAATCGAACGCGCGCGGATCAATCAGCGGGCGCGCTTCGAGCACGTCCGCGAGTTCGTTGGGCGTCTTGCCCCCCTTGTTCGGTCCGATGCGTAGGGAGCGCATCGCGGCTTCGACGTAATCGGGATGGAATTTCTTGAGCACGTCCTGCCGCTCTTCCGGCGTCATACTCGGATGGCGTTCCTGCAAGCGCCTCTGGCGGCTCGCTTCGACTTTGGCAATGGATTCGCGCATTTCCGCTGTGTACATTTCAACTCCTCTATGCCAGCACCGCAACCTGCGAAATGATCTGTCGCGGCGTGAACTGCATCAGTTGAATCGCTTTCGAGGGGCACGCCATCGCGCACGCGCCGCATCCTTTGCACAGCACGGCGTTCACCCGCGCGGTGCCGGTGCGCGGGTTGATCGCCGGTGCACCGTACGCGCACGCAGCGACGCACAAGCCGCACCCCGCGCACAACTCTTCATTCACGACCGCGGTCGCGGATTCGACCTTGACTTTGCCGCGACACAGCGGCGCGAAGGCGGACGCCGCCGCCGCGCGCGCTTGCGCGATCGTGTCCACGATGTCTTTGGGCCCCTGGCACGCGCCGGCGAGGAAAACGCCGTCAACCGCCGTTTCGACCGGGCGCAGTTTCGGATGGATTTCGAGCAAAAAGCCATCGCCGCTGCGCGGCAAACTGAGCAAATCGGCGATCGCGTCCGTCTCCGGGCGCGGCGTCAAGCCAACACCGAGCACGACCAAATCGGCTTCGAGTTCGATGGGCTTTTGGATCAGCGTGTCTTCGGCGCGCACGACGATTCGATCGCCCTTGCGATACACTTCCGAGACGTACCCGCGCCGATAGCGCACCCCTTCTTTGCGCACTCGGTCGTAGAACTCTTCGTGTCCCTTGCCGAACGCGCGCACATCGGCGTACATCACCGTCACCTTGGCGTCCGGCAATTTTTCTTTGATGATGTGCGCCTGCTTCGCGTTCACCATACAGCAGATACGCGAGCAATACACGTTCCCGGTCGTCTGGTCGCGCGAGCCGACGCACTGGATGAACACGACTTCTTTCGGCTCTTTGCCATTGACGACGATTTTGCCGCCGGTCGGGCCCGCCGCGTTGGCGAGGCGTTCGAATTGCAGCGAGGTGATGACGTTGGCGTACGCCCCGAAACCGAGTTCGGGTTTCTTCGTCGCGTCGAACACCGCCGCGCCGGTCGCGACAATGATCGTGCCAACGCCGAACTCGTGCGATTGGGCTGGCTGGGCGAGGTCAATCGCGTTTTCTGGGCATACCGATTCACAGCGCGGGTCGGCTGGGCAGACGCGATCCTGCACGAACGTACAGGCGCGCTCGTCCACGACGAAGGTGCCATCCGGCGCGCGATAGATCGCGCGGCGCGTCGTCAGGTTCGCGTCGAACGCGTTCGGCACAGTGACGGGGCACACCTCGACGCACTTGCCGCACGCGGTACATTTCGTCGCGTCCACATAGCGCGGGCGTTCGCGCACAGTGGCGCGGAAATTGCCAACATAGCCATCCACTTTCTCGACGTCCGCGTTCGTGAGGACGCGAATCTTGGGATGCGTCACCACGTCCTTCATCAGCGGCTTGAGCAAATCGGACACGCTCTCCAGGGTCGGGAAAGTGGTGTTGAGTTGTGCGGCGCGTCCGCCGAGGTAGGGCTGCTTTTCGACGAGGTAGACTTGAAAGCCGGCGTTGGCGATGTCGAGCGCGGCATGCATTCCCGCGACGCCGCCGCCGACGACGAGCGCGGCTTGGGTTACACCCACCTCGCGCTCTTGCAGCGGCACGAGCCACGCGACCTTGGCGACTGCCGACGCGATCAAGTCGATTGCCTTCGCCGTCGCGCGGTCACGATCCTGATGAACCCACGCGCACTGCTCGCGGATATTCGCCATCTCGAGGCAGTAGGGGTTTAGGCCGGCTTTTTGAATCGCCGCGCGAAAAGTCGGCTCGTGCATGCGCGGCGAACAGGACGCGACGACGACATGCGTGAGTCCCTGCTCTTTGATGTCGTTTATGATGAGCGCCTGCCCGGGGTCGGAGCACATATAGGTATAGTCGCGCGCGACGACGACGCCAGGCATCAGGCGCGCCAACTCGCGCGCCGCCGCCACGTCAACCGTCGCCGCGATGTTCAATCCACAGTGGCAAACGTATACGCCGATTCGTTGTTTCATTCCGATACCTCAGAATGAACCAATTCTCCAATGCGCCAATGAGCCAAACCGGATGCTGGCAGTCTCTGGATTGGTTCATTGGCACATTGGTTCATTGGCGCATTCAAAGCGCTGCCTGAGCGATTTGGAGTATGTCCATCACCTTGATTTTCTCTTCGTTACCGGTCGCGATCACCGCGTCGCTCAGCGTGAGGAAGCAGAACGGGCACGCGGTCGCGAGGATATTCGCGCCGGTTTCGAGCGCCTGCAACACGCGGTCGTTCGCGATGCGCACTTTGCTCGTGCCCTCCATCCACATCCGTCCGCCGCCCCCCTCGCAGCACACACTCCGCTCGCGCGAACGATCCATATCCACGAACTTGACGCCGGGAATCGCCTTCAGAATTGCGCGCGGTTCGTCGTACACGCCATTCTGCTTGCCGAGAAAGCACGGATCCTGGTACGTCACCGTCGCTTCGACCCTGTGCGAGAATTTCAATCTGCCTTCGGCGATGAGGCGTGCGACCACCTGTGTATAATGCTCGACGGTGAACTCGGTCTTGCCGTACTCGTTCTTGTACACGTTGTAGCAGTGCGGCGAAGTGGTCACCATCTTTTTCACGCCCGCCGCGCGGAACTTTTCGATGTTGTCGTCGCGCAGGTACTCGAACAAGCCGGACTCGCCGAGACGACGAATCTCGCTGCCGCAGCACTGCTCCTCCAAGCCAAGCGTGCCGAAATCCACATTCGCCGCGCGCAGGATGTTGACGAGCGCCTTGGGCACCGGTTGAACGCGCGGGTCATACGCGTTCTCGCAGCAAGTGAACATGGTGTACTCGACCCCTTCCGCCATCTCCTTGAGATCCAACCCGTCCGCCCACAGCGAACGATCTTCGCGCGGCAGGACGAGCGGGTTGCCCTGATTGAGCGTCGCGGTGAGCGGCGCGCGCAGCGTCGTCGGAATCTTGCCGCTTTCGATCCACTGCCCGCGCAAGGCGATGATGAGTTCGTACGGCTTCACGCCCTTGGGGCAGCGCAAGCCGCAGGTCGAGCACGTGGTACAGTCCCACAAATCTTCGCGCGCGGTCAATTCGAAATCTTCGCCGCGCAGGAATTGGTAGACGAGCGCGCGCGGGTTCATCGTGCTCTTCACCGCAATCGGGCAGCCGCCCGTGCATTTGCCGCACTGGATACACGCGGCAAGTTCTAGTTGTTCGACGAGGGATTGGATGTCTATCATTGTTACTCCCGTGTTCGGTGTTCTTCGGTTTGCAATGTTCGTGTTCAGTTTGCAGTGTTCAGTGTTCAGTATTCAGTATTCAGTATTCAGTAGGTGAGTTGACAAAATATTCCACAGTTGACTCGCGCAACGCCTTGTACGTTTCGCCGCAGAAGAGACTTGCCTTGTCCATCATGCCACCCAACAAGCGGCCGATTTCCTCGCACTTGGTCATGAGCGTCTTCGCCTGCGGCTGGTTCAAGTACTCGCAGTCAAGCGCAGTCTCGATCCAGTGCTGAGTCTCGAACTGTTCCCCATCCGCATCCGTCAATTTGCTCAAGAAATGCTTCTCGTAACGTCGTTTCGCCCATGCCTCTGCGATATTCGCGCCAATCGAGCGCGACGAGCGTCGTATCTGATCCGTGAGCGAAAACTTTTCCTCTTTGGGAAAAGTAAGCGTGAGTTGAAAAATCTCCCGTTGCAACTGTCGCGCCTTCTGATATACCACCAGATCGCGAAAACTCTTTGCATACACCAACGCGCCCACCGTTCCCCCTCAACACTGCTCACTGAACACTGAATACTGCTTACTGAATACTGCTTACTGAATACTGCTTACTGAATACTGCTTACTGAATACTGCTTACTGAATACTACCTACCCGTGACTTCGCAGCCGCACAATCGCCGCCGACGCTGCCGCCTTGGCGTGCGCGACGGTGTCAGGAATGTCTTTCGGTCCTTGCACACAACCCGCGAGGAAAACGCCATCCGTCGTCGTGTCCACCGGACGCATCTTGGGGTGCGCCTCGGCGAGAAAGCCATCGGCGGATTTCGCCAGGTTCAACAGTTTCGCAATCGGGTCGGTTTCGGGACGCGGCACGAGACCATTACTCAGCACGACCAAGTCCGCTGTCACCTCGACCGGCTGGCCGAGGAGCGTGTCTTCCGAGCGGACGACGAGTTTTTCACCGCGCTTGAAAATTTCCGAGACATAGCCGCGCCGATAGTTCACGCCTTCTGCGCGCACACGGTCGTAAAACTCTTCGAACCCTTTGCCGAACGCGCGAATATCGGCGTAGAACACCGTCACCCGCGCGTCGTGGATCCTGTCCTTGACGAGGTGCGCGTGCTTCGCCGTGATCATACAGCAGACGCGCGAGCAATACAGATTGCCGGTCGTCTGGTCGCGCGAGCCAACGCATTGGACGAACACGACTTCCTGTGGCTCTTTGCCGTTCAGCACGATTCTCCCCGCCGTCGGACCCGACGCGGACGAAAGTCGCTCGAATTGCAACGATGAGATGACGTTCGGATATGTACCGTAGCCGAGTTCGGGCTTGAGCGCGGCGTTGAACGGATCGAAGCCGGTCGCAACGATGATGGCGCCGACGTTCAAATCCACGAACGATTCCTTCATGTTGAAATCAATCGCGTCCGCTTTACACGCGTCTTTGCACAAGAACGTTTTGCCGCAGACGCCGCGCGTCAGAAACAAACACTTGGTTGGGTCTACCGTGTATTTGAGCGGGACGGCTTGCGGGAACGGGACGTAAATCGCGCTGCGCTTGCCTATCTCCGCGTTGAACGTGTCTACGACGCGTCCCTTCAGTCGGCACGCCTCCGCGCAACTGCCGCAGCCGGTACATTTCGTAACATCCACATAGCGTGGCTTTCGTTTCACCGTCACGCGGAACTCGCCAGCCGCGTCCTGGACATCGGTCACCTCAGAATACGTCAAGAGTTCGATGTTCGGATGCCGCGACACATCCACCATTTTCGGCGTGAGGATGCACGCGGAGCAGTCGAGCGTGGGAAAGGTCTTGTCGAGTTGCGACATTCGTCCGCCGACGCTCGGCTCTTTTTCGACGAGGTACACCTTAAACCCCGCGTCCCCAATGTCGAGCGCGGCTTGAATGCCCGCAATGCCACCGCCAATGACTAGTGCGCTGTTGTTCATAATCCGTCCAATTAGCCAATCAACCAATTGCCCAATGAGCCAATAGGCACCTTGTCGCTGCGAGGAAGAGTTGGCTCATTGCACATTGACCAATTGGCTCATTTATTTGCTCTCCCCAATCTCCAGCAACTCGTCCCGCTTGAACTCCATGAACGGCGGTTTCTCGTTCACGTCGCGCCCCGGCACGTACTCGAAAATCTTTTGCACGCGCGCGCCGACGCTGCGGAACACCACCGTCAGCGGAATGTCGTGGGGGCACGCGGCTTCGCACATCCCACAGCCGACGCAACTCGTCGCCATGTGGTTGAGCCGCGTCATCTGGAACAAGAGCGCGTCGGGAGGCATCACGATGCCACCTCGTCGCTCGGCCGAACGCAAGAGTTCGCGCGGCGCGTGCTCCGCGTTGGCTGTACGGAAGAAGCACTCTTTGCAATAACAAATCGGGCATGCGTTCATGCAATTGGTGCACTCCATACAATTCGCAAAGTACGCCGCGATTCCGCCGTTCGCGCGCGTCAACGCGTGGAATTGCTCGAACGCCGCATCGCGCGCAGCGGTGCGCGCGGCGACGAGTTGCGCCAGCACCTTGTCGCGCGCCGCCGCACCCGCCGCGTCCGCGCTCACACCGAGTTGCGCCGCGATTTCGTCATTCATTTCGACGACGAGCGCGTGCGCGTTGTCCACGCCGATAAAGCCAAGCTTGATGTCGGCGTACCCTGGCGGCGTTGGGTATTCGCACATCGTGCACGCGACGCGGAATGTCAAACCATCGTCCTTTCCCTCGCGCGCACCCGCGAGCGTCCGCGCGAGCAGATCGGGCGACTGTTTGAGCGCGCTGGCGTACTCCGGCACCGCGTACGTGCCCAAGCAATCCATGCCGATTGTCACCACATCGTCGAGTTTCACCTGATTGAATTTCGCCAACTCGACGAGCGCGCGAATCTCGCACGAACGCAGCACCGCGCCGATTTTACTACCCGCGCTATCCCGGGTCAGCATCGAAACGAGCCGCGCGCTGTTGAACGCCATCACCGGCGCGAGCGGATTCGCGTGCTCGAGCCGCGCAGCGTGCTTCACCAGCGCGGGCATCACCGAGCCCGCCGCACCTTCCATCGGCACGAGGAGCGCGTCCACGATTTTCTTTTCCAGCAGTACGCGCAAAAACTCGCGCACCGCGCCGAGCGTGTCACCCTCTTTGATTTGCCATAGTCCGCGTGTTGTCATGAAAAAACCTCATTGCAGGTAAGTTCCAAGAGTCTGCAACTTACTATGCAGTTGCCCAGGGCAGTTTTTCTTCTACGCTCCGCCCAGGGACGTAATCGTACTGCTTTTGCAGCGCGCGACCGAGCACGGCTTGGATCGCGGCGAGCGGAAGTTGGTTGGGGCACGCCAACTCGCACATCCCACACTGCACGCACGACGCCGCGCGACGCGCCCAGCGGATGAGATCGCTGAAAAGAATCCCTTCGCCTGTGCGCGCCGCTGAGGGGATGAACGCCTCGGTGCCGCAGAATGGGCAAACGGCCTGACATTTGCCGCAAGCGGTGCAGAGCGCGATCACGCCGAGCAGCGAGGGTATATCTTTCAACATCTCCGCCGCGCTAGCCATCGCTTGCTCGCGGCGATGCTTGCGAATTTCGGCGAGGCGCGCGAGCGCCTTGGCGCGTCCGTTCGCGCCACCCGGCCGCAGATTCAACTTTGCGGCGATGTCGTCGCGCGCTTCGAGCAGCAATCGCTCGCGCACGTTCATCCCGATCAAGCCGATCGCGAGGTCCGCGTTTTCCACCGAAAAGAACTCGCACATCTGGCACGCGCCGCGCAGACGATATGGCGCGATCGGACCCTGCCGCGTCCAGCGCAACATCTCATCCGTCGGCGATTCTGCGCGCGTGGAGGCACGCGCAATCTGCGCGTACGTCTCCGGTTCGTACGTCCCCATACAATCAATGCCGACGAGCATCGCCCGGTCGAGCGCGATGCGCCCGAATTTCGCGAGTTCGATGACGGCGCGCAATTCGCACGGACGCATCACCGCGCCGATGCGCATCGTTGGATTTTCCTTCTGCAAGCGTACGAGCAGCGCGGCGGCGTTCAGCTGCATCACCGGCGCGAGCGGATTCGCCGCGTCGAGTTGCGCCGGTTCTTTCACGAGCGTCGGTGTCACCTGCTCGGCGCTCGGCGATTCGAGCGGGACGAGGAGCGCGTCCACGATATTCTTTTCCAGGAGCGATTTCAACACCCCACGCACCGCTCCCAGCGTATCGCCGTTTTCGACTTTAAGCACCGATTGGACTACCATCATCCACTACCTGTCAATGAGCCAATTCGCCAATTGCCCAATCATCCATCCTTCGTCATTCGTTCTTCGTCATTTGTCATTGGCTCATTAAACCTTCCGCCACCTGCAGCCGTTGCAGATTCAAGACCTGTTCTGTCGTTTTCTTGTCGAGATCATCGCGATAGATGCGCAGCATCGGTACATCGTCCGCGTGGACAGGGCCACCGTAAATCTGAATCGTGCGATCCAGCGCGCGCCGCACCATCTCTGCCGCGAACAAGTGCGCGCGGCGCGCACTCTCCTGCGCGTCCTTGCCTTCGTCTATCTCACACGCCGCGCGATAGACCAGCCATCGCGCCGCGTCAACATCCGTCGCCATCTCTGCGAGATACCGCTGCACCGAGGGACGCACGGCGAGCGGCTGTCCGAGCGCTTTCCAATCGCGCGCGTACTGTGCGCTCATTTCGAGCAAGCGCGTTGCAACGCCGACCTTGCGCGCGGCGGCGCGTACCCAGCGCGCGTTCGCGTACTTTTTGCCCAGTTCGAACGCTTGGCCGATTTGACCGAGCACGTTTGACGCAGGCACCGTGACGTTTTCCAGTCGCAAGATTCCGTGCGCCGCTGCCACCCCCTCGACGATGAAGCAGGTCGCGCCGGCGTCTGTTTCCGCCAAGACCAAGTACACGTCGGCTTCATCGGCGAATTTCACGCCGTTCAGTATCCAGTGATCGCCGTCACGCGCCGCGCGCGTCTTGAATTCTGCCGCGCCGTCCATCCCCGGCTCGCGCAGCGCCAGCGCGCACTCTTTTTCGCCGGCAATCGTCGGCGCGAGGAATTTCTCCTGCTGCTCCGCGTTCGCGTCGAACAGCAGCGGCGGCACATCTCCAAAATCGAACGGGACGAATGTCTTGCCAAGTTCTTCCGCGACCAAACACGCGCCGAGCGCGCTCAAACCTCCGCCGCCGAGCGACTCGGGGGCGGTCATCGCCCACAACCCTTGGTCAATCGCTTTCTTCTTCAGCGCGGCGTACTTTTCGCGCGGAATCGGCGCGCCGCGCTGGCCGCCCACCTGTCCCTCGCGCACCATCACCTCGCGCTCGATGGGCAAGAGTTCGTTCGTCACGAAATCGCGCGCCATCTCGCGCACCATCGCTAGCTCTTCGGAGAGTGTGAAATCCATCGTCACCTCAATGAGCCAATGCGCCAATTGCCCAATGAGCCAAACCGTTTCGTTGGGGGAATTGGCTCATTGGTTCATTGGCTCATTGTTCGATCTCGCGCGCGTTATACCGCTTTTTCAACTCATCCACCGACAGCGCTTTCAACTCGCGCACGGGCGCGTCCCACTGGCCGGCGCGAATTTCTTCGACGCGCTTGGCCAGATGCTCCGAGCGCGGCGCGACGTAGGCGCCGTACAGTCGCCGCGCCAGGAGCGCGATATTGTAGGGTACGAGCTCGCCGGGGCAGCGCGCCGTACACAAGCCGCACATAATACAATCGAACGACAGATCCGCCGCGCGCGTAATATCGCCGCGCAAACACGCGCCGACGTACTCCATCACTTGAAGGTCTTGGGGGCACGCTTTGGTGCACGTGTTACATCCCTTGCACAACGCGAGTTCAGGATAGATTTGCAGCAGCAGCGCGCCGTCGGCGGTGAGCGACGCAAAATCGTACAGCATCTTGTTCGCCGGGAACGAGGGAATCTGCGCGAGGCGCATCCCCTCCTGCACGACGGTTTGGCACGCGAGCGCGACGTACAACTTGTTATCGCCGGTCATCCGATAGACCGTCGCGCACGCGCCGCAAAAGCCGCTGCGACATCCTACGCCGCGCACCAACTTGTATCCCGCGTACTCGAACGCGCGCATAATCGTCAGCGACGCGGGCACCGCGTACCGCTTGTCCATGATGTAAACGTTGACTAGTTTCTGCTGTTCCATCGCACCTCCAATGAACCAATTTACCAATTACCCAATAAGCCAAAATCATTTGTCATTGGCTCATTGGCTCATTGCGTAGAAAATCTCCTCGTCGCTATCCACCTTCTTCAACAACCGCGCCATCCCCTCGACCATCCGCGTGTTGACGATGTAATGCTTGATCGTCGTATCCACCTGCGGACAGACGAGGACGCAGTTGCTGCAGCGGTCGCAATCCTCCGCGACGAGCGCTTCGAGCGCGAACGACGTGCGCTGCGGCGTCTTGTCGCGGCGGCGCGGTTCGCGCGCGAGCACGGGACACGCGTCAATGCAATTCCCACAACCGATGCAGCCCTTGAAGCCTTCGAGGTTCTCCGTGACCTGAAACGTGTGGTACGGCGCGAACCCGCTCGATAACAAGCGACAGCGCGCCACCGGCGGCTTGACCTCGTCGAGGACGATGTTCAGGATGCGCTCGACCCGTTTGATATCAACTTGCTGTAAACCAGGCATAACGCCTCCTGTCCCCCTTAGCTCGCTGGGCCTTTCTCTTTCAGCATCGCCGTCATCTCGCGAATCGTATCCGCAAAGAGCGAACCCTCGCTCGCGCTGATCCAACGCAGCCAGACGCGGTCTTTATCGAAACCGAGCGCGTCGAGCGTTTCTTGCAACACGGCAAAGCGCCGCCGTGCCTTGTAGTTGCCGGTCTGATAGTGGCAATCGCCGGGGTGACAGCCGCCGATGAGGATGCCGTCCGCACCGTCGAGCAGCGACTTGAGCACGTACACCGGGTCCACCGCACTGCTGCACATCAAACGAACGATGCGAACGTTCGGCGGATACTGCAAGCGCGAGGTGCCGGCAAGATCAGCGCCCGTGTAAGTGCACCAGTTGCACAGAAAGGCGACAATGCGGGGTTCGTAATTTGTGTCTGCCATTATTGGGACTCCGATTCAATCTGACGGAACGCGCCCTGCGTGGGGCAGGGGGGCGTGTTCCGTTCATCATATTACGGCAACGCGTTCTCGATCATCGCAAACACCTGCGGCATCTCGAACGCCTTTTGCTGGGATGCGCCATTCGGGCAAGCGACGACGCACGCGCCGCAGCCCTGGCACAGCGCCGCGTTCACCTGCGCGATGTGCGTGTCTGGGTCTATCGCGCGGGCGCCGTACGCACACGCTTCGACGCACAAGCCGCAGCCAGCGCACAGCCGCTCATTCACCGTCGCGACGATGGGCACCGCCTCGCGCTGCTTTTGCGCGAGCAGCGCCACCGCGCGGATCGCCGCTCCTTGCGCTTGCGCGATGGACTCTTCGAGTGCGCGCGGCGAGTGCGCGAGCCCGGCAAGGAAAATGCCGTCGGCGGCGAAATCGAGTGGGCGCAGTTTCGCATGCGCTTCCAGGAAAAAGCCGTCCTGCGTCAGCGGCACCTTCAACAGTTGCGCGAGCGGCAAATTATCGTTCGGTTCGATGCCTGCGCTCAGCACCACGAGGTCGGGCTCGAACGTGACGCTGCCTTCCGGTGCGAACGCCGCGCGCGCGGTCACGCGCAATTTACCATCGGCGACCGACACGTTTGGCTTGGCCTCCGTTTCGTACGGCAGGAAGAGCACGCCCCGCTCGCGCGCGGCGCGATACGCGTCTTCCAGGAATCCGTAGGCGCGAATGTCGCGATACAACACGACCACCTGGGCGCGCGGGTTCAGTTCTTTCAACTTGAGCGCATTCTTGATCGCCTGCTGGCAGCAGACGCGCGAGCAGTACGAGTGCTGGTCGTCGCGCGAGCCGACGCATTGCACCATGACGACCGAGTTGGGCAGCGGCGTCTGGTGTGCCGCGTGCTGCGCCAACCGTTCTTCGAACGTCTGTTGTGTGATGACGCGTGCCTCCTCGCCGTACAGATACTCGGTCGGCGTCATCCCGCGCGCGCCGGTGGCGACGACCACCGCGCCGTGCTCAATTTCGATTTCCTCGCCATTCGTCTGCACATGCGACTTGAATCGCCCGACATAACCCGACACATCCGTCAATTGCGCGTTCATATACAAATGGATACGCGGATGCGCCTTCACGCGCGCAATCGTCTCCTGCAAGCGAGACTGCACATCCAGCCACTGAATAGTGTTGCCCGTTGAGTGTTGACTGTCTACGGTGTACCACACATGCCGCGCGTTCCCTCCCAACTCTGCCTCGCGCTCGACCAAATACACATCGTGTCCTTGATCGGCGATCATCAGCGCGGCAGTCATGCCGGCGATTCCACCGCCGATGACGAGCGCGCGCGGGTTGATGTCGAACACGAGACGGTAGAGCGGCTTGTCGAGTTGCACGCGTGCCACCATCATCGCCGCGAGCGATTTCGCTTTTTCGGTCGCCGCGTCGCGATCGCTGCGGTGCACCCACGAGTCCTGTTCGCGAATGTTGGCGAGTTCGAACAGGTGCGGATTGAGTCCAGCCTCGCGCAGCGTATCCTGGAAGAGCGGCTCGTGCGTGCGCGGCGTGCAAGACGCAACGACGACGCGATTCAGCCGATTCTCTTCGATGCGCGCCTTGATGCGCTCTTGCGTATCCTGCGAACAGGTGTAGAGATTGTGTTCCGCGTAGACGACGCCGGGCAAGGTCTTGACGTACTCGACGACCTCGGGCACGCGCACGACGCCGCCGATGTTGATGCCGCAGTGACACACGAACACACCGACGCGCGGCTCTTCCTCCGACACGTCGCGCTCGGGTGGGTACGTCTTGACGCGCGCGAGCGTGCCGCGTGCCGGCGCGAGCAATTGCGACGCGCACGCCGCGGCCGCCGACGCCTCAATCACCGTTTCCGGAATGTCCTTCGGCTCGCGGAACGTGCCGGCGACGAAGATGCCGTCGCGCGTCGTCGCGGTCGGCGCGAACGCGACCGCATCGGTAAAGCCGTACTCGTTGAGCGAAATGCCCAGTCGCTGCGCGAGTCGCTGCGTCTCCGTGCTCGGCTTGACGCCGACGGAAAGCACGACCATATCGAAATCTTCCGCCTTGGGTCCATCGTCGAGCGCGTAACGGACGCGCAGGTTGCCGTCGCCCGCCGGTTCGACCGCGCTGACCATCGAACGGATGTAACGGACGCCCTGCGCCTTGGCGCGCTCGATGTAACGCTCGAACTCTTTGCCGTAGGCGCGAATGTCCATGTAGAAAATCGTCGGCTCGATGTTCGCGTCGTGCTCGCGCGCGATGACCGCTTCCTTCGTCGCATACATACAACAGATCGAGGAACAGTAACCCTGCTGCCCTGCGTAATCGCGCGAGCCCACACACTGAATCCACGCGATTTTCTTCGGGTGCTTGCCGTCGCCCGGGCGCGCGACGACCCCCTGCGTCGGTCCGGTCGAGGAGAGAAAGCGTTCGAATTCGAGCGACGTGACGACGTTGGGGTAGCGACCGTAGCCGAACTCGGGACGATAGTTGAGCGCGCGCAGATCAATCGGCTCGACGCCGGGGGTGAGAATCACCGCACCCACCTTCAACTCGCGCGTCTCTTCGACCATCGTGTGATCCACCGCGCCGGCGCGGCATGCGTACACGCACTCCAAGCACTCGGAGCAGACGCCGCACTCGAGGCAGCGCTGCGCTTCCGCGACCGCTTCCTCTTCCGACATCACCGCGGCGAATTCGTTAAAGTGCTTGACGCGCTCCTCCGCCGGCGCCAGCCGACGCTCGACGCGCTCGCGCAGCACGACCTTGCCGCTCGCGACCCGGGCGAGAATTTCTTCGCGAGTCAACTTGACGACCGCCGACCGCTGACTGCCGACTACCGGCTGTTGATTGAGATACTGATGAATGGACCGCGCCGCGCGCTGCCCCGCCGCAATCGCATCAATGATGTAGCCAACGCCGGTGACCGCGTCGCCACCAGCGAACAGTCCCGGCCGCCCCGTCTCCATCGTTTCCGGATTCGCCGCGACCGTGCGCCGATTCGTCTGCTGAATGCCCTGCGAATTCTGCAGCGGCGTGAGGTCGGGACCCTGACCAATCGCGAAGATGACCGCCTCGCACTCGATCGTGTGCTCGGTGTTCGGTTCCGTCTCCAGCGTCAGTCGTCCATCCTTGTCGAACGCGAACAACTTGACGTTGACGCACTCGACGCCGGTGATTTTGCCATCGGTGATGACGATTTGCTTGAACGAGCGCGACGGATGAATCACGACGCCTTCCTGCTCGACCTGTTCGATTTCTTCCGCCGGCGCGGGCATCGTCGCGCGCGATTCGAGGCAGGCCATCGCGACGCTCGCCGCGCCCATCCGCCGCGCGGTCATCGCCGCGTCAATTGCCACTGCGCCGCCGCCGAGCACCAACACGCGCTTGTTCTCGACTTTGGATTTGAGGTTAGAGATTAGAGATTGGGAATTGGAACCTGGCTCATTGGGCAATTGGCTCATCGGCTCATTGGCGAGAGCCATATCCCGCAGCAAATCGAGCGACACAATCACGTCCGGATGGTCCGCCCCCGGAATCGGCAGCTTGCGTCCCTTGTGCGACCCCGCCGCGAAGAAGACGGCGTGGTAGCCCTCGGCGAAAAGTTTTTCCACGTCGTCCACGCGCGTGTTCAGTTTCAGTTCGACGCCGAGCGCGAGGATGTCGTCAATCTCGGCTTGCACGCGATCGTGCGGCAATCGGAAATTCGGCACGCCGACGCGCATCATCCCGCCCGCGACCGGCAGTTGCTCGAACACGGTGACGCGGTACCCCTGCCGCGCCAAATTGGCCGCGCACGTCATCCCCGCCGGACCCGAACCGACGATGGCAACGCGCTCGCGGCGCGGTGGGGTTGGCGCCGTCGCGGTGGGGAGTTGGAACGTGGGATTGGGGATTTTGTTGTCGTATGCCCAATCCGCGACGAATCGTTTCAGATCGCGAATTGCCACGGGCTTGTCGAGTGTGCCGCGACTGCACGCGGTCTCGCACTTGGCGATACAGACGCGCCCGCAAATCGAGGGGAAGGGATTGTCCTCTTTGATGACGCGGTAGGCATCGGCGTAACGTTTCTCGCGGATCAGCGCGATGTATCCCATCGCGCGCTGGCTCGCGGGGCACGCGTCGCGGCAGGGCGCGGTGCCGCGCTTGTCAATCGCGAATGCGTTCGGAATCGCCTGCGGGTAGAGTTTGTAAATCGCCTTGCGGGTGCTCATTGACGTGTTGAATGTGTCCGGCAGCGAAATGGGGCATTTCGCCGCGCAATCGCCGCAGCCGGTGCATTTCGATACATCCACATAGCGCGGGTGCTGGCGAATCGTCGCCGTAAAGTTGCCCGGCGTGCCTTCGACTTTTTCGAGATCGGCGGTGGTGATGATTTCGATGTTGAGATGGCGCCCGGTCTCGACCAGTTTCGGCGACATGATGCACATCGCGCAGTCGTTCGTCGGAAACGTCTTGTCGAGTTGTGACATCCGTCCGCCGATGGCCGGCGCGCGATCCAGCAAGTACACCTTGAAGCCGGCTTCCGCCAGATCGAGCGACGCCTGCATTCCGCCAATGCCCGCGCCGACGACGAGCACCGCGCCGATGGG
>DYLA01000029.1 GCA_020722265.1 Anaerolinea sp.
CCATGCCTCGAAATGACAAAAAGGTGGTTGTCAATAGACTTTGCACATGCCGTGGTCAAACTTGCGTGGACTCTAGTCGCCGACCGGCACAATGCCGTTTTGAACCTCTCCGCTCAGCAATACTTTTAGAATGGCGATAGGATTGCTCTTGCCGATACGCTGATGCAACTGCTCCGGCGACATCGGATTGTTGCCGTTTGCCAACAGCGCGCGAAAGATCGCCGTGGTGAGAGGGGTTGCCGGGGTGATATACTCCGGTTGGTGTCCGCAGTGATCGGCGAGACATTCCCAGAGCGCGTCGACGCGCGTCACTTCGCCGGTTTGCGGATTGACGCGGTCCACCGGGCGCGCGTCGGCGGGAGTGGGATAGAGGGCACGACATTCGGCGCACAACGCGGCGTGCATTTCGGCGCGCAAGTCGCGACCGCTCTTTTCGAACCAGGTGAGATCAATGTGGAAGAGTGTTTTCGTATCAGGACGCGCGATGGGAGACATTCTTCAGTAGTCAGTAATCAGTAATCGGTAGCAGTAGGTTAGCGGCGCGTTTCGTTCAGGACAAAGTATCCGCCGCCTGCCGAGGCGAACGCGTTGCTTTCGCAGAGTGCGCTAAAGACCGCGCGTGGCCCCACACGCCGGATGAGGTTGACCGCGCTGTAAAGGGTCTTGGCGTGAACGCGCCCCGCGCCGCTCAACTTGGCGAGTTCCGGGAAAATCTCTTCCAGCAGCGCGGTCAGCGAAAGTTGCTCACGCGCGCGCTGCGCCGCTATTTCCAATCCCAGCGGGTCGCCGATGACCATCAGCATATCCTCGTCGTACTTGTGGGCGAGGGGGCGTTTCTCCTGCGAGAAGGTGAGTTGTCCATTGAGTCCGCGCGCCACACGCACCCACAGACTACGCTCGCGCTGGGGCTGATAGTCTATCGTCAGGGTGAGCGGGTCTGCGCCGCGCTTGAGAGTCACATACGCACCCGGCGAGAGTTTGCGCGCGCTGAACCAGTTTGCCAACCCGGTAAGATACGCCCCCTCCGCGACAGCATACAGCACCCAGCGTTCGCCGGTCTGCGCATCCACACAGTGAACGCGCAAGCGCGCGTGTTCGAACGGCGGGAGCAGGGCGCGGACTGGAGGCGTGAGGGGAAGCGTACCGGCTTGACGATGCGGATAGGAGAGAACCAAGGTGACTTGATCGCGCGGCGCGCTGGGGGCGGCACTTGCGTTGCCATTCAGTTCGGCTTCATCGTGCAGTTCCGCTGCCAGAGTCTCCAATTCCGGCGGCAAGGCGACCACGCGCGCGGAAACCGCTTCCAATATCTTGGGGCGTTCGCGCGCCTCGGGCGGCTCGAACCGCACGAGAAACCAGCGCGGATCGTGCGTCGGACCGACATCCTCAAAGCGCGGGTCGTGCGCCAGCGCGAGATTCACCGCGAAGGTTGCCGCCGATTTCTTGACACTGGGGGGGAATTCGAAAATCTTGACCAGATCCACTGTGCGGACCGCATCGTTCGCTTGCTCGATGGCGGCTTCGGCGAGGTTGAGGTAACCGGCGTGGATTTCCGGGAGCAAGCCGCGCAGGAACCAACCATCGTCGAGGCGGACGAATTCTTTGTCCGCGCTCAATCGCTGGACGAGCGCGGCGCGCACGGTCTCGCCATAGCGCGCGAGTGCCTCTGCCGGCGAGAGGGTCAACTCGGTCAGCGCATCGCGTTCGACGCTCAAGGGGTGCGGCGCGGCGTATGCGCTCGCAAATTCGCGCAGGCGCGTTTCGCCATCCAACTGAACGGCGATGACCTGAAATCCCTCCAGACGCGGATTCTCGCTGGGACGCACGCGCGTCACCACGCCTTCGCGATGCTCCAACGCGCTAAAGATCAAACGCTGTCCGACCGCGTAACTGGCTTTGGGTTGATAAATCGGCGCGTGTCGCGCCGCAATTTCCGCTAATCGTTTTTCCTCTTGTTGAATACGCCACGCTATCAAATCCGCGACAATCTCGTGGCTAGAGGTCGCTACGCCGCGTTCCAAGAGAAAAGCGTACACATGCTCGACATCACCGGGAGTAGTGCCCAGCGTACTCCAAAAATCCGAACCCGCCATCGAATCCTTCCAGAAGAGTGCTTTGCAAAAGATGACGTATCGTCACGAGTGCATCGAGTCGGTGACGATACGCCGGAAAATTCGCGGACACGCGAAAAGTTCGCACCTATTATAGCGCACTTTGGTTTTTTATACAAACTCGCGTTGGGGCAACGCCAGCCCGCCATCACTGGACCGCGAGATACCATTTTTCCGGCAAGTACCGGATGCCGAGCGCGGTCGGTGCGTTCGGAACAATGCGTTGATTCACAAACTGATACCCCACGCGATAAGCCACAAAGATGTATGGCGCGTCGTCGGCGATGAGCCGCTGAATCTCCCCAAAGACCTGTCGCCGCGAGGCGGTGTCGCAGGGTGGATGATTCGATTGCTCGTACAATTTTTCGACCTGACGATTGACGTACGCGCCCGCGTTCAGGAACGGGATGTTGTCTTCGCTCCAAACTTGATACCCAAAGTACGGATCGAAGGTTGTGTGCCAGCCGAGCACGTAGAGGTCATAATCGTAGGGTTCGCGTTTGAGATAGTCCAGGTACGCTTGGAACTCCATCCCTGCAATTTCGGATTCGATGCCGAGTTTCTTGAACTCATCGCGCAGGATGCGCGCGATCTGTTCGCGTGCCTGGTTGTCGCTGTTGTAGAGGATTTTCAAGCGGGGTGCCGGTTTGCCGTCCTTGGCGAGCAACCGGCCGCTGGCATCGAGTTTGTAGCCGGCTTGCGCGAGCGTCGTCTGGGCTGTCTCGATGCTGTAATCGTAGCGCGGCACCTCGGGATTGTACGCCCAACTCGTCGGCGGGACCGTCGAGTAGGTCGGTTGGGCGAGTCCCTGGAAAACCTCATCCGCAATCAACTGACGCGGCGTGGCGTACGCCAGGGCACGGCGCACGGCGACATCCTTGAGGAACGCACGACGCAAGTTGAACCCGATGTACTCCCAGGACGCGCTCGCCGGCTCCCACGTGTACAGTCGGAGCGCGTCCACTTGCTTCGCTTCCGCGAAATCGGTCAGGCGGACCGGCGCGGTGTCCACCTCGCCAGCGCGGAGCAATTGAAATTGCATCGTCGGATTCGGCACGATACGCACGGTGACTGAATCGAAGTTCGCCGCGCCGCGAAAGAACATTTCGTTCCGTACGAACGTCGCGGACTCGCCACGCTTCCATTCTTGGAGTCTGTACACGCCAGAGACGACCGTCGGATGGTGAATCTCCGGGTTCTTGGTCGGGTCGTTCCAATCGTAACGACTCCAGATGTGGCGCGGCAACGGCGTGATCGCGTCGGCAGTGGTCAAGCCGACGCAGGTCGGCTCCTTCAGAACGATTTCGAGCGTGTAATCGTCTTTGGCTTTGTACGACAGAATATCCCACAGCATTTCGACGTAGGGATAGCGGTTCTCCGCTTTGCTCGCTTGATCAAAAGTCCATTGGAAATCGTACGCGGTGAGAGGCACACCATCGCTCCACTTGAGATCGCGACGCAAGTTGAAGGTGAATGTTCTGCCATCGCTGGAGGTCCACGACTCGGCCATATTCGGAATCGGCTGCAAGGTTTGCGGGTCGTACCGCCACAGGCCGCTAGCGTAGACGCGGCTTTGAAAATCGCTAGAGGTGGCATCCGTCGCTTGATAGGGATGGAAACTCACCGCGTCGGCGGCGACAATCTCTCTGAACTCGCCTCCCGGGAGGGGTGCCGCCGTCGCGGCTGGCACCGCCGTCGGTGCGAGGGTTGGTCTGGGCGTCGGCGAGGGACGCGCGGTTGCCGTCGCAGTCGGTTGGCGCGGCGGTGGCGTTGGCGTTGGCTCGAGCGGACCGCAGGCGGCAAGCGTTATCAGAATGGCGACGAGGGTTGAAACGACGAAGAATCTCGACATAGATCATTTTGCTCCGTGTTAAATTTCTGTTACGACCGGAATGACCATCGGGCGGCGATGCGTTTGCCGGTAGAGATACTGGCTCAAGACCTCTTTCAGTTTCACACCCAGCGCAGCAGCGTCGCCTCCTTTTTCGAGCGCGGTCAGAATGGTCTCCTTCGCGCCTTCGATGAGTTCCTCAGCCGCCTGCGTGTAGACGAAACCGTGCGTGACGATTTCGGGACCAAAGACCACTTCGCCGGTACGCGCGTCGAGCGTGACGAGCGCGACCAAGAATCCATCTTCCGATAAATGATGCCGCTCGCGCAGCACCATCGTGCCCACGTCGCCGATGCCGATGCCGTCCACGAGCACATCGCTCGCCGGCACGGACTCGCGCGCGACGCGCCCGCGCCCCTGCTCGTCGAATTCCACCACGGCGCCATTCTCGATGACAAAGATATTCTCGGCGGGAATGCCCAATGCCTGCGCGAGGCGCGCGTGCAGAACCAGGTGACGATACTCGCCGTGCAAGGGGATGAAATACTTGGGACGCAACAGGTTGACCATCAGCCGCTGTTCTTCTTGGCTCGCGTGTCCCGAAACGTGTACGTGCGTCAACTCGTCATAGTACACGAACGCGCCCGCGCGGAACAGGTTGTTCAACGTGCGATTGATCATCTCCTCGTTGCCGGGAATCGGCGTGGCGGAGAGGATGACGGTATCGCCCGGCGTCAGCGTCACCTGCTTGTGATCGCGGTTCGCCATTCGCACGAGCGCGCTGGCCGGCTCGCCCTGCCCGCCGGTGCAAACGATGACCACCTCGTTGGGCGCGTACTGGTGAGTTTGTTCGGCGCGAATCAACACACCCGCCGGCACGCGCAAATAGCCGAGGTCTATCGCCATCTTCACATTGTCCTGCATCGAACGCCCGACGACGGCGACATGGCGGTGGAAACGGACTGCCGTATCCACAACCTGCTGGATGCGCGAAATGTTCGAGGCAAACGTCGCGACGATGATACGCCCTTCCGCGAACGCAAAGATGCGCGCGAAACTATCGCTGATCGTTGTCTCCGAGGGCGTGTGTCCCAGCGCATCGGCGTTCGTGCTATCGCTCATCAGGGCGAGGACGCCGCGCCCGCCTAGTTCGGCGAGTTTCGCGAAATCGGTCAACTGTCCGTCCACCGGGCTAGGGTCGAATTTGAAATCGCCCGAATGGACGACCGTTCCGATCGGCGTGGTGATGGCGAGCCCAACACCATCGGGAATGCTGTGGCAGACGTGAAAAGTCTCCAGCGTGAACGGGTCGAGGCGAATCGTGTCCCGCATCTGGATCGTGTGGAGAGTGGCGTCCTTGAGCAACTTGTGGGCTTTGAGTTTGACTTGAATCAAGCCGCCCGTGAGGGGGGTGGCGTAAATGGGCGCCTGGATGCGCGGCAGGACGTACGGCAGCGCGCCGATGTGGTCTTCGTGTCCGTGCGTGATGACGATGCCACGCACTTGGTCGCGGCGTTCGAGCAGGTAGGTGATGTCCGGGATGACGATGTCTACGCCGAGCATATCGCTTTCCGGGAATTTCAGCCCGGCGTCAATGACGACGATGGCATCGGCGTACTCGAGCACGGTCATATTCTTGCCGATTTCGCCTGCACCGCCGAGGGGGATGATTCTAAGTTTTGGCTTCAAGATATTTTTCTACCTCGTTTGGATTTGCGATTACGCGCCGCCGGTGACGCGGCGAACTTCGATGACGTTGGGCAAGCGGTCAATCTTGTTGAGAATGCGCGTCAACTGGTCCGCGCTCGCGATCTCCAGAGTCGCTGTGATGATGGCGATGCGGTCTTGGCGCCCGGCAAGCGCGTTCGCCGAGAGAATATTGACCCGCTCGTCGGAGACGACGCTGGAAATATCGCGCATCAGGCCGGCGCGATCAAAGGCGCGCACTTGCACCAACACCGGGTACACCGTGCGGGGATTTTCTTCCCAATTGATCGCGATGAGCCGCTCCCGTTCGATGGTCGTGTTCAGAATATTGTGGCAGTCGCGGCGATGAATGGTGATGCCGTGCCCACGCGTGATATAGCCGATGACCGGGTCGCCGGGAAGCGGGTTGCAACAGCGCGCGACGCGCTGGAGCAAGTTGCCAACTCCCTTCACGGTCAACATCGTTTCGGGCGATTTGGGCACGCTCGGCGCCGGGAGTTCGACAGCCGCCGCCGGCGCGGCTTGGCGTTCGGCTTCGAGCAGCCGGACACTGACAGTCTGAATGCTCAGGTCTTCGTGCCCAATGGCTTCTAACAAGTCATCGGCGTTATCATAGTCGAAGGATTTTGCCAACTCATCGAGGTTGCGCTGGCTCAAACCAAGGCGGTGGAATTCCTTTTCGAGGAGGGCGCGCCCTTGGGCGATGGCTTGAGTGCGAGCTTGGTCTCTGAAATAACGACGAATCTTTTCGCGCGCGCGCGCGGTGCGAACGAGTCCCAAGCTGGGGTTGAGCCAATCGCGGCTGGGCCCGCCGCGCTTGGCGGTGAGGATTTCGACGCGGTCGCCGGTGCGGAGGTGATAATCGAGCGGGACGATTTTGCCGTTGGCTTTGGCGCCGCGACAGCGATGACCGATTTCGGTGTGGACGTGGTACGCAAAATCAATCGGCGTCGCGCCCACCGCCAGTTCGATGATGTCTCCTTTGGGCGTAAAGACGTACACTTCGTCCTGAAAAACATCGGTCTTGAGCGAATCCACGAACGCGCCGGCGTCGGTGATGTCCTTGCGCCATTCCATCAATTGGCGAATCCAATTGATTTTGTTTTCGAGCGCGAGGTCACGGTGCAGGTCCGGTTCTTTGTAGCGCCAATGCGCGGCGATGCCGAACTCGGCGAGCTGGTGCATCGCGACCGTCCGGATTTGCGCCTCCACCGGCTTGCCGGCGGGACCGATGACGGCGGTGTGGAGCGATTGATACAGATTCTGCTTCGGCTTGGCGATATAGTCGTCGAATTCGCCAGGGATGGGAACCCACAAACTATGAACGATGCCGAGGACGACGTAACACTCGCGAACAGTTTCGACGATGACGCGAATCGCCCGAATGTCGTAAATCTGGTCAAAGTCGCGTCCTTTGCGAACCATCTTGTCGTAGATGCTGTAGATGTGCTTGGGGCGTCCGCTCATCTCGACTGGCGTGATGCCTTCTTGCGCCAGACGCTCGCGCAGGATGGCAATCGTCTGCTGGATGTACGCCTGCTGGTCGTCCTTGTCCTCCGCCAGGAGCGTTTCGATTTCCTTGAATTTCTCCGGTTCGAGGTGCTTGAAGGCAAGGTCTTCGAGTTCGCGACGGAGGTTGTACATTCCCAGCCGATTCGCGAGCGGTGCGAAGATTTCCATCGTCTCGCGCGCGATGCGCCGCTGCTTCTCCGGCGGAATCGCGTAGAGGGTGCGCATATTGTGCAAGCGGTCGGCGAGTTTGATGAGGACAACGCGGATTTCCTCCGCCATCGCCAAGAACATCTTGCGCAGTGATTCGGCATGCGTTTGCTCCATCCCAAGCCGCAAGCCAGACAACTTGGTTACACCGTCCACGAGTCTAGCGACCGCATCACCGAATTCTTTTTGGATGGTGGCGAGAGGCACAGAGGTATCTTCGGGAACATCGTGGAGGAGCGCGGCGATCAGGGTGTCTTCGTCGAGGTGAAAATCGGCAAGGATGCTCGCCGTCTGAAGGGCGTGCGCGACGTACGGCTCGCCGGTCGCGCGCGTCTGCCCCGCATGCGCGGCGGCAGCAAGGTCGTACGCGCGTCGCAGGCGCGTCAAATCGGCTTCGGGATTATACGCTTTGATTTGTTCGAGAAGCGTTTCGATTTCCATCGTCGTTCGTCCAATAGAATTGTACTCCAGCCGGGCGTTTTTGGCAATTGAGGATTCCGGTTGAGTCGTTACGCCATCGGGCGTATAATCCATTCGCATCTACCGAGCCAACCTGCCCACAGATAGCCAATCTGCGGGAGGCGGCCTAGTCCCGGAGAGACCCCTATGACCCTTCCGATTCTCGCGCTCGATTACGGCGGCACGAAACTTGCCGCGGCGCGGCTTGAACGCGGCGAACGCACCTGGCGCGCCCGGCGGCGCATCCCCTCGCCCCCGCACCACGATGCGGCGTACGACCAGACGACGATGCTCGCGCTGGCACGCGAGTTGCTCGGCGACGATACGCCGACTGCCATCGGCGTCAGTTTTGGCGGACCGGTGGACGTGACGACCGGCACGGTGCGACTATCGCATCACGTACCCGGCTGGGAAAATATCCCACTGCGCGATCAACTGCAGCGCGAGTTCGGCGCGCCGGTGTGGATAGACAACGACGCGAACGTCGCTGCGCTGGGCGAATGGACCTTCGGCGCGGGGCAGGGCTGCACGACGATGCTCTACGTGACGGTGAGCACCGGTATCGGCGGCGGCTGGGTGCTGAACGGCGAAATCTATCGCGGCGCGGATGGTCTGGCAGGGGAAATCGGTCACGTCGTCGTGCGGCCGGACGGCGCGGCGTGCGTGTGCGGCAAGCGCGGCTGCCTCGAAGTCGAAGCGAGCGGTCCCGCCATCGCGCGGCGGCTGCGCGAGCGGTTGCCGGCAGGCGCGACCGATGACATCACCGCCGAATTCGTGGCGCGACGCGCGCAGCAAGGCGACCCCCTTGCCCAAGAGGTGATGGACCAAGCCGCCCAAATTCTGGGCGAGGGGCTGGGCATCGCGCTCAATCTGATGAACCCACAGCGCATCGTGTTGGGCGGCGGCGTGACCAAGTCGGGCGAACGTTATTGGAGCATCGTGCGCGAGACGGCGCGCGCCTACGCGCTGTTGCCGGCAGTCCGCGTGGACATTCGCCCCGCCGCGCTGGGGGATGATGCGCCGCTGTGGGGGGCAGTCGCGCTCGCACAACCGTAGGGAGATGACAGATGCTCGAACCCAATTTCTTCGCACGCGTCTATGCGCTCGTTCGCCATGTGCCGCGCGGACGTGTGGTAACGTACGGACAGATCGCCCGCGCCCTCGGCGCGCCGAGTGCGGCGCGCGCCGTCGGTTGGGCAATGCGGGAGTGCCCGGACGATGTGCCCTGGCATCGCGTCGTCAACGCGCGCGGCGAAATCAGTTTGCGCCCGACGACCGGCTATCACGAGCAGCGCGCGCGGTTGGCGGAAGAAGGCGTGCGCTTGGACCGCACCGGACGAATTGATCTGACTCGATATGGATGGCGCGAGATTTGACCGAGTCACTTTGTCAATTGTTTTCGGCTGTGCTATAATCCTTGCCCGTGACACTCAGCACCCGTCCAGCCCAACAAGTCATACTGGCAATCGGCATCGGCATCCTGATCGGATGCGTGTGCGGTTCCATTTTCATTACGGCGATGATCGTCCCGCCCATCGTAGAGACCGCCTTTGCACCCTCGCTCACGCCGACGGCGACTGCGACGCGCGTCATCTACCCGACGATCACGCTCGCGCCGACGCCGACGCGCACGCCGACGGTGACACCCATCCCGTCCGCGTCCCCAACCTCGAACGCGACGCCGACGATCACGCGCACCCCAGCACCGACGCGCACGCCGCGCCCAATCGTCCAGCATTTTCTTCTGGAACGCCCGGTGATGCCTTCGGCGGAAAAGACGACGCCCGCGTTGTTCTATCTCTACGGCGCGACCGCGCAAGGGGAATTGGACGTGCATCACGGCGAGGAATTCGTCAACCCGATTGGGACGCCGCTCATCGCCGTGGCGGATGGCACCGTCATCGTCGCCGGGAGCGACGAAAAACCGCTGTGCGGTGATGATGGCAAAGCGGTGTGCGGACGTAGTTTGCTTCCCGACGGCTATTACGGCAAACTCATCATCATCCAACTCGATGGCGAGTATGCAGGGCGAAAGGTCTTTGCGCTCTACGGACATATCAGCCAGATCAACGTCGAGGTAGGTGCGCGAGTCAAACAAGGTGAAGTGATCGGCGCGGTAGGCAGCACCGGCGTCGCGCAAGGACCACATTTGCATTTCGAAGTGCGCCTCGGCACCAACGATTACGCCCACACACGCAATCCGATTTTGTGGATGAAGCCACTCCCGGGACGCGGCGCGCTCGCCGGACGTTTTACCGATGCCAAAGGCGAGCCGGTGCGCGGCGCGGCGATCAACCTCTACCGCGCCGAGCCAGAAACCTTTCTCTATTCTGTCGAAACCTATGGGCGCGATAAATATCCTCCCGTCAATTCCGACGACGACCTGAACGAAAACTTCGCGATGCCGGACCTCGCCCCCGGCGAGTACATCGTCCGCGTGGCGAATCAACAGTACGCCGCGCGTGTAACCGTCCAAGCCGGCAAGTTAGCGTTCGTGGAACTTGGACCATAGGCAATGAGCCAATGAGCCAATGAGCCAAACGACCATGAGTGACATTCGCGTTCGCTTTGCGCCGAGCCCCACCGGCGCGCCACACATCGGTAACATCCGCACCGCGCTCTTCGACTATTTGTGGGCGCGGCACACCGGCGGCAAATTCATCCTCCGCATCGAGGACACCGACCAGGCGCGCGAAGTGGAGAACGGCTTGGAATTGATTCTCGAATCGCTCCGCTTTCTCGGTCTCGACTGGGACGAGGGTCCCGATGTCGGCGGGGCGTATGGACCGTACCGCCAGTCCGAGCGACTGGCTATCTACAAGGAACACGCCGAGCGACTCGTCGCGCAAGGCGCGGCGTACTATTGCTACTGCAGCGCAGAACGTCTCGAACGGATGCGCCGCGAGCAACAGGCGCGCGGGGAACGCACGCAGTACGATTATCACTGCCGCAATCTCTCGCCGCAGGAACGCGCCGCCCACGAACGCGCCGGCGATCCCAAAGTGATCCGCCTCGCCGTCCCGCGTGAGGGCAAGACCACGTTGCGCGATTTCATTCACGGCGACCTGACGATCGCGAACAAGGATGTGGACGATCAGGTGCTGCTCAAGTCCGATGGCTTTCCGACGTACCACCTCGCCGTCGTCGTGGACGACCACTTGATGCGAATCTCGCACGTGATGCGGGGAGACGATTGGGTGCCCTCGTTCCCCAAGCACGTCCTGCTGTATCAAGCCTTCGGTTGGGAGATTCCGCCGCACGGTCATCTACCCAACGTGTTGGGGCCCGACAAGAAGAAATTGAGCAAGCGGCACGGCGCGACGAGTGTCCTGCAATTTCGCGATGAGGGGTATCTGCCGGAGGCACTGCTCAACCTGCTCGCGCGGCTGGGGTGGTCGTACGACGACAAGACCGAAATCTTTTCGCGCGCGCGACTGATCGAATGTTTTACGCTCGACAAGATCGAACGCGCGCCGGCCACCTTCGACCGCGACAAGTTGGATTGGCTAAACGGCTATTACATTCGCGAACTGACCGACGACGCGCTCGCCGAGCGACTGTTCCCCTTTTTCGAGCGCGCGCGGCGGCCGCTGGACCGCGCGACCCTGCGCGCGTTCGCACCCCTCATCAAGGAACGCCTCAAGAAACTGAGCGACGCGGTGGCAATGGCGGATTTCCTCTTCGGCGACGAGGTGGAGTACGACGCGCGCCTGCTCATCGGCAAGGGGATGGATGCCGCATCCGCGCGCGCCGCGCTGCGCGCCGCGCAAAGCGTGCTCGAAAAGCACACGACGTTCGACGACGAAGCGGAGATCGAGGCGGAATTGCGCGCCGCGTCCGACCGACTCGGTATGAAGTACGCGCAATTCTTCGGCACGCTACGCGTCGCGGTGACCGGCAAGACCGTTTCGCCGCCGCTGATGGGAAGTTTGCGCGTCGTCGGCCGCGCCAAGACGCTGCGGCGAGTCGCGCGCGCCGAGGCAAGTCTCGTATGAGGTCATTATGAGTTCTACCGAAAAGTCACCCGACTTTGTCCGTGAAATCATCGCGGCAGAAATCGCCAGCGGCCAATGGGACGGACGCGTCGTCACGCGCTTTCCCCCCGAACCCAACGGCTACTTGCACATCGGTCACGCCAAAGCCATCTGCCTCGATTTCGGCGTGGCGGCGGAATTCGGGGGCAGATGCCATCTCCGCTTCGACGACACCAATCCGACGAAAGAACAAGTGGAATACGTCGAGTCCATCAAGGAGGACATTCGCTGGCTGGGCTTTGATTGGGGCGAGCATCTCTACTATGCCTCCGATTATTTCGAGCAACTGTACCAGTGGGCAGTCGAACTCATCCAAAAGGGCTTGGCGTACGTGGACGACCTCAGCGCCGACGAAATCCGCGAGTATCGCGGCACGCTCACCGAGCCCGGGCGAGAGAGCCCGTACCGCAATCGCTCGGTCGAAGAGAATCTCGATCTCTTCGCACGGATGCGCGCCGGCGAATTCCCCGATGGCTCACGCGTGTTGCGCGCGAAAATTGATATGGCATCGCCCAACCTGAACTTGCGCGACCCGGTGATGTACCGCATTCGCCACGCGACGCATCATCGCACCGGCGACGCGTGGTGCATCTACCCAATGTACGATTGGGCGCACGGTCAATCCGATTCTATCGAAGGCATCACCCATTCCCTTTGCACGATGGAGTACGAAGACCATCGCCCGCTCTACGATTGGTTCCTCGACGCGCTCGGCATCCACCATCCCAGACAAATCGAGTTCGCGCGCCTGAATCTGAGCCATACGGTGATGAGCAAGCGCAAACTGCTCCAACTGGTGAACGAAGGCATCGTTACCGGCTGGGACGACCCGCGTATGCCGACGCTTTCCGGCTTGCGCCGGCGCGGCTACACCCCCGCCTCCATCCGCGAATTCTGCGACCGCATCGGCGTGGGCAAGACGCAAAACCTCATCGCGGTCGAACTCCTGGAACACTGCGTTCGCGAGGACCTGAACAAGCGCGCCCCGCGCGTGATGGCAGTCCTGCACCCACTCCATGTCATCATCGAAAACTATCCCGAAGATCAAGTCGAAGAACTGGACGCGGTGAACAACCCGGAAGATGCCTCGATGGGCACGCGCAAGGTGCCGTTCACGCGTGAACTCTGGATCGAACAGGATGACTGGCGCGAACATCCACCTACAAAATACTTTCGCCTCTCCCCCGGCGCGGAGGTGCGTTTGCGCTATGGCTACATTATCAAATGCGTCGGCGTCGTCAAGAACGAACGCGGCGAAATCGTCCAGGTGCGTTGCACGTACGACCCAGCGACGCGCGGGGGCGCGACGGATCGCAAGGTCAAGGGAACGATCCATTGGGTCTCGGCGCGGTATGCCCTCCCCGCCGAAGTGCGGCTCTACGACCACCTCTTCCTCACCCCCAAGCCGGACGAAGATGAAAACTGGCAAGCGCAGGTGAATCCAAACTCGCTCGAACGGCTGACGAATTGCTACGTCGAGCCCGCGTTGGCGAACGCCGCCCCGCTCGCGCATTTCCAATTCGAGCGGACCGGCTATTTCAACGTGGACCCCGATTCCGCTGCCGGGCGGCTCGTCTTCAATCGAACTGTTTCTCTGCGTGACACGTGGAGCAAAATCGAAAAGAAAGAGGCAAGGAGTGGAGGTTGAGCGGATTAGCCGATTTTAATTTTGGCTTAATCTCCCTCTCATTCCATTCTGATAAAGCACAACAGTGCCTTTCTCGCAACACGTTTCACGCTCCCTATTCCAACAAGGAGTCACTATGCTAGATGAACTGAACGAATCCAACGTCACCATTCAAGTCCAGAACCTCACCAAAACGTATGGACCTCACCCCGCCTTGCGCGACGTTTCGTTCCAGGTGCAAAAGGGTGAAATCCTCGGCTTTTTGGGACCGAATGGTGCAGGCAAGACGACGACGATGCGTATCCTCACCGGTTTTATGCCGCCAACCTCCGGCAGCGCGCGCGTCGCTGGCTACGACGTGTTCTACGATTCTATCGAAGTTCGGCGACGCATCGGTTATTTGCCGGAATCGGTACCCCTCTACAACGAGATGACGGTGTGGGATTATCTCGATTTTTGTGCGCGGCTGCGCAGCGTTCCCGAACGCGACGGCGCGATTGAGCGCGCGCTCGAGATGGTGAGTGTCGGCGAAAAAGCGGATACCCTCATCGGCAAACTTTCGAAAGGATACCGGCAGCGCGTCGGCATCGCCCAAGCCTTGCTGCACGACCCCGAAGTGCTCATCCTGGACGAGCCGACCATCGGGCTCGACCCGAAGCAGATCATCGAGATTCGTAACCTCATCAAATCGCTCGGCGGCGACCATACGATTTTGCTGAGCACGCACATTTTGCCGGAAGTGAGCCAGACCTGCTCGCGCGTTCTCATCATCAACGAAGGCGTCATCGTCGCCGAGGATACGCCGGCGCGCTTGAGCGCGCGTGTGGGCGGCGGGGCGCACATTCACCTTCAGGTCGCGCAGCCCGCGCCGGAAATCCCGGGCGAACTTGAAAAAGTGCGCGGGGTGCTTGGCGTGCGGACCAAAGACGCGAACGCCGGCATCTACGAAGTCGAAGTGAATCCGGGCGCGGATCGGCGCGCGGAGGTCGCGGCGATGGTGGTGCAGCGTGGCTGGGGCTTGCTCGAACTGCGCCCGGTCACGCTCTCGCTCGAAGAAGTGTTCCTCAAGTTGACGACGGAGGAAGAGACCAACTAGTACAGCCCCTGACACGTTTGACTATGGAGTGCCTATGAAGAACATCTGGACAATTACCGTACGGGAACTCAAAGCGTACTTTGTATCGCCCGTCGCGTATGTGACGAGCGCGTTCTTTCTTGCGGTGATGGGCTTGTTGTTCGCGCTCATCCTCATCAACGGACGCGAGGCGTCTATGCGCGGCACGTTCAGCAATCTGACGTTCGTCGTTCTGATGATCGCGCCGATTCTGACGATGCGCCTGCTGGCAGAAGAGCAACAGACCGGGACTATCGAGTTATTGCTCACGGCGCCGGTGCACGATTGGCAAGTAGTGTTGGGCAAGTTTCTCGGCAGCATCATCTTGTTCCTGACGATGTTCATCGTGCCGACGCTGTACTATGTTCTACTCCTCGCGCTCGTCGGTTCGCCGGATTGGGGACCGATCGCGTCCGGGTATATCGGGCTCTTGCTCTTGGGCGCGAGCTTCCTTTCGGTCGGCGTGTTCACCTCTGCGCTGACGCGCAATCAAGTCGTCGCTGCCGTTGGGGGCTTGGCGATTCTGCTGATTCTCTGGCTCGCGGACGCCACCGGCAGTTTCATCGCCACGGGTGCGATGTCGAACGTGTTGTCGTACGTCTCGATCACGCGACACTATGAAAACTTGATTCGAGGTGTGATAGACACACAAGATATTCTATATCCCTTGAGTATGATCGCGATTTGGCTGTTTCTGACCACGCAGGTCTTGCAGATGAGGAGGTGGCGATAATGCGTGAACGTTTGCAAGCTTGGGCCGAGTACTTTGCGGGAGTCGGCATCGCGCTGTGGGCGGCGGCTGGCATCCTCTTCTTGCTAGGCAACCAACCCGCGGAGCGATTGCTCGCGCTCGGCGTCATCGGTGCACTCTTGCTGGGGGTGTACGTGTACTTTCGATTCACCCAGGTTCGCTCGGCGGTCACCAGCCGCGAAGCGCGTTACGGCTCGAACGCGCTCGTGATGACGGTGGCATTCTTGGGCATCGTCGGGCTGTTGAATTTCTTGGGCACGCGCTACTACTATCGGCAAGACCTGACGGCGAATCAGGCATTCACGCTTTCGCCGCTCACGATTCAGGTACTGCAAGGGTTGAAAGAGCCGGTGACCGCGTGGGCGTTCTACTCGCCCACGTTGAATCCACAGATGCAACAAGAGGCGCAAGACCGGCTGAATGAATACAAACGCTATACCGATAAACTTTCGTACCAATTCGTGGATTGGCAAGCCAATCCGCAACTCGCGCTCGATTACAAGGTGCAGTACGATGGGACCATCGTCTTCGAACGCGGTAAACGCCGCGAGATCGCTACGTCGGACGACGAGGAGACCTTGACGAACGCGCTCCTCAAAGTCTCGCAGGATACCCAGCCGACGATCTATATGACGACCGGACACGGCGAACACGCTCCCCAAGACTCGGGCGACAACGGCTACAGTATGATCGTCGGTGCGCTCGAAGCGGAGAATTTCAAGATCGAAGCGCTCGACCTCAAGACCCTCACCGAAACGATGCCATCGAACATCAGCGTACTGGTCATCGCTGGTCCGCGCCAGCCATTCGACCCGCAAGAGGTCCAACGCGTCGACGATTATCTCGCCGCTGGCGGTCGCGCTTTGATCATGCTCGACCCGCAGACCCAGACCGGTTTGGAAGAAATCCTCGCCCAGTGGGGCATTCGCGCGCGCAACGACGCGGTCATTGACCCGCGCTATGGCTTTTTCGGACAGACGCAGGTGCCGGTCATCAACACCTATCGCTATCACGAGATTACCAAAGACCTCGCCGGCTTGAGTTCGTTCTTCCCGAGCGCGCGTTCGCTGACTACGGAATCCATCACCACTACGCGGGGCACCCCCGCCGCGCTCTTTTCGACGAGTGATCTGAGTTGGGGCGAGACCGATTTCGCTTCGCTCAAGAACCAGAATCCCAAACTCGATTCAGGCGTTGACGCCAAGGGTCCGCTCGATCTGGCGTACGCCGTCGAAGCCAGCAACCCAGCGGACACGACCAAGCCCACGCGCCTCGTCGCGTTCGGCAACTCGCTCTTCGTCACGAATGGAACGCTCAACACGCGCATCAACGTCGGTGGGCAAGCGACGCGCATCCAATCCGGCAACGGACTGCTCTTCTTCAACTCGATCAAGTGGCTTGCTGGACAAGAGAATTTGATCGCGATTCCGCCCAAGACGGCAGAGAATCGAATGGTCTTTTTGACGGCAGAGCAATCGGCGTTCGTCTTCTGGTCGAGTTTCCTGTTGCTGCCGGTGGCGGTCCTCATCATCGGCGCGCTGGTGTGGTGGAGGAGGCGATAGCCGTGAAACCGCGCACGACGTTGATCATCGTGGGGCTCTTTGCGCTTTTGGCGGGCTATGTGCTCGTCTTTGAATGGGACAAACCGCCGGCGCTCGCCCCCAAACCAACGCCCACCTCCATCCCGCTGTACGTCTTTCAACTCAAAGCGTCCGACGTCAAGACGCTCCAAGTCACCGATTTGCGCGCGCCGCGCGCGGTCGAACTGACGCGCACCGAGACCGGCTGGCAGATGCACCAGCCCACCGAAAAAGCCGCCGACAAGTACGCGGTGGACTCGGCGCTGACGACGCTGACCAATTTGCGCGCGAGCCGCGTCCTGACGAGCGTCACCGACCTCGCGCCGTTCGGCATCCTCACCGCCACCCTCGAAGTGCGGCTGGTGATGAACGATGGGACGGCGTACGCGTTGACGATCGGCAACAAGACGCCGAATGGTTTCGACTATTACGCGATCTACACCGGCGACTCGTCCCGCGTGTTCATCATAGACACTGCGCCGGTGGACACGGCGAAGGGATGGCTGGACAAGCCGCCGTACGAACCGACGCCAACTCCAACCGCCACCCCCACGCCGCCGGTCACACCCACGCTCGCAGCGACACCGACGCCGGCGGCAGCAGCGACACCAACACCCACACCGTAAAATCGTAGGGCGATACGGCAAGGGGCGAGGATATACCCTCGCCCCTCCATTTTTCTTTTTCGCCTCATCGTGCTATACTTGGGTTAGCCCGCTTGTCCAATCAGAGAGTTGCCAGTTACAGTCAAGGAAGAAAAAATGCAAGCCGATTTCGACAAGGATGTGTTGACCTATTTCACCGACGTTGAGCATCTGCGCGAGATATTCAAGAATCTCGTCGCCGCGCCGACGCTGGCGAAACGCTTGCTCGTCATTCATGGTGTCGGCGGTGTGGGCAAGTCGTCGCTCCTGCGAATGTTTCGCTTGCATTGCAAAAGCGTCAACGTTCCTGTTGCGCTCGCATCGGGCGATGAAGCGAAATCCGCGCTCGATGTGCTGACACGCTGGACGGAAGATTTAAAAGCGGACGGGGTCGCGTTTCCAACATTCGGCAAAACGTACGAACATTATCGCGCGATTCAAGCGAAAGTGGACGAGCAGGCGAAGAAAGCGCAAGACGCGCGCAGTCGCGCGGCAGACATCGTGGGCAAGGCCGCATCAAAAACGGCAGAGGCGGCAGGCGGCGCGCTCGCGGGCGCAGCCATCGGGTCGATCGTTCCTGGCATCGGCACAGCGATTGGCGGCGCACTCGGCGGCGTGTTGGGCGGAATGGGCGCAGAGGCAATGGTGGATTGGCTGTATGGATTTCTAACCAAACCCGACATTGATTTGTTGCTCGACCCCGCGAAAAAACTGACCGACGATTTTCTCACCGATATTGCGAAGGCGGCGGGCAAGCGGCGCATTGTGCTAATGCTCGACACTTTCGAGCAGATGACTGTGCTCGAGGATTGGGTGCGCGAGGTCGCACAACGATTGCACGTGAACACGCTGTTCGTAATTGCAGGACGCGCCGTACCGAATTGGAGCCGCGCGTGGCAAAGCTGGATGGTGCACGCGCAGGTCGAAGAACTGAAGCCGATGACCGAAGACGACATGCGCGAATTGGTGCGGCGATACTATGCGACGATGCGCGGCGGCGAACCGAACCTGGTGCAAGTCGAAGCGATTATCCGTTTTGCGCGCGGCTTGCCGATGGTCGTGACGAGCGCGGTGCAGTTGTGGGTCAAGTACGGCATCGAAGATTTTCAAGCAATCAAGCCTGAAATTGTTGCGAACCTCGTGGACCGTTTGATGGAAGGTGCGCCGAAGCCGTTGATTCCCGTGCTCGAGGCTGCGGCAATCGTGCGCTGGTTTGACCAGCCGATTCTGCGCGCAATGATGAAGCAAGACGATGTGCGCGACGTGTACAACGAATTGCGGCGATTCCCGTTTGTGCGAACGCGCGTGGAAGGGCTGGCATTGCACGACGCGGTGCGCGAGATTATGGACGAGAACCTTCGCGCCCAAGATTCCGAGCGGCATTGCGAACTGCACCAGCGCGCGGCGGCGTATTTTCAAGACAAATTGAGCAAGTTGGCAACCATTCCTGGGCTGAGCGATGAGTGGCAACGGTTGACTTTAGAAATATCATATCATCTTATCTTGGCGGACGAGATCAAAGGGATTGATTTCTTACACAACGCGTTTGGACAAGGGCTAATGTACTTTCGCTACCAATTTTGTCGGCAATTACTCAACAATGGTGAATCTTCAGGGCTATCAAATCCGAGAAGCTTGCATCTGCTTAAATTCGATAAAATCCGTTTGACGATTGCCGAGTTCTCGCCTGCCTATGTAGCTCAGGAAGAATTTGATGAAATTGTTGCCAATAGCAGATTGGATCCGACAAGTGAATGGGAAGTATTCCTTAAATATGCCAATTTTCTTGGTTTCGCCGCGAAACCTGATCAACAAGCAAGTTATCTTAGGCGAAGTCTCGTCTCGCTTCAGACTTTAGGAATGGAAGAATCTGCGGCAGGCTGTATTATTCTTTCCGCAGTTGCGTCAACGTTCTTTGCCGAACCAACAAAGAGGATAGAGTTAGCCAAACGAGCTTTGGAGATCAGCCAGAGAATCGGCGCACCATTTTTCGCATATAATCCATATGTGGAACTGGGACACGTATACCTTGACATCGGTGATTATCCGAAGGCGGAAATGGCGTGGCGCGCCGCCTTAGAAATTGCTAAGAAACACAGCAACGATGCTCGAATTGCCGATGCGCTTAATCGGCTCGCCCACGCTCTTATGGCAATGGGGAGATTATCTGAAGCGGAAGAAGTCTTGAATTCTGCGATGACCGCCGCAAAACAGCTTCCCGAAACTTTGGGGGCAGGTCTGGATAAACAGATGTACATTAAACGACATTTTGGAATGCTGTATCAAATGCGTAAAGATTATGACAAAGCGATTCAGTATTATTCCGAGAGTGCCCAAATCTATCGCCAGAGACGTTCGACAGGCGGAAGATTAAGGACCTTGGTGTTACTTGCGGGCTGTCTCTTTGAAGCGGGTCGTGGTCATGAAATTGGCAACCTTGTGCAAGAAATAGAGCAATGTGCGACTCCGCTGAGAAATAGCGAAATGGCTGCATCATGGCAAGCTATCCAAGGCCACTTGCTTATGAGCCAAGCTATCAATGGAGAATCACAAGCAGATGCAGCTGTTACCAAATACGGGGAAGCCCTGAAAACAGCATTGGAGGCACATATCACCGGTGTATATGAAATTGCCAATCGCATTTTTTGGAGGCTCGGTTTGCTAAAGTCTGATGCCAACCTAACAATGCCATATGTGTTGCAAGGACTCACGGAGTTTTGGAAACAGGGTCGGAGCGGAGACCAATCTCTAATTAGTCTTGAATCTGAAAAAAGACGGAAATTTATTGGAGGAAGTACAGAGATTTATTTGGCTCCTGATCTTCTCTCACAGTTTGATACTGCCTTAAAGCAGGGGCTTCTCAGGCGCACACCAGCACCCTGGTTAGCGTATTGAGCATAGATCAAGCATGGTTGCCCCCGCTTTTTGCTGGATAAAGTATTGAGCGGCCGTCCGCAAGGCACGCCACTGCGCCTATTATCCCCACCCTGTCTGGGATGCGGCGAAGAAGGCCGCAGGATGCTCATCGCTCTGCGCGATTGGTGGCAGACGGACCACAACGACATCGGCACCCCGCGCCCCGACACGATTTCGCCAATTCCCGAAGGCATCGCGCTGTTGGAAGCGGAACGCCTTGCGCGCAAACGCGAACCTGGAGATGGCTCGCCGCAAAAGAGTGTGGTGGAGCAGATAGAAAATGCGTTGAAGGAATTGGGAGCGGGCTAACCCGCGCTTGCACCTGACGCCGCTCCGCTGCGCTTCGCGGCGCAGGTGAAGCGCAGG
>DYLA01000030.1:0-13474 GCA_020722265.1 Anaerolinea sp.
TGCTGCTGCTGGTGCGCGCGTACGCGCTGGCGCGCGCGGCCAAGCGCACCGAAGCGGCGATCACCTCCGTCGTCGTGGATCGCCTGATGGGGTTGGTGGCGTTTTTGGGCGCCGCGCTCGTCAACATCGTTTTGGTCGCATGGTGGCTCGTAGACACTTGGCCATTGCAAGCCATCGAGACGGCGACGATGATGGCGGCGATACTGTTCACGGTGGCGTGCGCGCTCCTTTTCAGTCGGCGCGTCACGCGGCGCTTGGCGGGTGTGTTCGCGTTTCCGCTCCTCGCGCGTTTCAAGCCGCGCGCCCAGCGACTCTATCAGGCGATTCAAACGTTTCGGTCGAGTTATCCGAGCCTGATCGCGAATGTCTTGGTTTCCGTCGGCGTGATTGTCGTCGCGACGTTCGTGTGGTACTCGGTCGCGCGCGCACTCGGACTCGAGATCCCGCTGATCTACTTTTTCCTTTTCAATCCGCTCATCGCGTTCGTTCTGATGCTGCCGATTTCGTTCAATGGTTTGGGACCCAAGGAGGCGACGGCGGTTTTCTTCTTTGGCTTGGTCGGCGTGCCGAGTGAAGCGGCGTTCGCGCTCTCGCTGATCTTTCACGCGATCGTCGTGCTGACGAGTTTGCCGGGCGGTGTGCTGTGGTGGCGCGCGCGCGGGCGCGCGGCGTTCGTAGGAACGTTCGAATGAAACGCTTGGCGGTCGGTTGGCTCCTCACGACGATTGGCGCGCTTCCCGCCCTCTTGCCGCTCGCGCGTCCCGGCTTTTTCGTTTCCGATGATGGGATGATTCATCTCTATCGGTTGATGGGCTTGGACGTGGCGATCCACGCCGGCATTTTCTTTCCGCGCCTGTTTCCCGATTTTGCGTTTGGGTACGGTTATGCGGTTCTGAATTTTTATAGCCCCCTGGGTTACTATCTAGGTGAGTTTTTTCATCTGCTCGGCGCGGATTACATCGTCGCGCTCAAACTGGCCTTCGGCGCGGCACTGCTCTTTTCGGTCTGGACGATGTACGCGTTTGTGCGCGCGGGGTTGAATCGTCCGGCTGCCTTGCTCGCTGCGCTGGCGTATCTCTATGCGCCGTATCATCTAGGGAATGTGTATCAACGCGGCGCGCTCGCCGAAGCCTTGGCGTACGTTTTCTTTCCCCTCTTGCTCTGGCTGTGTCAGCGGCTCATCGTGCGGCGCGAGGCGATCTATGTTTTGGGGTTGGCCATTGCGTACGCCGGTTTGATTCTGACGCACAATTTGTCCGCGATGTTGTTCAGCCCGGTGCTGTTGGCGTACGCCCTGTTTCAGATTTCTAGTTCCAGGTTGCAGGTTTCGGGTTTTCGGTTTGGAATTGGGGGTTTGGGATTCGCATTGCTCTTGGCGTTCGCGCTCGCCGCGTTCTACATCATACCGGTGTATGCCGAGACACCGTTCGCGCATTTGAGTTACGATGTTGGCGCCGCAGGTTATCAAAAACACCTCGCGCCACTCGATGGGTTTCTTTCGCCGTTCCTGATTTATCGCTATTTCCCCAATCAAGGTGTGTCGGCAGATCGTCCGCTTGGACTCGCGCAGGCGGTTTTTACCTTACTCTCTCTCGTTGTCGTCTTGACGTGCCCGCGCCATTCGTCGTCTGCCATTCGCCGCGCCTCACTGCTCATTTTCTTTTGGTTCGTCGCGCTGGGCGCGTTCGCGATGACCTTGCAACTCTCATTGCCGATTTGGAAACTCGCGCAGACATTCCTTTCGATGACGCAGTATCCGTGGCGCTTTATGACGCTGGTGGATTTGTCCACTGCGCTGTTGATCGGCGCGATGTTGACGTGGCGTGCCCCCGACGCGTTGACGCCGCGCGCCGAGATCGCGCGCGTGGCAACCGCGTTCTTCGTTGCAGCGATCCTCGCGGCGAATGCACTCCCCCACGCGCCGCGCGAGCCACTCGCTTTGCGCGCCGAGCAAGTGACGGTGCAACGAATGTGGCAAGACGATTACGCGATGGAGCAAATCGGCGCGACCTGGACGGCGGAATATTTGCCGCTGGCTGTCGAAGAGGAACGCTGGGCGATCCCGCGCGCAACCGAAATCGTCGAGACGACCGAGGCGGTGGACGCCCACGTGATTGTTACCGCGCAGAGTTTGCTAGCGTACGATTTGGTGGTGGAGAGCGTGAGCGGTTTTCCGTTGCGCGTGCACGCGTTTCATTTTCCCGGCTGGAACGCGCACGTGGATGGTGCGCGCGTGGCAACGTATCCGGCGGGGCAACTGGGCTTGGTAACGCTAGATGTGCCGGCGGGCAAGCATCGCGTTCGAGTTGCGTTTGAGGACACGCCGCCGCGGCAGATCGGCGCGTTGATTTCCGCACTCGCGCTAGTCGTGTGGGTGAGCGCGCTTGGGCTTGTGCGGCGACGCGCGGCGATGGGACTCGGTATCGGCGCGCTGATACTGGGCGCGCTGGTCGCGTGGCACATCTATCCATTCGCATTTGCAACGCAACCGACCGCGCGCGCGGCGCGTCTCGAAGACAAGACGCAACTTGCCGGCTATCACGTCGGCACACAATTTGCGCCGGGCGATCCGGTGAATGTCACGCTCTACTGGTTTTCACTCGCGCCGCTCACCAAGAATTACAAGGTGTTCATTCATCTCGCCGATGACGCTGGCAGTGTGCGCGCCCAACACGACGGCGACCCAGTGGGGGAGTTTACGCCGACAACGCGCTGGATGCCGGGCGAGTTGATTGTGGATCGTCACGTGATTACGCTCCCAGCCGATTTGCCGTCGGGGAATTACACGCTTCTTGCTGGGATGTATGATTTCGAGACGCAACAGAATTTGATTCCGACCGACGACGAAGCGCGCGCGTTGGGTAACCGCGTGCGGTTGGGTGGTCTGGTGGTCAAATAGTCGAGTAATCGGGTAGTCGAATAGATGTTTCGTCTATCAGCGATTCATTTCACCCTTCTGGGTTACCTCGTCCTTGCGTTGGGTTACAGCGTGGTGAATCCATTGGGCGAGGCGCCGGACGAAGTATCGCATTACGCCTACGCGCGATACGTTGGGCGTGAGCGCGCGTTGCCGCTGCCAGAGGGCGCGGCGCGCGGCGAGGTGTTCCAGCCGCCGCTTTACTATGCTATCGTCGGCGGAGCGACTGCTTGGATCGCTGAGGGTGATTTCACGATCAAGGCGAACAATGATTTCTCGCTCGCCGAAAAAACGCCGAACGTGTTGTTGCACACGCCGCAAGAAGCGTTTCCGTATCGCGAGGGCGCGCTGGCGTGGCACCTGATGCGCGCGCTCTCGGTGGCGATGGGCGCGATCACAGTGTGGAGTGTGTTCGCGCTCGCGCGTTTGGTATTTTCCCCAAACTCACCTTTGCCGATGGCGGTAGCCACCTTCACTGCGTTCAATCCAGAATTTCTGTTCATCACGAGCGCGGTCAACAACGATAATTTGGTCGCGATGCTCTCGACGTTGATGTTGTGGCTGTTGGCGCGGCTCATTGTTGACGCGAGTGTTAGCGCGCGAGCGTGGATCGCCGTGGGGGCATTGCTGGGGCTGGGCGTGTGGACCAAAATGAGTATGCTCGCCTTCGTTCCGCTTGCCGGCGGTGCCGCGCTCGTTGTTGCCAGACGACGCGGCGAATCGCTTGCGCGTTTAGGCGCGTTGCTCGCGATGCCCGCGCTGATGGTTGCCGCGCCGTGGCTCACGCACAACTGGCTGACGTACGGCGATCCGTTGGGTTGGGCAGTGTTGCGTCAAGTAACCGATGCCGTCGTCGCGCCGATGGGGCTGGGTGAGTATCCCGCGTGGCTGTGGAGTTTCTTTCAATCGTTTTGGGGACGCTTTGGTGGCGCGATTCACGTCCAAATGCCCGCGCCGATTTACGTCGCGTTGGGTGCGCTCACGCTGATCGCGTTTGCCGGCGTCGTGCGGCAATGTGCCGCCGGCTTCCTGCCTTCTGCCTCTCGCTTGCTGTTTGCGTTCCTCGCGTTGCACCTTGCGCTCATCGCGCTGTTGCTGATCGTTTGGGCGAACACGAATCAAGGGACGGATCAAGCGCGCCTCGCGTATCCCGCACTCGCTCCGATCAACATTTTCTTCGTCACGGGCTTGGCGGCGTGGATGCCGGCACATCGTCGAGAATTATTTGTGCGCGCGGTCGGCGGCGGAATGTTTGCGTTCGGCACAATCGTGTTAGTTGGTTTCTTGCTTCCGCTCTACGGTCCGCCGCCGCGCGTGGCGTTGGATGCCGTGCCGGCGTCGGCGCGCAAACAAGCGTTTGATTTTGGTGGTACGATTCGCTTGCTCGGCTGGGAAATCGAACGCACGACGCTTGCGCCAGGCGAGACGACGCGCATCACGTTGTACTGGCAGGCGTTGACGGAGCCGCGCGAGGATTATTGGTTGTTCTTGCGATGGCGGGGCGCGGACGGAGAAGACGTGTGGAGCAAAGATGGTACACCATCGGCGGGGCGCGATAGTACGGAGGCGTGGCGCGCGGGCGATGTGATCGCGGCGCGGCATCGCATTACGCTTGCCAGCGATGTGGCGCCCGGGCGTTATCGGTTGTTGGCGGGTCTGCATCGTTTTGGTACGTGGGAGTGGCTGGCGATTGCGGATGCGAATGGCAAAGCAGCGGGGGATGCGGTGATGGTGGGAGAATTCATCGTCGAAGCGCGGAGATAGGCAAACCGATGAATTCCAAATGGCTAAACCGGATTCCGGTGGCTGATGCGCTTGCCCTCTTCGCGCTCTTTCTCACCACCGGGCTTGTTGCAGGAACATTCCTGCGCGATGACGTTTTTATTTATGGCGATCATGCCGCGCAGTATTGGACGCTGTGGTACACGTTCAACGTCGCGTTGCCAGAACATCATCGGCTTGTGGACTGGATGCCGTATTGGTACGCCGGTTATCCTGAACTATTGTTTTATCCGCCTGGCACGGTCATCTTGGGCTGGCTTTTGAATACACTGACGCTGGGGAAACTCCCGACCACGCTGATCTACGGAAGCATCGCCTTCCTTGCGTACGCGCTCCCTGCGTTTACATTCTATTACGCGCTCCGCCGACTCGATTTCGAACCACGCGTCGCCTGGGCGGCAGGTTTCCTCGCTCTGGGTTTCCCAGCGTTCCTCGATGGCGCGCCCGCCGTCATCATCGGTATGACGAGTTCCCGACTAGCGTTCGGCGTGAATGCGCTGGTTTTGGTCTGGGCAATCGAATTCATCAACACTCGGCGACTGCATTTTGCCGGGCTGGCGGGGCTGGCTCTCGCCTGGGTAGTTCTCCTGTACCCTTACCATGTGATTGGACTGGCGCTTGCACTTGGCATATATGTTGTGATACGACGAGTTCCCCTTGGGCGCGCGAGCGTGTGTCTTACGGCGATCATTCTCTTTGCGCTCGCGCTTGACGCCTTTTGGCTGGTTCCATTGTGCACGTATTGGTCAGGCGCAATGATCCCGCCGCTCCGTTCTTCCTTCGATCAAATGTGGCGACTGTTGACCGATAGAGCGCTCTTGCCCTATGCCTTACTAGCGATTTTCGCGATTGGGCGAGCCTGCCGTGAACCCGATGGTGTACGACGGGCGTTCCTGTTCGCACTGCTCACGCTGCCGCTCTTGATTATGGCGGCGATGCTGGGTTGGTACGCGCTCGTCATCGAGCGATTCCAGTTCTATCAACTCGACCCGGTGCGGCTCATTGGCGAGTTTTACTTCGCGCTCATTCCCCTCGCCGCGGTGGGGATATCCAGGTTGAGCGAATGGCTGACGCGTGGCGTGCCGCCACGCGCGCACACACCTCTCGCGATATTCATCGTGTTACTCGCAAGTGTTGCCTTGCTGATGCCGTTCGTGCAAACGTCCGCGCATTTCGTGCGCGGCGAGGGCGAGCCGCATTTTCTAAGTCAAGCGATTCGTGATTATCGGCTTGATGAACTCTGGGAGACGCTGCGCGCTTCAGAAGGGCGAGTGTGGTTCACGTCATTTTACACGCGCCTGAACGCGCGCGGTGATGAAACATTCCCAACGACGCTTGCCGCGCTCACGCCGCTATTTTCCGGTCGTCAGATCATGGGCGGAACGTTTGCGCGTTGGACGCCCGTGGCGGCTTTGATGTGGGTTGGCGAAATTGCCCCCCCGGCGTTGCAGGGCTTGCCGGAAGATCAGGACGACCGCGCGCTGTTCGGTGTGCCGATTGAAGAGATTTCCGATGCCCAAGTGTATGAATACTGTCGTCGTTTCAACATCACGACGATTGTTGCCAGCATCAACGATTTTCGCACGCGCACGTTTCTGGACGCGTCGCCGCACTTTCAGTCGTACTACAATAATGGCTACTTTTTCGTCTACCGCGTGCTGGGGTACGCGAACGCGTGGTTCGAGGCGCGCAATGCCGACGTTGACTTGATTTCGTTCGAGGACACCGAAATCGTTTTGCGCGTGCGCGCCGCGCAAGGCGATGCCAGTGTCAATGTCAAAGTGTACGCGTATCCGCTTTGGCGCGCGCACACCGACGCCGGACAATCGCTGCCGATCACGCGCGACGATTTGGCGTTGATGCGGATCGCGCTTCCGCCCGGCGAAAATTACACGGTGACGCTGCGCTACGAAGAAGGCGTCGTTGAGCAAGTGGGCTTGGGAGTTTCGATAGTGAGCGCTGCAATGGTGATCGGCGGTGGTCTGGTGAGTGTGCTCTGGAGAAGAGGATGAGACGGTTCGCGCAACCCGCGCACAAACTAATTCCCGGCGCGCTGGCGCTCGCAAGTTTCGCACTCTATCTCTGCACCCTCGCGCCGGATGTGGTGGATGCGGATGGCGGCGAGTTTCAGTTTGCCGCGTGGAATTTTGGTTTTGTTCATCCGACCGGTTATCCACTCTTTTTGATGCTTGGCGGCGCGTTTCAACATCTTGTGCCAATTGGCAACCCGGCATTTCGACTCAACCTTTTCAACGCGTTCATCGCCGCGTTTGTTGTTGCGATTGTTTATCTCGTTGCACTCGAACTTGCCCGGCATCGTGTCGCGTCGATAATCGCGGCGGCAGCGTTTGGATTGACGCGCACATTTTGGTACGATGCGAGCGCGGCGGAAACGTACGCGCTCAACGCGTTCTTCATCGCACTCCTCCTCTACCTCGCGTGGCGTTGGCAAACCGAGCCGACCGCGCGCAAGTTCGCGGCGTTCTGTTTCGCGTTTGGGCTTGCGCTCACGCACCATCGTTCGACTGTGCTGTGGTTGCCCGCGTTCGTGGTATTCTTTCTGATTCCCAGTTTCAAGTTTCAGGTCCCAAGTTCACTGTTTACCGTTTACTGCCGCCGGCCACCTGCCTCCCGCCTTCCGCTTCCTGCCGCCTGCCTCCTGCCTTCTGTTGCCTGCCTCCTGCCATTGCTCTTGTACCTCTACATTCCCCTCCGCGCGCCCGCGTCGCCGTACTGGGTGTTGCCCTTCGCGCCCGAACACGATTTGATTTTGTATGATCACACGCTGACTGGATTCATCAACTATACGCTGGGGCGCACATTCCAATCCGAGATCGGCTGGGATGCGGTGAGCGTCGCGCGACTCGTCGCGTTTCCCCACCGCTTGCTCGATCAATTCGGCGCGCTGGGTGTTGCGCTGGGGGCGTTTGGTTTTGGAGCGATGCTGTGGCGGCGCGAGTGGGCGCGGCTCGCGCTCTTGCTCATCGGTTTTCTCACGACGATTCTTTTCGCGTCGCTCTATCACATCGGCGACATTGCGCATTACTACATTCCCGCGTATCTGGTGTGGGCTATGTGGATGGGACTCGCGATGGCGTGGGTCTTGCATCGCGTTGGGCGTTTTACGTTTCGCGCTTTACCTATCTCCCTGTCTTCTGCCTCCTGTCTCCTGCTTGCCGCGTGCCTGCTCGTTCCACAATTTGTGTCGAACCTTTCACACGCCGACCGTAGCCACGAAACCCAGCCGCGCGAACAGTGGACGCGGATTCTCGCCGCGCCGATCCCGCCTGAGGCGATTCTCGTTTCCAACGATCGCGACGAGATGATGCCGCTGTGGTACATTCAGTACGTCGAGAACACGCGGCGCGATCTGCTGGGTTTGTTCCCGCTCATCACGCCAGAATATCCGAACATTGCGCGCGTGACCGATGCCGCGCTCTCCACGCGTCGTCCAGTGTTTTTCATCAAAGCGATGCCAGGCATCGAGATCAAATATCGCGTCACCGCGTTCGATGGGTTGTGGCGCGTGAGTCAGCGCACCGAGACGCCGCATGTGGCAAGCGGCGCGACGTTAGCCCATCGCGTGCGTGTGCTGGGCTACGATGCCACGCGCGAAGCGGACGCGCTGCGCGTCGCGATTTATTGGAGTCCGCTCGCGAAATTGGATCGCGATTACACGACGTTCGTTCATCTGCTCGACGCGCGCGGCGACAAGATTGCGCAAGGGAACGATCATCAAGTTGGCGGCGCGTTCTATCCGACGACGTTGTGGGAGGTGGGCGAGTCGTTGCGCGACGAGTTCACGCTCCCCGTGTCGTCTAACATTACGGCGGGAGATTATCGTTTGTTGGTGGGAATGTACAGTCAGCCTGCTGGTGAAATGTTGGGTGAGCCCATTGAAATTGGAGTGCTCGAAATCAAATGACGGAACACGGCACACGCAACACGTTAGCCAGCAAACAGGCCATCGAAGAATTATTCGATGGCGCGGCGGCGCGGTATGATCGCGAGGGTCCGAGTATCTTTCAAAAGTGGGGGGCGCGTCTCGTCGAGTTGATGGAATGGCGCGGCGGCGAACGCGTCCTCGATGTGGCAACTGGACGCGGCGCGGTGCTGATTCCAGCGGCGCAGCGCGTTGGCAAAGCGGGGCGCGTGGTCGGCGTGGATTTGTCGCGCGCGATGTTGCGCCAAGCGGAGGACGCGGCGCAACACGCGGGTTCGTGCAACGTCGAACTGTGCCAAATGGACGTGGAGCGTCTGGCCTTCCGCGATGAAACTTTCGACGTGGTGACGTGCGCGTTTTCACTGTTCTTTTTTCCCGCGCTCGAGCGCGCCTTGCGCGAAATGCGGCGCGTCTTGCGCGCGGGCGGGACCTTGGGCGCGACGACCTTCGGCGCAACGCCGCCGCCGTTCGAGCCGGGTTGGCGCATCTTCGCCGAGCAGATGCGCGCGTACGACGCGGTGGTGCGAACACCGGGGCGCGTCGTCTACGCGCCGGAGGAATTTCAAGCCACGTTGATGAACGCGGGCGTGGCGCGCGTCGAGACACATTTGGAACAGGACGAGGTTGTCTTTGCGGACGAAGACACTTGGTGGGCGTTTCAATTTACGCTGGGCAATCGCGCCGCGCTGTTGCGAATGTCGGACGACACGCGCGCCAAATTCAAGGACGAGTATCTTGCCAAGATGCGCCCGTTGTTTCGCCAAGACGGTTTGCGCTTGGGCGTATCGGTGGTGTACGCGGTTGCCCACAGACTGCATACTGAACACTGAACACAAGGAGGTTGCAGTGGATTTCAGACTAACCGAAGAACAACGTTTGTTTCAGCAAACGGTGCGCGAGTTTGCGGAGAAACACATTGCGCCGCGCGCGCGAGAGATCGATCGCAAAGCCGAGGGGATTCCCGAAGAGATTATCAAAGGAATGTCCGAGTTGGGCTTGTTTGGCGTGACGATTCCCGAAGAGTACGGCGGCTCGGCGGTGCGCGGCGAGGAGATGGTGTACGCGCTGTTGACGATTCACGAGATCGCGCGTGCCGATCTTTCGATGTCGTTGCCGGTGTACGCGCTCCTCTGTTTGGGCTGGGGTTACGTTGCCGCGCGCTTTGGCTCGGACGCGCTCAAGCGTGAGTTGTTGCCGCGCATCGCGCGCGGCGAGTGGTTCTTGGGCATCGCCACCACTGAACCCTCGGGCGGATCGGACTTGGCGAACATTCGCACGCACGCGCAGAAATCGGGCGACGCGTACATCGTCAACGGCGAAAAAATCTACATCAGCGGCGTCGTCGAGGCGGCGCAGCGCGGCGGCGGGCACTTGACGCTTTTCAAGACCGCACCCGAACGCGGCACGCGCGGAATGACGTTTGCGTACGTGCCGCTCAATTCGCCCGGCATCACCACGCAAAAATTGACGATGATGGGGCGAATGGGTTTCTCGACCGGGATGATCGCGTACGAGAATGTGACGGTGCCCATGCAGTACGTTTTGGACGCGGAAAATCGCGGCTGGTATGTGTTGATGGAAGGATTCAACGCGGCGCGCGTGCTGGTGTGCGCAGCGTGTGCGGGCGGATCGGAACGCGCGTTGGAGATGAGTGCGGAGTACACCAAGCAACGCGTCTTGTTCGGTCAACCGCTCGCCAAGTTCGAAGGCATTTCGTTTGAGATCGCGGACGACTATGCCAAGTTGGAGATGCTCAAGAATCAACTGCTCAAGACCGCGTGGCTGATTGACGAATTTGGCAAGCAGCCGCAAGCCGTGACGCGCAAAGAGATCAACGCGAACGTTGCGATCTGCAAGTTGACCGCGCCACTGCTCGGCGTCGAAATCGCCAAGCATGTGATGATGCACTATGGCGGACTGGGCTATACGATCGAAACGCCGGTCGAAATGCTCTTTCGCGGCTTGATGTCGTACGTCGTCGGCGCGGAAGGAGGAGCGAACATTATGCGGATCATCCTCGCGCGCGAATTCATCGGCGACGTGGCGATTCCGTACAAATGAAACGGATGCTCGTCAAGTTCTAGAACCTGTAGGAGGGAGTTTTGCGTTTCGTCAAGACGTGTGATAGAATCACGCGCGCTTGTTGCTCGTCAAACTAATCTTCGAGGAGGAAGAGGCGTTATGCATGGTCTCAACTTTTTCGAGCAGATCGCCATCTGGAGTGTCCTGGGGGTTTCGATTCTCGGTCTGCTCTATGCGGTTTTCCTGCGTCGGCAGATCTTGCGCGAGGACAAGGGCTCGCCAGAGATGCAGAGCGTTTGGAACGCCATCAAGGAAGGCGCGGAAGCGTATCTCCGTCGGCAGTTGCGTTCGATTCTGCCGATGATCGCGATTCTGACAGTCGCTTTGTTCTTGAGCGTCTATATCGTTCCGCCGACGCGCGAAGCGCTCGAACGCTTTCACGGCTTTCCGCCGGACCAAGTGCGCTTGATCGTCGGTTTGGGACGCGCGTTCGCGTTCGTGATGGGCGCGGGCTTTTCGCTGGCGGTCGGTCAAATCGGAATGCGGATGGCTGTCGAAGGGAATGTGCGCGTCGCGGCGGCGGCGCGGACGAGTTTCCCGGATTCGCTGCGCATCGCCTATCGTGCCGGCACGATCACCGGGATGTTGACCGATGGCTTGGGTTTGTTCGGCGGCACGTTGATTTTCATCATCTTCGGCATCGCCGCGCCGGACGCGCTGCTGGGTTTTGGATTCGGCGGCACACTGCTCGCGCTCTTTATGCGCGTGGGGGGCGGCATTTACACCAAAGCGGCGGACGTGGGCGCGGACTTGGTCGGCAAAGTGGAAAAAGATATTCCCGAAGACGACCCACGTAACGCGGCAGTCGTCGCCGACTTGGTCGGCGATAATGTGGGCGATTGCGCCGGCATGGCGGCGGACATCTTCGAGAGTTACGAAGTCACCATCGTCTCCGGCTTGATTCTGGGTCTCGCGCTGGTCGCGATCACGCACGATTTGAAATGGATCGTCTTTCCGTTGATGGTGCGCGGCATCGGCGTGCTGAGTTCGATTATCGGCACGTACCTCGTGCGCGGACAGCAAAAAGCCAAAGGGGGTACGCAAGCGATGGACGCGATTTTCCGGGGCTTTCTCAGTTCCGCCACGATTTCCGTCGTCTTGTTCGGCTTGGTTGCTCTCTTCTATATGCACGAGTGGCGCGCGTGGGCTTCGACGACGGTGGGGGTGCTGTTGGCAATTTTCATTGATCGCCTGACCGAGTACTTTACTGGCACCGAGCACGCGCCGGTCAAAGAAATCGTCAAGTCCACTAAGGGCGGTCCGGCGACGACGATTCTCTCCGGGTTGTCGGTCGGCTATGAATCGTCGGTGTGGGCGATTGTGACGATCGCCGCGACCATCCTCGCCGCCATTCTGATCTATTCGGGCGTGGGCAATACGCCGGCGGAGCAAGTGGCGTACATCCTCTATGGGGTCGCGATGACCGGCATCGGGATGTTGACCCTGACCGGCAACAACGTCGCGATGGATTCGTTCGGTCCGATTTCGGACAACGCGAACGGCATCGCGGAAATGGCGGGGCTCACCGGCGAGGGACGCCAAATTCTCGCCGATCTCGATGCCGTGGGCAATACGACCAAAGCGATTACCAAAGGGATAGCCATCGGTTCGGCGGTCATCGCCGCGGTCTCGCTCTTTGGTTCGTACATGGTGGACGTGACGAACGTGCAGCAGCAATTGAAAGTGGCGAGCGAGATGCTCTTGAGCAACACCGGCATTCGCGTCTCGATGCCCAAAGTATTTATCGGAATGTTGATTGGCGGCGCGGTGCCGTGGCTTTTCAGCTCGCTTTCGATCAATGCGGTGAGTCGCGCGGCGGGAATGATCGTCGAAGAGGTCCGGCGGCAGTTCCGGATTCCCGGCCTGATGGAAGGTAAGGTCAAGCCGGATTACGCGCGCGTCGTCGGCATCTGTACGATAGCGGCGCAAAAAGAGTTGGTGAGTCTCGCGGTGCTCGCGGTCGTCACGCCCATCATCGTCGGACTGCTGCTGCAAGTGGAAGCGCTCGGCGGATTCCTCGCCGGCATCATCCTCTCCGGGCAGTTGCTCGCCGTCTTTATGGCGAACGCCGGCGGCGCGTGGGACAACGCCAAGAAGGTGATCGAAGACGAGCCGCGCGATACGGCAAAGAACTTGGGCAAGGGTTCGGAACGGCACAAAGCCAGCGTCGTCGGCGACACTGTCGGCGATCCGCTCAAAGACACGGCGGGTCCCGCGCTCAATCCGATGATCAAGGTGGTCAACCTGGTCAGTGTCATCATCGCGCCGATTGTGGTGCAGTACGCCGAACTCAACGTCGGCGTCATTCTGGCGGTCGTCGTTTTGGCAGCGCTTTTGGTCTGGGCGATTCGCAAGAGCAAACAGGAAGCGCCGGAGTTGGCCAAGTAGATTTCGTCGCGCGAGCAAAGAGACGGGCGAGGAGCACTCCCTCGCCCGTCGTGGTTGTGACGGGTTGCATAAGACGAATTGACACCACGCGCCCCCTGTGTTAGAATTCGCGCGGAAAGGGGTTCGATGAGGCGGAAAGAACTTTCTCTCCTCGTCATCATCGAAACGACGGTGGTCGGGTTGGTGGCGATGGGTGTCTTTGCCGTGTTGATGGATCAATACGAGCACGCGCGCGCGAGCGTTGCCGAGCGCACGGCAGTCGTGCGCGCGACGGAACTATTCGTCGCGCGGCTCTCCGCCACGCCCCCAACCGCCACGCCGACGAACACCGCCACGCCGACGCGTACCGCCACGCCCACCCG
>DYLA01000030.1:13574-20788 GCA_020722265.1 Anaerolinea sp.
CCGTACCGCCACGCCGCGCCCTACCCTCGGACCAACGCCGATTCCTTGGGAGTCGCTCAACCGCTGTCAGACGATTGCCGAAGCCGGCTACTATCGGCTGGCTACCGATCTGGTGGCGAGCGGCGATTGTCTCAAGATTCAAGCCAGTCAGGTTGTTCTCGATTGCGCCCAGCATACCCTGCGCGGCACCAATTTTACCGGCTATGGCATTTCCATTCGCCGGTACGGCTTGCTCGGCGCGCAAGCGCCGACCCAAGTCCAAGTGCAAAATTGCCGCCTGACCAACTTTCACACCGGCATCTGGGTCGAAGCCGGCAGCCAACTGGTGATTCGGGACAACGACAGTTCGGGCAACTATGACGACGTGGATCCTGCCACGCGCTTTGGCAAGTTTCTCGGAATGACCGAGGGGGGCGGTATTCGGCTGAACCACACGACCGATTCCCAAGTGCTGAACAACGCGACGACGCGCCAAGCCATCGGGATTGACGTGCGGTATTCGAGTGGCGTCGTCGTGCGCGGTAATACCGCGTCCGAGAATTCGGCGTGGGGGGTCAATCTGGTTCGCACGCAGAACAGCCAAGTGTCGTACAATGCGACCGCGAACAACGTTCGCAAGTGCACGTGGGGCGCGGGTGAGGTGGGCTATGGCTGCGATGCGGGGGGCATCGCCATTCAGGATGGCTCGAATGGCAACACTATCGCGAACAATCAGGTGACCGGACGGAACGGCAACGGCATCTTTATCAAAGCGCACGCGTTACCCTGCGGCAGCAACAACTCGATCGTCGGTAACACGATTACCGGCGTCTATTACAACGCGGTCGAACTGGGGTTCTGTCCGGGAAACAAGGTGAACGATAATGTGATGGGCGAGGGGCTCGATGGCGTCTGGCTGGGGTACGCGCACAACACCGAGATCAAAGGGAACACGATTTCGAATATGCGGAATCACGGCGTCATCTCGGCAAACAGTCGCAACAACGTGGTGTCGGGCAATCAAATCGTTAGCAGCAACGAAGGGTTGTTCTTTTATTCCGAGCGGTACGAGGGGAATCCGCAGTTCGCGTGGCTGCCGGCAGGCGATTATCGTTCGCACAGCAATTGTTTGTGCGGCAACACGTTCCAGTCGAACGCGATCGCGGTGCACTTGCTTGATTCGACGCACAATCAGGTGACCGGCAACATCTTCCAGAACAATGGGCGCACGTTCCTGGTGCAAGGCAATGGCGATGGCAACAACTTGCAGGGTTACGGCGTAGGGTTGCCGGTGGGGCAGTGGCTCGCGAGGCGGTGGTGGTAAAGTTGGGGGCGATTCCCCTACAGAGTCGCAGAGAAAGATCGTTCAAACGCTGCGCTCTCGCGGTGAGTTTTGATTTGACAATTCGCGGCGCGAGTGGTAGTATGCGGTCACACTGTAGGATTGCCAAGCGCGCTGGGCTTGGCGTTTGTGTTGTTCGAGACATCATAAAATAGAAAGGGTGATTTCCGTGACGGTCAGACTGCGCGATGGAGAATCGTTCGACAGCCTGCTCCGCCGTTTCAACAAGGAAGTAATGGAAGACGGCGTGATGAAAGACCTGCGCCGTCGCCGTTGGTTCATTCCAAAGGGCGAACAGCGCCGTATGGACGAGCGGAAAGGGCGACGACGCGCGCGGATGCAGCGTCTCCGCCGCGAGCAAGAGGAGGGCTAACGCAAGTCGGCGAGCCATTGGGAGACTGGGTTGCAAGGAGTGACGCGTATCGAAGAAAAGCCTCCGCGGGATGGACGGGAACGCGCAATAGATCAGCAGATTCGCGAGGCGATGCAGCGCGGTGAGTTCGATCGTCTGCCCGGCGCGGGCAAGCCCTTAGTCTGGGAGGATGATGCGCACATTCCTCCCGACTGGCAGTTGGCGTTCAAGATGCTCAAGGATGCTGGCTGCGCGCCCGAGTGGATCGAGCAGGACAAGGAGATTCGCGCCGAACGGGACGCGCTGGCGCGCTGGCTCGAGCAACAGACGCGCTGGCAGCGCGAGCAAGTCGCCGCGCTCGCCACGCGCGCCCCCGCAGACGCGCGCGCTGTGCGCGAACACCTCGCCCGCGCGCGCGAACGCGTCCGCGCCGACTATCGCGCCCGCGCCACCGCACTCAATCGGGCGATTGACGCGTTCAACCTCCAAGTGCCTGTCGTTCGCTTGCAGCACGCGCGAATTCGCATCGAAGAGGAGTTGGAGCGCTTGGACGCGGCGTGCCGCTAGCGCGGCGGCCATTTGAGCGAAAACCCCGTTGAAGAACGGGGTTTTCGTTTTTTACGCCAGTCGCGCGAGCCGATGCCAGCGCGCGGGGACGAGTCGCTGCAGGAGGGCGCGCTCGTCTGCCCCAACCGCGCCGAGCGCAAACAAGAGCACGAGGTACAGCGCGCCCGCGAGCGGCACGGCGATGAACAATCCTACACGCATCGCCAATGCCCAGAGCGCAATGCCCATCAAACCCGCGGCGACTACCGGACGCCAGGCAATCGAAACGAAGGGAATCGCAGCGAGGTTTCGCCGGACGCAGTAGTAAAAGGGCGCGAGCAAGACCATTTCAGAGAGAATGGTCGTGAGCGACGCGCCGACGTAGCCGAGCGGCGGAATCGCGATCAAGTTCGCGGTGATGTTGAACACGACCCCGATGAGGAAGGCTTTGGTCAAAAAGCGCTGCTGTCCGAGCGCGATCAAAACATAGTGCGTCACACTGTTGATGAAACTGAATGGCAGGAACCAGATGAGCACCTGCAGCGCGATCGCCGAGTGTGGCAGATAGGCGTCGCCGCCGAAAATCACGATCAGTTCGCGCGCGATGAAGAAGGTGCCGACGGTGAGCGGCAGTGCGAGCCAAAGCAAAATCTTGAGCGATACGACGTACGCGCGCAGCAGCGCGTCCTTCGCGGAGGTGAGGCGCGCGAGCGCGGGAAAGATCGCCAGCGTGAAATTCGACGGGATGAAGTTGAGCGCGTCAATGAACTTGTAGGCGGTCTGATAGTACCCCAACACCGTGTCTCCCTTGAGCGGCTGCAAGATCAAAACATCAATGCGGAAGAAGAGAGACGAGAGCAAGTTGTTGAGCATCAGTGGAAACGATTCGAAGAACATCCAGCGGATCAACGCGCCGTCCACGTTCCAGTGCGGAACGAAAAGGGTGGCGCGTACCAGATAGTAGAACGCGGTGAGCGTGAAGAGGTTGGTGAGAATCGAGACGCCCGCGAGTCCCACGTACCCGTACCCCAACAGCAGCGCGATCACCCCCAGCGCAATCGAGACGATGCGCGTCACCACGTCCACCGCGACGCGATACTCAAAGCGCTCGTACGCGTTGAACAGGAACGCGAGCGACGCGGAGAGTGTACTCGGCAGGATGCCGATGAGCAAGAGGACGAGCGCAAACGCCGTATCGAGCGTGACGTTGAAAAACGCGACGTAGATCGTGGCGATGCCGCCGAAGGGCAGCAACGAGGCGAGCCATAGGATAACGCGCAGAATCGCCGTGTTCGTCAGGTAGCGATTTGCCTGCGCGCGATCGCGCGAAACCTCGCGCGTCAGGAGGATGCCCAGCCCAAAATCGGTGATGGTGTTGGCAAAGAACCAAATCGTGACTGCCCAGCCGTAGCGCCCCGTCCCGGTCGGTCCGAGCACGCGCAGCCAGAAGAACGCGAACGCAATGTCCAATCCCTTCATCAGCAACGAAGTTGCCATCGGCAACAGCGAATTCTTCGCGACGAGATGTACCTGCGACGCTTCGTCCGCGCGATAGAAACGTCGCCACGCCAGATAAGCGAAGCCGAGCAAGAGCGCCATTCCACCGAGAATCGAACCGATGGCGCCGACGCGGAACGAGAGCGGGCTGTACTTGAAGCGGATGACATGCTCACCCGCCGGCACATAGACGGCGCGGAAATTGTAATCGGCGCGGTAGAGCGTAGCGTCCTTCTCGTCCACGTACGCCAGCCAGCCGGGAAAGTACGAATCGGCGAGGACGAGCCAGCCGGCGCACGCCTGCACACTCTTGACGATTACTTCGCTGCCGGCGTACTTTTCGATGCTCACCGGTGCGTACGCGCACGCCGGCGTTTCCAAGCCGGGGTCTTGCTCCAGTAACACCTCGCGCGCCGGGTCGAACGTTCGCATCGCGGCGAGTAGCGCGGCGCGATCGGTGATGACGCGCGCACGCGATACGAGAAACGCGCGCGGCAACACACGTTCGTTGCGATAGATTTTGATTTCGGCGTCGTACACGAGCGCAAACCCGGCATTCGGCAGCGGGCGTGTCGTCAGTACGTACTTGACGTTGAGCAGGTGGAACAGCGGCGCGTCGAACGGCTCGGGGGTGTAGAACGGCGCGATGCGGTTGTAGAGCAACTCGTCTTGCGGCGCGAGCGTACCCATCAACTCGGCGTACGGCTTGGGGATGATCGAGTCGTAGCCGCGAATGTCCGCGAGGTGATAGAACATTCCGACGTTCGGGTTGAACACTTTTTCGCCGGGCTGATCGTAACTGGTGATGCGAAAGAGCGTTTTGTCTTGCTGGAGGAATTTCACCGCCGGCGGGACGAACTCGGCGAGGCGCGGCTCGGCGCGAGGGTAGAATTGCGTCCCGATGACGAACAACTCGGCGATGACGAGGACGAGCGCGAGCGGCTGCCAGAGCGAAAGCGTGAAACGTGAAACGCGCAACGTGAGACGCGAGACGCAGAACGCGATGCCTGCACCAAGGAGCACAATCGCCAACAGCGCGAGATTGCGAAATTCGTACGAGTAGAACATTCGCCCACTGTCGAACACGGCGCGCGCAAGGTCCGATGATTGCACGAGGCGGTCGGCGAGCGCGAGGGTCTGGTCGCGCAGAACCCACGAGACAGCGAGAGCCGCAAGAAGGGAGAGCCCAAGCGCCAGGGGCAGCCAGCGTAGAATGTGAACCGTGAAGCGCACCACGCGAGGCTGGGCATCCGGAACCTGAAACTTGGACACTCGTTGCGCGCCAATGCCGGCGAGCATCGCGACACTCAACGTGTACGGAAAGACCCAGCGAAACGGCGTGTGCAGTTGATCGAAGCCGGGAACGCCAAAGAAAAGAATCGCATACAACGGCGTGCCGAAGGCAAAAAGGAGGGAGAGGAGCGCGAGCGCGGCAAACAACCACGTTACCGGTTTCTCGGTTTCAAGTTTCCGGTCGTCCGAACCTGGAACGCGAGACCTGAAACTTGAAACAATGGCTAGCGCAGCGAGCAGGAGCGGCAAAATTCCCACGTACGCGCCCGCTTCGACATAGTTCTTGATGCCCCAAAAGATCGTGCCGGTCGGCGCGGCGCGCGTCGTGAAATCGAACACATCGAGGTACGCGTGGTGCGCTGGATTGCCGAAGAAATCGGGGACGATGAAGGTGATGATTTGGCGCAGCGGGTACGCCCAGCCAATCACGTCTTGATACGAAACCGACCCGCTGCGGAAATTGTTTTGCGCGAGTTCGTACAGCGGCACGAGTTGGATCGCACCGAGTGCGATGCCAAGTGCGACCATCGCGGCGACGGCGACGAGAGGGGGTAACCACCGACCACCGACCGCTGACCGCCACACCGTAACGATGCGCCACGCGGCATAGAACGCCGTGATGATCAGAATGTACATCGAGATTTCGACGTGCCCAGCGAGAAACTGAATGCCCAGCGCGCTCGCGCCGATGAGCGTCCAGAAGATCCGTCGCGAGGCATCGCGCGCGCGGACGATCAACTCGATACACGCGAGCGCGGCGGGCAGCCACGCCGCTGCCGCGATCACCATCGGGAAGGTGACGCTGACCGCGAAAAAGCCGCTGAACGCGTACGCCAACGCGCTCACCAGCGCGCCAAAGCGTCCGATGCCGAGCACGCGCGCGAAGGTGAACATCGTCATTGCCGCGAGCGCGAGGTGCAGCGCCACAAAGATGCCAAAGGCGCGGTCGAGCGGCAAGAGGTAGAACAGGAGGCTGAACGGATACAGCGCCGAGTGCTGCCCGGCGGCGAGAAAGGGCACGCCGCCAAAGAGGTACGGATTCCACAGCGGAATCTCTTTCGCGCGTAGCGACTCGACGATGAAACGCTTCCACGCGTAGTTTTCGAGGAGGAGGTCGCTGGCGAGTTCGTTGTACGGCGTCGTGATACCCAACGGCGCGGCGAACGCGCTCCAAGGAGGAAAGCGGAAGAGATTGTCGAACGGGACGAGCGTCGCGCCGCCCACGAGAACTGGCGCAAAAAAGAGCGCCGCCAGCGCGACGAAGAACGCAAAAATCAGGAGGTCACGCCGATACACGCTGATACTCGACTCGCGCGGAATGTGCCAAGCCACCGTAGCGCAGGCGAATCTCAAGGACGCGCCATGCGGCTTCGAGTTTCACCGGCACGGTCATCTTCGATTGACCGATACGCCGGTCTTCGAAAAAAATGGGGTATTCTAGAACGCGCAGCCCCAGTTTCTCGCACAGGTACGCCATCTCGACTTGAAAGACATAGCCGTTCGAGCGCACCGCTTCGAGTGGAATGCGTTCGAGGGCGCGGCGGCTCCAGCATTTGAAACCCGCCGTGGCATCGCGTACCTGGGTGCCGAGGATGAAGCGCACCCAAACGCTGTTCGCCCACTTGCTCAACCAGTATCGCCAGCCGCTCCAGCGCGGGTCGAGTTTGCCGCCGGGGACGTACCGCGAGCCAACGACGACATCGTACTCGCCGAGCCGTGCGACGAAATGCGGCAAATAAGCCGGCGAGTGGGAGAAATCGCAATCCATTTGGATGATGCAATCGGCGCCGTGTTCCAGCGCGTAGCGAAAACCGGCGATGTAGGCGGTACCCAATCCCAACTTGCCGGCGCGATGCATCACGAAAACGCGCTGCGGATACCGCTCGCACAATTCGTCGGCGATTATGCCGGTGCCGTCTTGGGAATTGTCGTCAATCACGAGGATGTGGACATCGGGAAGGGGCTGCGCGAGGAGTTGGGTGACCATCGGCGCGAGGTTCTGCGCTTCGTTGTAGGTGGGCAAAATGATAAAGGTTGTCATCAGCGCGCCGATTATAGCACTGGCGAATCCAAAGGTCAATTTGGCGAGTTCTGGTCCACGGCATGTGCAAAGTCGCATCGCTGTCATTCCGAGCGAAGCGAGGAATCTCGGTAACGCTACATTCAATCGTGGAGACGTCAAAACTGGTGCACTTGATGCCCCGC